>JBPCMK010000082.1:0-59257 GCA_051002375.1 Pyrinomonadaceae bacterium | reverse complement strand
GCCGTCAACAATGCGGCAGCAAACGGAAGTTTGATAATTTTGCCGTCCATCTCGATTGTTGAAATCGTATATTTAATTGAAAAGAACCGGCTCATTCCACAGACGCTTTCGAGTTTGATGCGGATATTGAAAATACCGAACAGCAGTTTTGCAGTTCAAGATCTGACCGCTGAAATCGCTCAAACTCTAGCACAAATTCCGCGCCTAACCGTTCCTGATATGCCCGATAGAATAATCGCGGCGACAGCACTTCATTTGAATCTTCCGCTGGTTACGAAAGATTCTAAAATTCAAGCCTTAACATCAATTCAAACAATTTGGTAGATGAAGTTTCATCCTTGATGCAAGCGGCGTTAGCGATTCGGTGGAAGTTTATGAGGTGAAAGTTATGCTAAAATCGCAGGCGAGGTGAAAATATGTCGCACACAATCGAAGCTGTTTTTGATGGAAAGGTTTTTCGTCCTGAAAGCGAGGTTGGATTAAAACCGAATACCCGTGTCGAAATAACGGTTAATGTCAAAAGCGTTCGGGAAAATCCGAAAGAATTTCGCGTTAGAAGCAAACATCTGGGTTTCAGGGAAGATTTGAATTACGACAAAACGAGCGAGTTGGTTGAAGAAATCGAAGGTGTGAAAAGATGATTACGCCAGATGCGAATATCGTTTTGTATGCTTATAACGAAGACGCGCCGCAACACACACAGGCGAAAAAATGGCTGGAAGAACAATTTTCTTTGCCTGTTCCATTCGGTTTGAGTTGGCAGGTGATTACGGCTTTTCTGCGGATTTCGACCAATCCGCGAGCGTTTCCGCAGCCGTTTGATTTACAGGAAGCAATCGAAATTGTTGACGAATGGATTGCGCTTCCGAATATCAAAATTTTAATTCCGACGGCAAATCATTGGACGATTTTCAAAGTCTGATTATCGAAGGTCAGACAAAAGCGGCTTTGATGATGGACGCGCATCTCGCGGCATTGGCAATCGAACACGGCGCGACTCTCGCCACGGCTGACCACGATTTTTCAAAATTTTCAAGTCTGAAAACAATCAATCCTTTATAAAATAATCTACTTTGCGTTAGGTATTCGGCGGAAGTGAAGGCGGTGAAAGTTATGTTAAAATCGCAAACGAGGTGAAAAATATATCGCACACAACCGAAACCGTTTTTGGCGGAAAGATTTTCTTCTCTGAGTTTGAAGGCAAAAGTGGTTCTTTGATAAAGTAAACGCGCCGCTTTTTCTTTAGATTAAATTGATTTAATTGTTGCTCGCGCCGCCGCTATACATTTCAAAACTGCCCCAGATTGCGTCCATCGTCGCTTCTTTTGCCGCGAAACTCGCTTCGTCGCAGAAGACGAACATTACATAATTATCCGTAACATCAGTTCCGACGAGAACTTTAACTTTTGATTTTTTGCCGTCCTTGTCCACCGATGTGCCTTCGGCAAGCGAATAATCGTCGCCTTCGCTTTTTAACGAACCGGCGGTTAATTTTTCGCCCATCGCGCCCCACGCGGCTTCCGCGCGGTCGAGCAAATCTTCTTTGGTCAAACTCGCATCTTTGAAAGCATAAACGATAACGCCGATGTTGTCGGGCGTTTCCGCGTAAAATGTATCTACGCCGCCTTCGCTCGTCGTATCGCCTTTCGTGCCTTCGGGAACTTGAAAGCCATAGCCTTTAACTTCGTCAACCATATCAATCCAGTTTGCCGGAATCGTCGCTTTGGTTGCCGGCTTCTTGCTTTGACCAGCCGGTTTCTGGGCTTTCTCGTCTTTTAATTCGGTTTTCGGTTCGGGAACTGTGGTCGCCGTCGAATTAGTCATCGAATTCGTGTTCGCCGCGGCAGGCTTATTGGCTGTATTAGCCATATTAATTGCCGGTTTATTCATATTGCCGTTCATCGAAACATTTGCAGTGCAGCCGGCAAGTCCTGAAGCAAGCAGCACTGCGGCTGATAACAAAATTTTGTTATTCATCTTAATTTTCCTCTTTATGTTAATTGATTTTGAAATTAGAACTTCCAGAAAATAATACAGTAATTTCGCCAACCGTCAACAACCGTTTGATGATTTTTCAAGATGTTTAACTTAGCGAATGAAATCTCGTGAAATTGCGAATGATAATGTAAGGAAATTTTGAGGCGAGAATAATATGTTGACGAGCGATACGTTTTAATCGGATAAAATCAAAGCGCGTCGCCCGACAAATCACTTATCGAGTTTTAACGGCGAATGTGTAAAGTGCGCCGTCTATTTATTCACTTCCTTCGGCAATGGAAATGGTTTCCGATTTGCTGTCTTTCTTTTCGCCTTCATCGTTTATCATATCGGCGGAAAGTTTATAACTGCCCGCCGGAAGCGCAGTCGTTACCGGCAAAGAATAACTGGCAACATTCATATCGCCGGAAAGATCAACCGAAACCTCAGAGCCGCTCAACGCTTTTCCCTGCGGGTCGGCGAGCGAAAATTTAACTTTTACGTTGCCCGGATTATTTGATACAATCGCTTTCGCGTAGATGGTGTCGCCGCCTTTGAAACTGCTTGTTTTATCTTTGCCGTCTTTGTCTTTGTAAGTTTCCAAGCTGCTCAAATTAGCAGTGCTGAAACTGCATCCCTGCATTATAAAAATGACGAGAGCGAATATAGCTGTCGCCGAAATTGTTCTCAAATTTTTCATATATTTCCTTCCTGTTTTTATATTTAAGATTGTAGGGAAAAGTATAAGTTACAAATCCCTTTTGGATTTTACGCAGACGGCGCGAAATAAGCAAAATGATTCTACGGAATTTGGCGGCGGCAGGAAACGAAGTTACTCAAGCCGTTTTAATGTATTGTTTGCCCGTGTGTTTTCACGGAGAAATTCGAGCATCGCGGGCTTGACTATCTGCGCTCCCCAACCGTGAGAATCGTAGTCGAAACCGTGCTGCGCGTATGGAATAAAAAGCGTTTTGTGAGGCACATTCGCTTCGTTTAATTTTTCGTCGAGAATTTGCATATTTTCGCTTCGCACGAGTTGGTCGCGTCCGCCGTGAACGAGCAGCGTCGGCGGCGTTTTTGCGGAAACGTGCGCGGTCGGCGAAGCGAGAATAAAGCGTTCGCGGAGTTCATTTGATTCGTGCGGATTGCCGCCGAGAAAATCGGCGAGCGTTTTCGGTCCGTTGATGACAAATCGGTTTGCCGGATTATCGTAATCCCAAATCAAATCAACCGGAGCGTAGAATGAAACGACGGCGCGAATTTGTCCGTCTTGCTCGTCTTGCAGACAACCCGGCGGAAGACGCGAATCGTCGGCGGAATAAGCGGCGAGCAAAGCCAGATGCGCTCCGGCGGAACGTCCGAAAAGCGCGATGCGGTCGGGCGAGATTTCAAACTCCGATGAATGTTTTTTTATCCAACGAACAGCGCATTTCACATCGCCGGTTGACGATAAATAATTCGGCTGCGGCGCGAGACGATAATCAATATCGAAAACCGTAAAGCCGTTCGCCGCAAGCCATCTGTTCCACTGCGGAAAATCATTTCGGCTGCCGGCGTTCCAAGAGCCGCCGTGAATGACGACGACCGCCGCGCCTTTATTTTCGTTCAAGACCGTCGGCGAATAAACGTCGAGCTGCACATCCTTTCCGTCAATTTCGACAAATATTCGAGTCGTAAAATCTCGGTCTGAAGAATCGTCGTTTCTCGATCCGCTGAAATATTCGCCAATCGAAAGCGAAACATTTTGCTCGTTTGCCAAATGCCGAATGCTGAAAAACGGATACAGCGAAATGACGAGAGCGACAGACGAAACGATCAGCGAAACAATCCAGAGCTTTCCGTCGCCGCCCGAAATCGGAATACAGACGCTAAAGATAATTGCAGTTAAAGCGAGCGCGGCGATCCACAAACTCCATTCGCTCGCCGCCACCGAAAAAAGCCAGATAAAATAAGCGGGCGCGGGAATTATTATCCAGATTGCCGCCAAAAAGACGGTCAAACTTAAAATTAAGGATAATGTTTTTAACATCTGATAATGAAAAATCGAAAACGAAAACTTTGTCGAAATTCTTGCCGCATTTCCCGCTTCAATGGCAATTAAATATAACGAAGTTGAAAGAAAAGCCGTGAGGTTTATAATCTCACGGCTTTCTAAAAACAGACATATTCACAAATTAGTTTCTGCGGACTTTGTAATAACGGCGTTTCTTTTTCTTGATTTTGTATGTGTAGACTGCTGAACTGCCCGCGCCGACTCCCGCGCCAATTAGCGCACCCTTTCTGCCGCCGATTAACGCGCCGAGAACCGCGCCGCCGCCCGTTCCGAGCGCGATATTCGACGCATTTCGGTGGCGGCGATAAAAGCTCGGTTTTTTAACTCGAACGTAATGAATACGACCGTCTCTGCCGCGATAGCGTTTGACATAAGTCTGCGCTTCGGCAGCGAACGGAAGCATTATCACAAATAATGCCATCATTAAAAACGTAACAAAATATTTTTTCATTTTTCCTTTCTCCTCATTTTTTAAGATTTATAAATTTCTCTTTATCTCGTCGGGGAGTGTTATTGCAAATTTATCAAACCGCAACTGCGATGCCAGAATGGTTTTATACAAATTCTGTATTTATTCGATGCAAAATTTGTTCTGTTTTACTATCGGCGCGAGACCTTTTAATACAGAATCTCGGCGAATTAAAATTTAAAAATTAAATTTCGGCTGAATAATCTTAACAAATCTTTACTAACCTTTTCCTTTATCTTTGCATCTAAATCCCAAAAACGCTTTTATAATTAACGGAGAAATGTAAGGTATGAAAATTTTCGCGGTCGGACTATTTTTTATTTTGGGATTTTTTTCAATTGCGTCGGCGCAGTCGGGCAGAAAAGTTAAAACCGAACCGACTCCGAATCCGATTGTGGAAACTACAACGCCGGAAGCTGGCGATTATTCCGAATCAACGCCAAATAAACCGATTCCTATTTACGTCGAGCCGTCGAAAAAAAAATCCAAGAAAAAACCGGAAATAAAACAGCCCGAACAAACCGCTCCCGTTCAGCAAACGACGACTGAAACTAATGATGAAGATGTCGTAAAAGTCGAAACCAATTTGATAACGATTCCCGTTTCCGTATTTGACCGCAACGGTCTTTATATTCCGAATCTGCGGCAGTCGGATTTTGAAATTTACGAAAACGGCGTAAAGCAGGACATCGCTTATTTCGGCTCTTCCGACAAACCTTTTACGGTCGTTTTGCTGCTGGATACGAGTCCTTCGACCGCGTATAAAATCGAGGAAATTCAAAACGCGGCGCGGGCTTTCGTTGACCAATTAAAATCGCAGGATAACGTGATGGTCATCGAGTTCGACTGGAACGTCCACGTTTTGACCGAAGCGACGAACGACCGGCAAAAAATTTACAAAGCCATCAAAAAAACCGGTTTCGGCAACGGAACTTCGCTTTACGACGCGGTTCATTTTTCATTCGCCAAACGCCTGAATGAAATCGAAGGACGCAAGGCAATCGTTTTATTTACCGACGGCGTTGATACGACTTCCTCAAAAGCCGAATACGAAAGCACCATCCGCGAAGCCGAAGAAGCCGACGCGCTCGTTTTCCCGATTTACTATAATACTTTCTTCGGACAAGGCGGTTTGGGCAACGTCAACGGCGGCATAATTCCGACGGCGACGCGCAATCAAGGTTACGGCACGAGCAGCGAGGAATACGCTCGCGGCAGAAGCTATCTGCAAGATTTAGCCGCCGCCACCGGCGGACGGGTTTTTCGTCCCGAATCAACGCCGGGCGGTTTGACCGCCGCCTTTGAAGGCATTGCGGAAGAACTTCGCCGCCAATACAACATCGGTTATTATCCGAATGAAGAAGCGCAAGCCGGACAACGCAAACAAATAAAAGTGCGCGTCAACCGTCCGTCGCTGGTCATCAGAGCGCGGGACAGCTACATCGTCGGCGCAAATCCGCCAGCAGCAAAAACTCAATCGAATTAGAAGTCAGAACACAGAGCGTCAGCGACTTGCTTATATTCATTCAGCACGTCGCTATCGCTCTGTGTTCTGACAGAACTAAAATGCGCGAAAAAATAATTGCGGTTATAATAAAAAAATGAAAACGCTGTATTTCGATTGTTTCGCGGGCGCGAGCGGCGATATGATTCTCGGCGCATTGATTGCGCTCGGCGCAGACGAAAAAAAGCTGCTGGAACAATTAAAAACGCTCGCCATCACGGACTTTAAAGTCGAATTTGAAACCGTTGACCGTTCCGGCATCAACGCCGTAAAAGCCGATGTGCAAATTGCGCCCGACAAAGCGCACCGGCATTTTTCACAAATCGAAAAAATCATCGGCGATTCGGGTTTGAACGAAAAAGTTAAGACGCGAGCGATAAAAATTTTCAGAAAACTCGCCGAAGCGGAAGCGAAAATTCACGGCATCGAAATTGAAAAAGTTCACTTTCACGAGGTCGGCGCGATGGACGCGATTAGTGAGGTCGTCGGCGCGTGCGTCGGTGTCGAGCTTTTAGAAATCGAACGATTTATTTGCTCGAAAATTCACGTCGGCAGCGGTTTCGTACAAATGGCGCACGGCAAATTTCCCGTTCCGCCGCCCGCCGTCGCCGAACTTTTGCGCGGCGTTTCAATTTATTCGACCGACATCGAAGGCGAACTGATTACGCCGACCGGCGCGGCGATTATTGCAACTGTCTGCGAAGAATTCGGCGCGATTCCCGAAATGAAAATCGAACGCGCCGGATATGGCGCGGGAACGCGCGAATATAAAAATTTCCCGAATGTTTTGCGGTTGATAATTGGAGAAATTTCACCGGAAAAACAAAGCGTAAAAAACGACGAAAAGCAAACAACGGACGATAATTTAATCAAAGAGAAAATACTGATTCTCGAAACGAATATTGACGACCTTTCGCCGGAAATTCTCGGCTCTTTGATGGAAAAATCTCTGGCGTTGGGCGCACTCGATTGCTGGTTCACGGCGATTCAGATGAAGAAAAATCGTCCGGCGACGATGGTTTCGATTTTGTGCCGACCGAACGAAAAGGAAAAGTTTCTCGCGCTCGTTTTTACCGAAACCTCGACGCTCGGTGTGCGTGTTTCGACGGTCGAAAGAAATTGTCTGCCGCGCGAAACGGTTCGGGTCGAAACCGCGTTCGGGTCGGTTGACGTGAAGACGGCAAAGTTCGGCGGGCGGATTGTCAATATGAAGCCGGAGTTCGAGCAAGTCAAAAAAATCGCCGACCGAACGGGCTTACCGGCGCGTCGCGTGATAGATGAAATTGAAACCAATTTCAAATCGAATTAGAATGTTTTTAAGGAGTTTGATTTGACGAAGAAAAGTAAAGTTGATTTGAAAAAAATCGCCGACGGTGTGCGCTTGATTTTAGAAGGCATCGGCGAAAATCCGATGCGCGAAGGCTTGCAGAAAACGCCGGAACGAGTGGCGGATTTTTACGCCGAACTGACCGAAGGAATGTGGCAAAACGCGAATGAGCTTATCGTTCCTTTGCCCGGCGATTCGCACGATGAAATGGTAATTGTGAAAGATATTTCCATCGCGTCCGTGTGCGAACATCATCTTGCGCCGTTTGTCGGCAAGTGTCATATCGCATATATTCCGAAAGGCGGGCGCATCGTCGGTTTATCGAAACTCGCGCGGCTGGCGGAAATTTTCGCGCGGCGTTTGCAAGTTCAAGAACGTCTGACGCAGCAAATCGCGCAGACGCTTTTCGACGAACTCAAACCGCTCGGCGTGATGGTCGTCATCGAAGCCGAACATACTTGTATGACCTTGCGCGGCGTGAAAAAACCGGGCGCGAAAACGATTACTTCGAGCGTTCTCGGCGGATTTAGAAAAGACGCGCGGACTCGCGCCGAAGCGATGAGTTTGATAAAAGGATAAAAATATTATGAAAAACAAATTTATTATTGCGCTATTTACTGTTGCATTATCGGCGAGTTACGCCTTTTCGCAGACCAATGATTTATCAAAATTTTTTAACGAAAATGCGATGCGGGCGAATGTGAAATTTCTCTCGGACGATCTTTTGGAAGGTCGCGCTCCGGGCAGTCGCGGCGGCGAAACGGCGGCGAAATATATCGCCGCGCAACTTGAACAATTCGGAATCAAACCGGCGAACAACGGCAGTTATTTTCAGCAGGTCGCGCTCGTCGGTGTGAAAGCCGACCCGCAAACGACTTTGAATGTCGGCGACGCGGCGTATAAATTCGGCGATGAATTCGTCGCCTTCACCGGAGCGCAAACCGATAACGTCAAGATAAACGCCGATATGATTTTCGTCGGTTACGGCATTGACGCGCCCGAACAAAATTGGAACGACTACAAAGGCGACGCGGAAAAATATCGCGGTAAAGTTCTCGTGATGATGGTCAACGATCCGCCCGCAACGTCGGCAGAACCGAATCTTTTCGGCGGAAAAGCCCTGACTTATTACGGACGCTGGACTTATAAATACGAACAAGCGGCGCGAATGGGCGCGGTCGGCGTGATTCTAATTCACACGACCGAATCAGCCGGTTACAAATGGCAGGTCGTTCAAACTTCAAACGGCAGTTGGCGTTATGACATCGCTCGCACGTCCGACGACAAAACGCCGTTTTTGCAAATGAAGGCGTGGATGACCGACGAAACGGCGCATAAAATTTTCACGCAAGCCGGAAAGAATCTGGACGAGCTTCGGGAAAAAGCCAAATCGCGCGATTTTCAGCCGATTGATTTAGGATTAAAAGCGACGGTTAATTTGCAAAGCCAAGTTAAAAAAAGTGATTCGAATAATGTCGTCGGAATTTTTGAAGGCAGCGACCCGACTTTGAAAAACGAATATGTGATTTATTCGGCGCATTGGGATCATTTGGGAATCGGCGCACCGAATAAGCAAGGCGACACGATTTACAATGGCGCGGTGGACAACGCGACGGGCGACGCTTCGATTCTCGGAATCGCCGAAGCGTTGACGAAGATGCCCGCCAATCTGCGCCCGAAACGCTCGCAGGTTTTTCTTTTTACGACCGCCGAAGAACAAGGTTTGCTCGGCGCGGAATGGTATGCGAAACATCCGATTTTTCCGGTTGAAAAAACGGCGGCGGACGTAAATCTCGATTCGGTAAATATTCTCGGACGGGTGAAAAATTTCAGCGCACTCGGAGTCGAGCGTTCGAGTTTAAAATCAATCGTCGAAGAAGTCGCCAAAGAACGCGGGCTTTCGCTCGTTCCGGACGCGCGACCCGAACAAGGTTCTTTTTATCGCTCAGACCATTTTCCGTTTGCCAGAGTCGGCGTTCCGTCGCTCAATATGGAAGCGGGCGATGATTTCGTCGGAAAGCCCGAAGGTTGGGGCGCGGCGCAGTTCGAGCGATATAATTCGACCGATTATCATCAACCGTCGGACGAATATCACGATACATTCGATTTTTCCGGCGCGGTTCAATTAGCGGAAATTTCGCTGGCGATTGGCTTGAAAGCCTCGAACGTCGAACGACTTCCGGCTTTTAATCAAACCGACGAATTTGCGAAAGCGCAGCCGAATCGAAAATAGAATTTAGTTTTAGGTCAGTTAGCCACGAATCGCGCGAATAACACGAGTAGAAATTTATTTTTCAAATTCGTGTTATTCGTGCGATTCGTGGCAAAATCTTTTTTGTATAAATCTGAAAATATATGGAAAAAACTTTTTACATAACCACGCCGATTTATTATGCCAACAGCTTGCCGCATCTCGGTCATCTTTACACGACGACGGTTGCCGACGTTTTGGCGAAACATAAACGACAGCGCGGTTTCGACACATATTTTCTCACCGGAACGGACGAACACGGCGTGAATATTCAGCGCGTGGCGATTGAAAATAATCAAACCCCGAAAGAATATGTTGATTATATTTCGAGCGAATTTAAAAAGATTTTCGATGAATTCGGTCTAAACGATTACGACGTTTTTATGCGGACGACCGAGCCTTTTCATTATAAAGCGGCGCAAAATCTCTGGCGCGAAATTTCTAAAAATAAAACGCCGAAAGGCAGAGAGACGATTTACAAAGGATTTTATGAAGCGTGGTTTTGTCCGAACTGCGCCGAATTTAAAACCGAGACCGAATATGAATTAAGGACAGGCGAAGACGCGCCGCGCTGTCTGATTCACGAACGTCCGCTCGATAAAGTTTCCGAGGAAAGTTATTTTTTCCGGCTTTCGGATTACGATGAATTTTTGCTCGAAACAATCGAAGCGAACCCGCATTTAATTCGTCCCGAAGCCAGACGAAATGAAGTCGTATCTTTTATCAAAAGCGGCTTGCAAGACCTTTCAATCTCACGCGAAAAAAAATCCGTGAGTTGGGGAATTCCCGTTCCCGACGACGCGAATCACGTGATGTATGTCTGGCTCGATGCGCTCTCGAATTACATCACGGCAATCGGTTACGGCAGCGCAGAACGAAAAGAAATCGGTTTTGAAAAATATTGGCGAAACGTCGTGCATCTGGTCGGCAAAGACATTTTGCGGTTTCATTCGATTTATTGGTTTTCATTTCTAAAAGCGGCAAATCTCGACTTGCCAACGACGGTTTTCGCGCACGGTTTGTGGCTCGATCAAAACGGCAGAAAGATGTCGAAGACTTTGGGAAATTCGATTGATTTGAATTTTCTGCGCGGTAACTTTTCGGTTGACGCGATTCGATATTTTCTGCTGCGCGAGATGGTTTTCGGGCAGGACGGAAAATTCGGTTACGAAAATTTGATTGATCGGACGAATGCGGATTTGGCGAACGGTTTGGGGAATTTATCGAACCGTACGCTTTCGATGATCAACAAATATCGAGACGGCGTAATTCCCGCCGGAAAAATCAGCGAGCATAATTACATCTTCGCCAAACGCGCCGGAATCAACGCCGACGAGCAGGAAATAGTTTCGGTTCTCGAACACGCCCGTGACGAATTTCTCCGAAAATTCGACAATTTCGAGTTTAGCCAAGCGTTGGAAATTCTTTGGTCGGTCGTGGCGCGGATTGATAAAATGATTTCCGACGCAAAACCTTGGGAATTGGTCAAAGACGAGCATCAAGCCGAAACGCTGAACGCGATTTTGTATCGCGCAACCGAAACTTTGCGCTGGCTGGGCGTTTTGCTTTATCCGGTTGTGCCGGAAGCCGCCGGAAAAATACACGCGCAAATCGGTTTAAGCGAAGATGTTTCAAAAATAAATCCTGAAAATTTAACTTACGGAGAACTGAAAGCCGGAACGCGCGTCGGTGAAATCGAAGCCGTTTTTCCGCGAATTGATAAAATAAAAGTTATGAATGAAATCAAAGACGAAGCAAAAGCAGCCAAGCCCGAATTGGACAATGAAACTCAAAAGCAATCGCCGGACGCGCCGGAGAAAACCGCTCTCGCGCAAAACCCGACGGACGTTTTGATAAACGATTCGGACGCTGAAAATATTGAAGAAAAAAACTTCATCACGATTGACGATTTTCTCAAAGTCGAACTTCGCGTCGGCGAAATAAAAGTCGCCGAACGCATTCCGAAAGCCGACAAACTTCTGCGTTTTGAAATTGATTTGGGCGAAGAAAAACCGCGCCAGATTCTCGCCGGACTTGCAGAATACTACGAACCGGAAACTTTAATCGGTCGCAAAGTCGTCGTCGTCGCAAACTTAAAACCCAGAACGATGCGCGGACTCGAATCGCAGGGAATGATTTGCGCCGCGAGTTTGGAAAGCGGCGAAGGCGAAAAACCGGCGTTAGCGACGTTTATCGAAAATGTGAATATCGGCGCGAGGTTGAAGTGAATGATTTTCGTTGATTCACATTGTCATATTGACGGCGAAGCGTTTGACGCAGACCGCGATGAAATTGTGCGACGCGCCGAAGATGCGGGCGTGAAAATGATGTTGACCGTCGGCACGGGAAATCCGCACGATGGGGAAATTAAACGAGCCGTCGAAGTGGCGAAAAAGTATGAAAATGTTTTCGCTTCAGTCGGTGTTCACCCGCACGACGCAAAACTTTATGACGATAAAGCGGAAGCGCATTTGATTGATTTGGCGAAAAACCAAAAGGTAGTCGCCTGGGGCGAAATCGGACTCGATTTTTACTACGACCATTCGCCGCGAGATGTGCAAAATGATGTTTTTCGGCGGCAAATAAAAGTGGCGAAAAATTTAAACTTACCGATTATTATTCACTCGCGCGAAGCCGACGCGGAAACACTTGAGATTTTAACGGAAGAATGTTCGCAAGAAGATTTTCGAGGCGGCGTTATGCACTGTTTCGGCGGAACGGCGGCGATGGCGGAAAAACTTATGAGCATCGGTTTTCTCATCTCATTTGCCGGAAACGTAACTTTCAAAAAAGCGGAAAATTTGTGCGACGCGGCGCGAATCGTTCCGCTCGAAAAACTTTTAATCGAAACCGATTGTCCATATCTTGCGCCCGTTCCTTTTCGCGGAAAACGCAACGAGCCGATGTTCGTCGTCGAGACGGCAAAATTTTTGGCGGACTTTTATAAAGTCGAGCTAAAAGATTTAGCGAAGCAAACAACCGAAAACTTTGTAAAATTCTTCAGTATTGAATCTTTCTTGCCGCGCTAAAACTTTTAATGGATAAAAATAAAGGCGACAACTTGCTTAAAAGTTGTCGCCTTTATTTTTGGAATGCCATCGAAAATTTAAGGAACAAAAGCGTTTTCCACCGGACGGTCGTCCGACGCTCCGAACGAGACACCCGTGAAACCTTGCGTCGAACGCTGCAGATACCACGCGCCTTGTCTGAAGACCGCGATGTCAACTTTGCCGTCGCCGTCGTAATCGGCGGCAGTTGGTAAATCTCCCGTCGTTCCGAAGGCAATTCCGGTGAAACCGAGTTGGCTTCGCTGCACATACCAAGTTCCGGTCGAAGGACGAAAGACTGCGACATCGGCTTTGCCGTCGCCGTCGTAATCCGCTGGAACGGGTTTGTCCTCGTTTATTCCAAACTGCACGGCTGAGACTTGATTGGTCGCCAGATTGTAAATATACCAAGTGCCGTTCGACGGACGATACACGGCAAGATCGGCTTTCCCGTCGCCGTCAAAGTCAGCCGGAACGGGAAAATCGGTTGCCGCGCCGAACGCGATTCCGGTAAAACCTAAACTGCTTCTTTGCAGATACCAAGTTCCTGCGCGATAAACCGCGACATCTACTTTGCCGTCGCCGTCGTAATCTGCCGGAACGATTTTGTCGGTTGAAATTCCGAAAGTAATTCCTGTAAATCCGGTCTGCGAGTTGAGCAGATACCACACGCCGCTGTCCGGTCGGAAAACCGAAACATCGGCTTTGCCGTCGCCGTCAAAATCGAATCCGGCGCGGGCAGTCGGCGCAGTCGTGGATATTGAAAAATTCGTTGCTGAAATGCCTGCCGGTTCAACAAAATCATATTCGCGGACGCGAACGCGCGCCTGCGTCGTCGGAGTATTCGGAACGGTGAAAGTATAAGAACCCGTGTTAGCGATATTTGAAGCAAGCGTTGTATAATTCGCGCCGCTGTTGGTTGACATCTCGACTATTACGTTGCGGTTAAAACCTCCGGTGTTGGTCCAATTTATCGTTGCCGAAGTTCCGATAACAATCGTATTGCCGCTCGGCGTAACGCTTGTTATCGTGTCGGGAACCAAATCGGCGTTGGTGTCCCGATACCAACCGATGTCGCGCATTTCTTGGCGCGTTAAATCCAAATTTATCGGCAAGCCGGAAGTGATGTTCGGCTCCATCAAAAGATTCGGAAACGCGATTGTTCCGAAGTGAGAAACCGACGAACCGCTGGCAAATGTGCTGGGCGTGTATAAATTCACGCGACCCGAAGAATCGCGCCCGGCGGTCAAGGAACCGGATGCCATTTTTAAACTCGGACCGTCCCAATACACAATTGTTATTTATGGCGGAAGCCTGACGCTCGGCATCGGTCATATCGAGCCAATTTTTCCCAGTCGTCGCGTCATACATAAATTTTGTATAGACATCGGGAAATCCGCTGTTTAATGCTCCGGTCGTGCCGCTGGCAAAACTGATAAAGCCTAAGCCGTGTCCCATTTCGTGAAGCAAAACGACGAGCAAATTTATTCTGCCGGGAAGCGAAGCATTATCTAGTCCGTAATAGAACCGGCTTCCCGCGCCGAGACAACTCGCATCAACATCGGTGTTGAATCTGGTATTAATTTCAGCCGTCGCGCCGTTTAAGTCAGTGCCTTGTCGTTTGTTGGCGAGAGCGACCGGATACCATGTTCCGGGATATTGAGCGCGTGAAAAATCTCTGTAAATAGCCGTCGTTCCCGCCGAACCCAGAACGCCGCCATTGGTGGTGCAGGGAGTCAGCGAATTAAATTGCGAATTGACGGCAATCGGAACGCTCGTGTCGAGATACGCGCCCCAGATGCTCGCCGCGAAATTAAATAAATTCAGACGCTGTTCGCCGAGCGTCGCGCCGTTATTGCTGCCTTCCGGCGTGGCTGGTGTCGGGTCGTTAAAACCTTCGCCCGTTCCGTCGCCGTTGACGATGGTAATGGTGGCGGACTGGGGATTTTCGGCGCGGCGTATCGCTGCGTCTTCGATTAGTTTTTTGTAAAAATTAAATTCGTCAACCGACATTCCGTGGTCTGCCGCGATCTCAGCCTTGCCGTCTCTTTGATACATTCCAGACGATACCGGCTCGCCGGTTTCGAGATTTCTGCCGAAAAAAGCGTTGGCTTCCGTTAAATCGGTAACGCAGGCGGCAACCGGATCACCCTTAAAGTCTATTTTCGAGAGCATCACGTTTTGAAAACGGTCTTGTAAATCGAGTCCGCTCGTGCCGTTCGCAAATTTCTTTTCAACCAGACCGTCGGTTGATCTGTTTGTTAACTGCCGGATTTTTGCCGCCAGATTTAAGTCCTGCGCGTTTTTCTCGGTTTGAGCGGAAACGGCTGTAAATTGATAACGGCTGTCCAATAATAAAAAAACAGACAGAACGACGAAGACGAAACACAATATTTTTTCATAAATTTTTCAAAAAGGCAGTTATGCGAAAATTCGATTTTGAGCAGAAACCGCCGAATAAACTTCATTTAATTCGATTAAATTGAAATAGAAATTAAAACTTCGCTTTATTTTATAAGGACGGTCAGCATTCAATTAGCACCGACGAAGAATCTGTCGTCAATACTGAAAGTGAATTTGAATTAAAATACAATGATTGAACAATAGAAATCAAGTAAATTTCGCTTGCCAATCAACCAAACTACGTTTTATTTAATAAGGGATATTAACTCTGACGAAGATTTTTTCAAAAAGGTTTTCTTCTTTTTTTCAGTTTTAGAGAATTTTTCTGCCAGGAGTTTAAAAGAGTTTTTATAAACTCCGAGCCGCTTTTATTCAGAATACCGACAAACGAATTTTCGGATAAAAGATTTTCATAGTATATTTTTCTTTATGGCTAAAGAAAATTCATTCGATATAGTTTCAAAAACCGATTACGCGGAAATTACCAACGCCCTGCATCAAACGACGAAGGAAGTTTCGCAGCGATTCGACTTTAAGGGCAGCCGCGCGACGGTCGAGCTTGCCGACAAAGATTTGATTTTATCCGCCGAAGACGAAACCAAGCTGCGAAATATGAACGATATTTTGCAAAGCAAATTTGTCAAACGCGGTGTCTCGCTGAAGGCTCTGGATTATCAAAAAATCGAACCATCGGCGGGCGGGACGGTACGGCAGACGGTAAAAATCCAGCAGGGAATTCCGATTGAAAAAGCGAAAGAAATCGTTAAATACATCAAAGACGCAAAACTCAAAGTGCAGGCTTCGATTCAAGGCGAAACCGTGCGCGTCTCCGGCAAAGACCGCGACACTTTGCAAGATGTCATCGCTCAATTAAAAGCGAAGGATTTCGGGATTGATATGCAGTTCGACAATTACCGCACAAACTAAAAATGCAGACGTTTTCACCAATCCGCGAAAAAATAAATCCGCAGACGACGGCGCGGAAAATCTTTTCTCTAATCAAAACGGAGATGGCTTTCGTCGAAATCGAATTCGAGCGGCAGGCGAGTTCAAACATTCAGGTTATCAATTATCTCGGCGATTATTTGCGGGCTTCGGGCGGCAAGCGCGTGCGTCCCGCGCTGCTCGTTTTGTCGAATTATGCGGCGGGCGGCGCGGTGGCAAACGAGAATGTGATTCGGCTCGCAACCGTGATGGAAATGATTCACACGGCGACGCTCGTTCACGATGATATAATTGACAACGCCGACGTGCGGCGAAACCGAGCTAGCGTCAACGCGCGGTTCGGAAATCAAGCGGCGGTTTTGATGGGCGATTGGCTTTATATGTCGGCGTTTGAAACTTCTTTACAGGAAAGAAGTTTGGAAATTTTAGATATTCTCACGCGCCTGACTCGAAAAATGACCGAAGGCGAATTGATTCAACTGACGACGCTCGGACGAACGGACATCAACGAAAGCGAGTATTTTAATATTTTGGAACGCAAAACGGCGTTTCTTTTTTCGGCGTGCTGCGAAATCGGCGCGATTCTCGGCGACGCGGACAAGGAACGGCAAACGGCTTTGAAGAATTTCGGAATGAATCTTGGAACGGCGTTTCAACTCGCCGACGATTTGCTCGATTTTACCGCCGAAGAAGCGATGCTCGGAAAGGCTTCGGGCGCGGATTTACTCGAAGGCAAACTAACTCTGCCTTTGATTTTACTGATGAAAAAAGAACCGGTGATGCAGAAGAATTTAGAGACGATTATCCGCGACGGCGATTATCGAAATTTTTCGCGGCAGAGACTTCTTGAGCGAATGGAACAGCATAATTTGCTGGCGGAAACGCGCCAAATGGCTTATACTTATGCCAGCCGCGCAATAAAAAATCTTGAATTATTACCGAAATCGGGGTATCGTTCAGCATTGGAAGAAATTCCGGACTATATGATCGAGCGAGCCAAGTGATTTTCGATTTGCGATTTGCGATTTTATGACACAAAGGCTCGAACGGAAAATTAAAATAACAGACAAGCTAAATCCAGATTCGCAAGTTTGCAGCGAGTTTAATCGCAAATTGCAAATTGAAAATCGTAAATAAATTTATGTTGAACGAAGAAAATTTAATCTCGACACTCGAACAGAGTTTGCGGCAGACGCGCAACGCGGAAAATCGTTTGAACGCGCGGCTGCACGAAGTCGAAGCCGAAGCCGAAACTTTGCAGGCGGAAATCAACGCACTCCGGCAAAGCGCGGAGAAAACCGAAGAAGCCATTGACAGCCTTTTCTCGACGATGCGGGCGGGCAACAATCTTCGCAAAACAAAACAAAATGTGCATTACGAAGACGACGACCGTGATTACGAAATGCCACTCGAACCACGCCGATACGCGCGGACGAATCAGAAGAATCAAAACAATCAAAACAACCAACAGTCGAATAATTATCAAAAAGGTTCGGTCTCATATTTTAACAATCCGCGAAATGTGCCGACGGCGAACCGTAATTCCGAGCAAAAAAATCATCGGTTTGCCGACCGCACCATCACGCAAGCCTGCACGCTTCTGCTTCGTGAAGAAGGACGCTCGCTGCACGTCAACGATCTTTTCAATTTGCTCGTCGAAGGCGGATTTGAATTTAAAGGCAACAATCCGACCATCTCGATTGCCGTTTCCCTCAACCGCAACCGACGCTTTCGCAAAGTCGCGCCCGGAACTTTCGACCTCGTAATCCGCGACGTTTCGCAGGCGGCTTCTTAAACACTTGATTAAAGACTGCTTAAGACGGATTCGGAAAAGTTGCGGCGTTTGTCTTCCGAAAACGAAATTTTTGAAATTCCTTTCCGGCTTGTTTTTTGCCGTCGAATAAGTAAAAATACGAGTTTATAAAAATCTTATTTTCAGACGGCGAGAGATTTTATGAGTTATCCATCGAGAAATTGGTTTGTAAAATCAATTTTCGCGGCGAGCGTTTTGTTTTTGATGTTTGCGGCGAGCCAAAATTCGTTCGGTCAAAAGGTGCGTCTGCGGGCGCAGATTACGCCGGATTGCGGCATAAATTCAAACGCCAAATTCGCCGACGTTTACGGCGACGGCAACATCGCCGTGCAGGGCGGTTATTTGTGTCGCGGAGCTTTTATTTACGACATCTCGAATCCTGACGCGCCGCGTCTTGCCGCCTGGTATAATCCGGGAGGCAATTTGCAGTTTCTCGAAGCCGTCGTCATCGGAAATCGCGCCTATTTCGGAAGTGGTAACGGCGGCGGCGTTCACATCGTTGATTTGACCGACCCGTATAATCCGCGTCTGCTCGGAGTCGTCAATGCGACAAACGGTAATGCGTATAATTCGATTCACGAAATGGTCGTCTTCGGAAATTATTTGATTGAAAATTTCAACGGCTTTACGACCAAGATTTTAAAGGTCATCAACATTTCCAATCCCGCTAATCCGGTTTTTATCCGCGACATTAATCCGACCGAAGTAACGTGGGTTCACGCGATGCACATTCGCGGCAATCGTTTGTTCACTTCCGGCTGGGGAAATTCTTCGATGCGCGGCAGAACGGAAATTTACGATATTACGAATATCGCCGCGCAAGCCCCGACTTTACTCGGCTATATTGAAGATGCGACAGGCGTTACCAACGGCAACAGTATGCACAGCAGTTGGACGAGCGAGGACGGAAATTATTTGTATAGCTGCCGCGAGACGAGCAACGGCAGCGCGGATTTGCGGACTTACGACATCACTAATCCGGCAGAGCCGCTTTTGGTCAATCGTCTCGGTATGGACGATTTGGGATTGAACGCCACTTCGCCGCACAATCCAGTCGTGATGGGAAATTATTTGTATGTTTCGTGGTATGAAGCCGGTTTGCAGATTTTCGATATTAGCAATCCGGCTGCGCCGAAGCGCGTCGGTCAATACGATTCTTTTCAACCCGCCTTCGTCGAATCGGACGCTACAAAAGCGGCAACCGACGATCCTTGGGATTTTGTCTGCGGCTTGTCGAAGGCGGAAAATAATCTGCCGACCGGCTTTGACGGCAACTGGGCGGTTTATCCGTTTTTGGGACAAAACAAAATTTTAATGGGCGATTTGAAAAGCGGTCTGCTGATTGTTGACGCGAGTCGCATCAGTTCAACGCCGAAAAACGTCGTCTCCGATTTTGACGGCGACGGCAAAACCGATTTTTCAACTTATTCTCCGGCAGGCGGCGTTTGGCGAACCGAAAACAGTTCCGACGGCAATTCCAATTCGACCACATTCGGCGCAGGCGAGGACAAAATCGTCGCGGGCGATTACGACGGCGACGGCAAATCAGACATCGCCGTTTTTCGTGCGAGCGAAGGCATCTGGTATATTTTGGGAAGTGCGAGCGGTTTTCGCGCCATTCCTTTCGGGACAAACGGCGACGTTCCCGTTCCGGCGGATTACGACGCGGACGGCAAAACCGATGTCGCGGTTTTTCGTCCGTCAAACGGCACTTGGTATATTCAGCAAAGCACTCTCGGTCTTCGCGGAGTGCAGTGGGGCGCAAGCACCGATAAAGTTTTGACCGGCGATTTCGACGCGGACGGAAAAGCCGATCTGGTCGTTTTCCGCCCGTCAAACGGCGCGTGGTATATCTTGCAAAGCTCTTCGAGTTTGCCGCTCGCCCGCCAATTCGGACTCGGCACGGACAAACCGCTTTCGGGCGATTTCGACGGCGACGGCAAATCGGATTTCGCGGTTTATCGTCCTTCGACCGGCGTTTGGTATATTCTTAATTCAAAGACCGATTCGATGACCGCCAACCAATTCGGCAATTCGACGGACATTCCGATTCCGGCAGATTACGACGGCGACGGTAAAACCGACATCGCCGTTTTTCGTCCGAGCGAAAATGCTTGGTATCGGCTCAATAGCGCGAGCGGCACATTTAACACGAAAATTTTCGGACAAACCGGCGATGTTCCTTCGCCATCGTCCGTCCAGCCTTAGCCGTTCGTTTTTTGATTTCTTTTTTGATTTCTTTTGAAAAGCCTGAAGTTAGTAACGCTTGACTTTGGGCTTTTTGCTTCTATTATTGCTGATATGAAATTACTCTTAACCATCGAAAGCGGCTCGCTGGCTGGCAGAAATTACGAATTAACGAAGGGATTTTTGACCGTCGGGCGCAGCGAAAAATGCGCGGTCAGATTCGACCCTTTAACCGAACGAATCGCTTCTAAACAACACGCTTATATCGAAGCCAAAGCAGATGGATTTTATCTGGTTGACAACAAAAGCTCGAACGGAACATTCGTCAATAATCAGAAAATTCAAATCGTCAAACTAAATTCCGGCGATGTAATTCAGTTTGGCAGAGAAGGCATTCAAGCGACAATCAATTTAGAAAATAATCAATACGAAAGCGCGGAAACGCAGATTAAACCGCCGATTCAAATTCCGGCAAATTATCAAAATTCGCCAGCTAATCAAATCGCCGCATCGCCGGAAACAAATTGGCGAAATTCGATTTCCAATCTCGGTTTGGGACACATCGAAACGCAGTCGAAACCGGGTCAAACGGGAAAATATATCGGCGTTGCGGTTGCTTTGTTTTCGATAGTTTTTCTCTCTTTGATTGTCATTTTGATAACGGTTGCCAGCGTCGGCATCGGCGCGGCGTTTCTCGCTGCGGTCATAGCGTTTGTTCCGGCTTGCATATATCTTTTGCCTCTCGTTTGGCTTGACCGATACGACCCCGAACCGCTCTGGCTGCTCGCGCTCGCTTTCGCTTGGGGCGCACTCGTGTCTGTAGTTATCGCCTTTGTTATTAATACTGTAATCGGCGCAATCCTCGGCGATGCCGTCGGCGCGGTGGTTTCTGCGCCGATTTTCGAGGAAGGCTCGAAAGGTTTGGGATTGGTTATATTATTGATTTTCTTCAGGCGATATTTCGACGATATTCTCGACGGAATAATTTTCGCGGGCGTTATCGCGCTTGGTTTCGCAACCGTCGAAAACGTGCTTTATTACGGACGCGGAATCGTTCAAGGCGGCTCGAACGCACTCATTGTTTTGTTTGTGCTGCGCGGAATTATGTCGCCGTTCGCGCACGTTACATTTACTTCGATGACTGGAATCGGCTGCGGCATTTCGCGCGAATCATACAAACCGATTGTCCGAATAATTATGCCGATAATGGGCTACGGCGGAGCGATTTTTCTGCACGCCGTCTGGAACGGTTTGGCAACCATCGGCGGACTCGGCGGCTTTATTGTCGGCTATGTAATTTTGGAAATACCGTTTTTTCTGATATTCGTCGGCTTCGCTTTTTACACGATGCACCGCCAGAATAAAATTCTCAAAAATATGCTGGCGATTGATGTCGCCCGCGGGCTGATTCCAAATGAACATTTAGAAATAGCCACGTCGGCTTTTCGCAGTTCGACGTGGCTTTTGGGCAGTTTATTTAACGGGAAATTCAAGGCGAGAAATCAATATCTGCGGGCAGTCGGCAAACTCGGTTTGACTTACTGGCATATCCAACGCGCTACCGCCGCGCAGGGACAAACGGGAAGTTTTCAGCAAAACCCGATTCTGCGCGACGAAGTTTTAAAGTGGCGCGAACGAGTTTGAAAGTGAAAACGTGAGAAAGCGAAAAGGTGAAAAAGTTTTTTGCGTATCGCAAAAAACTTTTTCACCTTTAAACATTCGACTTTTAACAATGACCCAAAAGCCAAAATACGAGTATAAAAATCACGATTGTCGAAATCAGTCCGCCGCCCAATTTCCAAGCCGCTGCTCCGGCTAAAATTCCTCTTAATGGTCCTTGCATAATTTCCTCCTGATTTGAATTACAATGATACACAAATCCTTGTTCGCTGTGTCAAAAGCAAATTACATTCCATTTTGAAACCGAACGATTTTGTATGGCGAAAAAACGAATCGTTTGTTTTCTGAATTCGATTTGCATATCATAATTTTATGGATTTCGATTTGTCCGAAGAACAAGAAATGGTGCGAAATTCGGTGCGCGAATTCGCCAGAAACGAAATCGCGCCGGTGGCGAGAGAATACGACGAGCAGGAAAAATTTCCGCGCGAACAATTAAAAGGTTTAGCTGAACTCGGACTTTTGGGAATGATTATTCCCGAAGAATACGGCGGCGCGGGAATGGATTCGGTTTCGTATGTTCTCGCGCTCGAAGAAATCGCCCGCTCTGATGCTTCGGTCGCCGTGATTGTTTCGGTTACGAATTCGGTTTGCTGCTATCCGATTTTGAGTTTCGGAAGCGAGGAGCAAAAACGCAAGTATCTCGTGCCGTTAGCCCGCGGCGAGAAAATCGGCGCGTTTTGTTTGAGCGAGCCGCAAGCCGGAAGCGATGCGACAAACTTAAAAACTCGCGCAACCGAAGACGGTGATTTTTACATTTTGAACGGAACAAAAGCGTGGGTTTCAAACGGCGGCGAAGCGGAAGTTTTTATCGTGATGGCGACGACGGGCGAGAAAAACGGACGAAAAGAAATCACTTCATTTATCGTCGAGGGCGGCACGAAAGGTTTTACGGTTTCATCGCACGAACTCAAACTCGGTCAACGCGCGTCGCAAACCAACGAGATGAATTTGTCGGAAGTTCGCGTTCCGAAATCGAATATATTGGGCGGCATCGGAAACGGAATGCGCGTCGCTTTCGGCAGTCTGGACAACGGCAGAATCGGCATCGCCGCTTTGTCAAACGGCATCGCGCAAGCGGCTTTAAGCGAAGCGACGAGTTATGCGAAAGACCGTACCGCTTTCGGCAAACCGATTGCCGAATTTCAAGCGATTCAATTTAAATTGGCTGATATGGCGATGAATACCGAAGCCGCGCGGCTTTTGACTTTTCGCGCCGCCGCGATGAAAGACGCGGGACATAAACAAACCGGAATCTTCGCTTCGCAGGCAAAACTTTTCGCGTCGGAAAACTGCAATCGCGTTTGCGCCGACGCGATTCAAATCCACGGCGGAAACGGTTACTCGCGTCATTATCCGGTCGAAAAATACTTCCGCGACGCGCGCATCACGACGATTTACGAAGGCACGAGCGAGATTCAAAGAATTGTCATTTCGCGCGGCATTTTGAAAGATTAAATATGCGACTCATCAAGCCAACCGAACGCGGTCTGTATGTCGAAGCCGGAGATTTTTATATTGACCCGTGGCTGCCCGTCGAGCGAGCGGTTCTGACGCACGCGCACGCCGACCATACCTATCGCGGCTCGAAAAATTATCTCGTCAGCGCAGAAGGCGAGCGGCTTTTTCGTACGCGGCTTTGGAATGAAGGAAAAATCGAAACGCTTAAATACGGCGCGACGAGAAATATTAACGGCGTAAAAGTTTCGCTGCATCCGGCGGGGCATGTTCTCGGTTCGGCGCAGGTGCGCGTAGAACACAAAGGCGAAGTTTGGGTTGCCTCCGGTGATTATAAATTAATGCCCGACCCGACGTGCGCCGAATTCGAGCCGGTCAAATGCCACGCTTTTATTACCGAAGCGACTTTCGGTTTGCCGATTTATCGCTGGACGAAACCGGAAATTCTTTTTGATGAAATTAACGAATGGTGGCGCGGCAACGTCGAGAAGGAAAAGGCGACGGTGATTTTCGCATACTCGCTCGGTAAAGCGCAAAGAATTATGAAAAGCGTTGATGCTTCGATTGGACGAATCTACACGCACGGCGCGGTCGAGCGTTTGACCAAAGATTATCGTGAAAGCGGAATCGAATTGCCGCCGACCAAATACGTCGGAGAAGTTGCGAACAAAAAAGAATTTGCCGGTTCGCTCATTATTGCGCCGCCGTCGGCGCAAGATACGCCTTGGACAAAACGATTCGGAAATCAATCAACCGGCTTTGCTTCCGGCTGGATGCGGATTCGCGGAGCGCGCCGCCGCCGCGCCGTTGACCGCGGAATTATTTTGTCCGACCACGCCGATTGGGGAGAGCTTTTGACGGCGATAAACGCCACCGAAGCCGAACAGATTTGGGTTACGCACGGCAATATCGAAACGGTTGTGCGCTACCTGAAATCAATTGGCAAAGACGCGCGACCGCTCGAAACGAAATTCGTCGGCGACGCGCCGGAGATTGAATTGGCGAAAGACGAAGAAGAAATTTAACCACAGATGAACACAGATAGGCACAGATAAAATTTATAAAAATAATCTGTGTTCATCTGTGGTTATAAAACTAATGAAAAATTTTTCCGATTTATACGTCGCTCTCGACCAGACGAATAAGACGAATGAAAAAGTCGAAGCGATGGTTAAATATTTCAAAGAAGCGACGGCGGCGGACGCGGCGTGGGCGATTTATTTTTTGAGCGGACGCAAGCCGCGCCAGATAATTCCGACGGCGAAACTTCGGGCGTGGGCGGCGGAGATTTCGGAAATTCCCGATTGGCTTTTTGAATTATCTTACGATGCGGTCGGCGATTTAGCCGAAACTATCGCGTTGCTTCTGCCCGACACGAACGCGGCGGGAAGCGATTTGCCGCTTGCTTTTTGGGTTGAAAACCGGACGCTGCCGCTCAGGGATTTCGACGAAGCCGAACAGCGCGAAGCCGTCGCGCAGGCGTGGCGCGAACTCAACGCGGACGAACGATTTATTTGGAACAAATTGGTTACGGGAAGTTTTCGCGTCGGCGTTTCGCAGCAGCTTGTCGTTCGCGCCTTGTCGCAAGTTTCCGGCATCGAAAAAGAAATTATCGCGCATCGCTTGATGGGCAGTTGGTCGCCCGACGCGGAGTTTTATTTGAATCTTCTCGAAGCCTCAAGCGAAGACGCGGATTTGTCGCGTCCGTATCCGTTTCATCTGGCGCATCAACTCGATTTTCCGATTGAAGATTTGGGCGACATAAACGATTGGCAAACGGAATGGAAATGGGACGGAATTCGCGCCCAACTGATTCGTCGCGGCGGGATGAGTTTTTTATGGTCGCGCGGCGAAGATTTGTTGTCCGAACGGTTTCCCGAAATCACGAACGCGAGCTTCGCGCTGCCCGATGGAACGGTTCTTGACGGCGAGATTTTGCCTTGGAAAGACGAAGGCGTAATGCAGTTCGCGCAACTGCAAAGACGCATCGGACGCAAAACCGTCAGCAAAAAACTTCTTGAAGAAGTTCCGGTCGTGCTGCTTTGTTACGATTTGCTCGAACTCGAAAGCGAAGACATCAGGCAAAAAGAACTGAAATTTCGCCGCGCGAAACTAATCGAAATTTTAGAAAATCTGCCGGTTGAAGCGAAAAAAACTCTGCAATTTTCGCCCGTCGTCGAAGCGGAAAGTTGGGAAAAATTATCGGAAATTCGTAATGAAAGCCGCAGTCGCCGCGTCGAAGGATTTATGTTAAAACGGCTCGCGTCGCCGTTTCGCGTCGGTCGTCCGCGCGGCGATTGGTGGAAGTGGAAAATCGAACCGTTCACGATTGACGCGGTTTTGATTTACGCGCAGCGCGGCACGGGCAAACGCGCGAGTCTTTACACCGATTACACTTTTGCGGTTTGGAATAAAGGCGAACTCGTGCCGTTCGCCAAAGCGTATTCCGGTTTAACCGACAAGGAAATTCGTCGAGTTGACCGCTTCGTGCGCGAGAATACGATTGAAACTTTCGGACCTGTCAGAAGCGTCGCGCCGCAACTCGTTTTTGAACTCGGCTGTGAAGGCATACAAAAATCTTCGCGTCATAAATCGGGCGTTGCCGTGCGTTTTCCGCGAATTTTGCGCTGGCGCGAAGATAAAAAACCGGCAGATGCCGATTCGCTCAAAGCGATTCACGCATTGCTCGAAGCGGAGAATTGATGATGGAAAAGCAGAATTATCCGTTCTTGAAACTCACGACAAACGAAAAATTTCCGCGCCTTTTAATCACGCGCCGACCCGAAAATAAATTACCCGGACAAAACATCTACGGCGCGTTTTTGCCAACCGGAATGGTGCGCCGAGTGATTGATTTGCTCGCCCGCGTTTTTCGTCTGCGCCCGTGCGAACTCGATATTAAAGGCGATTTCGACGCGCCGTGTCCCGAATATTTTCTGCATCGCTGTCTCGCTCCGTGCGTTGAAAAAATTTGCGACCGCGAAACTTATCTCGAAGCGGTAGAAATGATTCATCTCGTTTTAACGAAACGCGGCGATTTAGTATTAGAAAAGATAGATCGAAAAATCGAACGACTCGCCGAAGCGTTGGAATACGAACGAGCCATCGAATGGCGTGAGGCGCGAGCGACTGTCAAAGAAATTTTACAAAATGCGAAATGGCAAATTGACGCGGCAAAAATGAACGATGTAATTATCTTGACCGACGGAGGCGATTCGGCGCAAATTCATTTGATGACGCTTCGGCGCGGAAAGGCGGTCGGCAGACTAGATTTTCAGGTTGATAAAAAACCGACCGGTGAAATTCTCTATGATTTTATTCAAACTTTTTATCAATTTTATGCGCCAAAGCAAATCTTTGTTCCGCAAGATTTCTCACATAGAAAAATTTTAGAAGGAAAACTCAGCGAAAATTTTAATCGAAGAATAAAAATTATCGCGCATACGCCCGACAAATTGCCGCCGTCGGTTTTCAAAATGCAAACGCTCGCCCCGCATTCTTTCCGGTATAAAAAACAAAAGTCTTCCGCAGAAATAAGTGATTTATTAAATGAACTCAAACAACTTTTCGCGCTTGAAAAAACGCCGCGCCGAATCGAATGCTTCGATGTCGCGCATCTTGCGGGAAGGGAAATCGTCGCGTCGCGCGTCGCGGCGGTTGACGGCGTGTTGCGGCGCGAAGACGGTCTGGTTTGGGAGTTTGAAAATTTATCGGAAACTGCCGCGCTTGCCGCCGCCGTCGAGGAACGTCTGCGGCTTTTGCCGGAGAAGGAAAAATTGCCGGATTTGATTTTGCTCGATGGCGGGCAGGCGCAGCTTAACGCCGTCAGCGAAATTCTCCGCGAATTAAATTTGAAAAATCTGAAAATAATCGGCGCGGTCAAACCGCCGCAGGCGCACAATCAAATCAGTCATTTTTTAACCGCCGAACGATTGCGCGTAGAATTTAACAAGCGTTCAAAGGCGTTAAATTTTCTGCAAAACTTGCGCGACAACGCGCACACTCTCGCCAATGAAACGCATCAGCAGCTTCATTCGCTCGTGCAAATTTTCAAAAATAATGAAACCGCGCCGTGTATAAAATACTTGCTCGTCCCGACGCGCTACGCCGAACGCGGCGGCGATGCCGAAGATTTATCGCCGATTCGCTCGCTGACGCAGGCAGGCGAAATAATTTTGAAAACGAAAAGCAAAAATTCCAAAACTTAAATTGAAATAATCGAACTGTCTCGAAAAATTTGGCAATAAAAAAAGTTTATTGCGTCTCAAGTAGAAATCTGCAAGGAAATTTTATTTTATGTTCGAGGAGAAAATTTATGCCATTATTAGTAGGTATTGACGGAACAGGAAGCGCGGTTATGCCCGGCGCGGGGCGCGACCGCGATTATGATGTCGTGTTTGCAAACAGCTTTGTCAGCCGATTATGCAAACCGGACACCGCTAACAGAAGATATTTTAGAGGTCCGGTCGCGCTCGGCGGCGGTTTAGTGGACGCAATTAATAACGGTTTCAATTTTATCGAAATGCGTCACCGGCAAAACGCAAGTCTGCCGGTTTTGTTGACCGGATACAGTCGCGGCGCGGCTGGAGTAGTGGCTCTCGCCGCTAAATTGAAAAGGGCGAATATTCCTGTCAAAGCGTTGTTGATGTTCGACTGCGTTGACCGACATCTTTTTATTGACGCGGAAGCGATTCCGAACAATGTCAGTTATGTGATGCACGTCATCCGTGATCCTAAATCAGGTTCGAGAGAAAGTTTCAGCAATGACGGTATGCGCTACAGCCCGCCGACCATTTATCCGACGGCGTATACTTTTATGTGTACGCACGGCGGAATGGGCGGCACGCCCTGGGACGTAACCGGGCATTCGCCAAACGAAATTATTGATGAAGGCGGTATTGACGGAAAAACGAATATTACTTACGGTGAAGACGCGCGCGTTTCGGCACAAATTTGGGATTTCGTTCAGGGATTCATTAACCAGCACGGATTTAGAACGTAACGCGAAAATTAATAAGCTCTTGCAAATATCACTCTTCCCGGCGACGATTCGCCCGTGTAGACGCATTTGCCGGTTTCGGCAGATTCGTCAAGCGGAATCAGGCGAATCGTCGCTTTTGTTTCGGCTTTGATTTTTTCTTCGGTTTCGCTCGTGCCGTCCCAATGCGCTAAGATGAAGCCGCCTTTTTCGATTTGCGCTTTGAATTCTTCCCAACTATCAACCTTAAAAGTATTTTCCTCGCGGAAGGTCAAAGCCTTTTGATAAATGTTCACTTGTATTTCTTCGAGCAATTCGGCGACGTAATCGGCGACATTTTCAATCGGGCGCGATTCCTTTGTCAAAGTATCGCGGCGGGCGACTTCAATCGTGCCGTTCTCCAAATCTCGCGCACCCAAACCGAGCCGCACGGGAACGCCTTTCAATTCGTATTCGGCAAATTTCCAGCCCGAACGCTGATGGTCGCTGTCATCGTATTTGACGGAAATTCCTTTCGCTTTTAACGCTTCATAAATCGGATTTACCGTTTCGGAAATCTTCGCCAAATCTTCGGGCGTTTTATAAATCGGCACGATGACAACCTGAATCGGCGCGAGCTTCGGCGGCAAAACTAAACCGTTGTCGTCCGAATGCGCCATAATCAACGCGCCCATTAAACGAGTCGAAACGCCCCACGAAGTCGCCCACGGATACTCTAATTGATTTTCTTTATTGACGAATTTCACGTCGAAAGATTTCGCAAAATTTTGTCCTAAGAAATGCGACGTGCCGGATTGCAGAGCCTTTCCGTCTTGCATCAATGCTTCGATACAGTAGGTATCAATCGCGCCCGCAAATCTTTCCGAAGGAGTTTTTACGCCTTTCAAAACGGGCATCGCCATCCATTCTTCGGCAAACGTCGCATACACGCCGAGCATTCGTAGAGTTTCCTCAATTGCTTCTTCGCTCGTCGCGTGCGCCGTGTGTCCTTCCTGCCAGAGAAATTCCGCCGTTCTTAGAAAAAGTCTGGTTCGCATTTCCCAGCGCACGACGTTTGCCCATTGATTGATTAAAAGCGGCAAATCGCGCCACGACTGAATCCAGTTCTTATATGTGTTCCAGATAATCGCTTCCGAGGTCGGGCGAATTATCAATTCTTCTTCGAGTTTGGCGTTTTCGTCAACGATTAAACCTTTGCCGTCGGGATTTTGTTTTAAGCGATAATGCGTAACGACGGCGCATTCTTTGGCGAAACCTTCGGCGTGTTCTTCTTCTTTTTCGAGAAAAGATTTCGGCACGAACAGCGGAAAATAGGCGTTTTGATGCCCCGTCGCTTTGAACATATCGTCCAGTGCGCGCTGCATTTTTTCCCAGATGGCGAAGCCGTAAGGTTTGATGACCATACAGCCGCGAACGGCGGAATTTTCCGCGAGGTCGGCGCGTTTGACGATTTCATTATACCACTCGGAATAATTTTCCGAACGCTTTGGAAGTGATTTACTCATAAACAATTTTGAAAAAGATTCATCTTACAACATTACGGGCGTTATGATAAAATGACGACGATTCGATATAAATATGAAAGGCGAATTTTCGGGCTAATCAAGAATAATTAATGAGCGAGTTCAAAATAAATTTTCAGGACACGGCAACCGCGTTCGCCGATAAAACCGATGGCGAATTAAAACGCAAATACAGCTTATTCAAGTTGATGAATTCGCCGATGCTGAACCGCATCGGAACGAAAATCGCGGAGATTTTCCTGAATCTTCATTTGCCGGTCAAAAGAATTATCAAGCGCACGATTTTCCGGCAGTTCTGCGGCGGCGAAACAATCGAAGAATGTCAGCCGACGATTGCAAAACTCGGCGCGTCGAATATCGGAACGATTCTCGATTATTCGGTCGAAGGCAAATCTCTGGAAGCGACTTTCGACAGCACGAAAAACGAAATTATCCGCACCGTAACCCGCGCCAAAGAAGACGAAAATGTTCCGTTTGCGGTTTTCAAAGTAACGGGCGTGGCGAACTTCGGCGTTTTGGAAAAAGTCAGTGCGGGAAAGGAATTATTAAAAGCCGAAACGGCTGATTTGGAACGGGCGAGGGAGCGCGTGGGTGAAATCTGCGAATACGCGCATTCGCTTAATCAGCCCGTATTTATTGACGCGGAAGAATCTTGGATACAAGACGCGATTGACAATCTTGCCGACGAGATGATGGAAAAATACAACCGCGACGCGCCGACAATTTACAACACGATTCAGCTTTATCGAACCGACCGTCTCGAATTTTTGAAAGCGTCGCACAAAAAAGCGAAAGAAAATAACTACATTCTCGCGGTTAAATTGGTGCGTGGCGCGTATATGGAAAAGGAACGCGAACGCGCCGAAGAAATAGATTATCTGTCGCCGATTCAGCCGGACAAAGCGGCGACCGACCGTGATTACAACGCGGCAATCGAATATTGTTTGCGAAACGTCGAAGACATCGCTTTCGTCGCCGGAACGCACAACGAGGAAAGCGTCTGCCAACTCGCCGAAAAACTTCACGCCCAAGGCATCAAACACGATCATCCGCACGTTTTCTTTTCGCAGCTTTACGGAATGAGCGACAATCTTTCTTACGTTTTGGCAAAGCACGATTACAATGTTTCAAAATATGTTCCATACGGCGCGGTCAAAGATGTCGTGCCGTATCTGATTCGGCGGGCGCAGGAAAATTCGAGCGTAACGGGACAAGTCAGCCGCGAACTCGATTTGATAAAAAAGGAATTGGAAAGAAGGAAGTTAAAATAAAAATCATCGCAAACCGAGAAGCAATCTGACAGAGATGTCGGAAACTTTTCGATTCGGATTTGCTTCCCATTCGTTATAAAATTTTAATTCTTCATCTCGAAGCGGCACGTTTTTCATTCGCGCCGTCTGTGTGCTTTCAAACGCGCGGTTGGTTAAAGCGAGATGCGGATTGCTGACGGTGAAATTTTCAAAATTCTCGATTGCCGCGTCCGCCGAATCAATATCCAAAAACATTTCGTTGTAAGCCGCCAGATGCCAGACTTTTCCCGTTTCGGTTTCGTCCATCGCTAAAAGTCGAAGCAGTCCGTAACCGCTCTCGATTTGAAAAATTAAAAAATCGCCCGCCTGAAAATTTTGCGACACAAAAATCTCCTTTTGTTTGATGATAAGTTTTATTTCTATCGTAAATCAAATTTATCAAACCGAAAGCATTTGTGAAAACAAGTCTGAAAAGTTAGTTTTATTATATGGGCGAAGTTTTTCAAGGATTAAGCGCGGTTCATTATCTGCCGATTTTGACGACCGCGTTTTCGGCTTTTTTCTTTTATAAAATAATCAATCGCTATTTTACTAAAGGCGGCACGCATCTTTTGTGGTGGGCAATCGGCGTTTTTACATACGGCTTGGGAACTTTTTTTGAAGCGTTTATAACCTTGCACGGCAACACGCCGACGCTGAATAAATTCTGGTATATGGCGGGCGCGATTCTCGGCGGTTATCCGCTCGCGCAGGGTTCGGTTTATCTGCATTTGAAAAATCGGAAGGCGAATATTTTAACTGCGATAACTTTGCCGTTTATCGTTTTCGCGTCGGTCTGCGTTTTGCTTTCGCCGATAAATACATCGCTGCTCGAATCTTTTCGACCGAGCGGCGCATCTTTGGAATGGCAATGGGTTCGACTGCTCACGCCGTTTATCAATACTTATTCGGTGATATTTTTAATCGGCTCGGCGTTATACAGCGCAATCAGATTTTCAAAAATCGAAAACGGAAAAAATCGCGCCGTCGGCAATACTTTGATTACTGTCGGCGCGATTCTGCCGGGCATCGGCGGCGGAATGGCAAAAGCCGGAATCGTCGAAGCACTTTACATCGGCGAATTTATCGGCATTATTTTGATTTGGATCGGCTACAATGTCTGCTTAAAAGACAAAGCTGTCAATCCTTTGCCGAATAAAACTGTTCAAGTAGCGAAGATATGAATGCGACAAATGAAAATTTAGATTACGAAGCGATGCTCGACACCGCAATCGAAGAAGCGAAAATCGGATTAGCCGAAGGCGGCATTCCAATCGGCGCGGCGTTATTTGATGGACAGGGAAATTTGCTTGGGAAAGGACACAATCGCCGCGTGCAGGAAAACGACGCTTCGATTCACGGCGAAACCGATGCGTTCAGAAAAGCGGGCAGACAGAAAAGTTATAAAGATACGATTATGGCGACGACGCTCGCGCCGTGCTGGTATTGTTCCGGTTTGGTTCGCCAATTCAAAATCGGCACAATCATCGTCGGCGAAGCGGAAAACTTCGATGGCGGCATCGAATGGCTCAAAGAAAACGGCGTGAAAGTTATCAATCTGAATTCGCGCAAATGCGTCGAGATGCTCGGCGCATACATCGCAGAAAATCCCGAAGTCTGGAATGAAGACATCGGCGAAGATTAAAATTTTCCAGGCAAAGAAGCGTTGCTTGACAGCAGTTTCGGCGAATGAAAAACTAAAATTATGGAAGATTTCAAAGAGCAGTGCCGCCGTCAATTAAACCGAACGCTTGATCAGCGCATCAAGTATGGGTTTTTCAGACAATATAAACCGATTGAAGACGATGAGCCGGTCAGGGTTTTTGAAACAATGGAAGATTATCGCCGATGGGCGGACGAAAATTTGCCGAGATATTTGGGCTATAAAATCGTAAAAGAAAAATGACAAACAAACGGCAAGGCTATTTTCAGCCGGAACAAGCGCGGGAAGTTGCCGAAACCTTTGCCAAGCATCGCGTCGAATATATGTTTATCGGGAAAAGCGGCGCGATTCTTTTAGGTTATCCGGCAACCACGCAGGATGTAGATTTATTCCCGCAAAAGAATAAGGAAAACTGTCAGCGATTAGTCGGAGCTTTAAAGGAAATCGGCTTTGAATTGACTGCCGATACTGAGGATGAAATTCTTCGAGGAGTTGATTTCGTTCAAATAAACCAAGACCCTTTCGATTTGGATTTGGTGTTTGCGCCGGACGGCATCGAAAGTTTTGAACAGGCGAAGAAAAGAATGATTACGGTCGAAAATTTCCCGATTGCGAATATCAGAGATATTATCGCCAGCAAACGAGCGTCTAATCGTGAAAAGGATTTAAACGATTTGCCGCTTTTGGAAGATTTTCAGGAAGAATACGAAAGGAAAATGAGAGGCGAGCCGAAAACGGCACTCGAGATAGCTTTGGAAAAAACGAAAGATTTATCAAAATAAACAAAAAGAATTTATAACAAAAATTATGAGAGATGCAGTTATTATCAGTGCGATGCGAACGCCGACCGGAAAGTTTCAAGGCTCGCTGAAATCATTTACCGCGCCAGAACTCGGCGCAATCGCAATCAAAGCCGCCGTCGAAAAAGCGGGAATCAAACCCGAAGACGTGGACGAAGTAATTATGGGCTGCGTCGTGCAAGCCGGACTTGGACAAGCACCGGCGAGACAAGCCGCGCTTAAAGCCGGACTGCCGCCGGAGGTTTCCGCTTTGACGGTGAATATGGTTTGCGGTTCGGGACTTCGCGCCGTCGCGCTCGCCGCGCAATCGGTGATGACGGGCGACGCAGATGTCGTCGTCGCGGGCGGAATGGAATCAATGTCGAACATTCCTTATTCGCTGCCGATGGCGCGTGACGGAATGCGAATGGGCAATCAGACTGCTGTTGATTTGATGATTAACGACGGTTTGTGGTGTCCGTTCGAGAATTGGCATATGGGCAACACGGGCGAAGTCGTCGCCGACAAACATCAAATCGCCCGCGAAGCGCAGGACGAATTCGCGTTTCACTCGCACCGCAAAGCGTCGGAAGCGCAGAAAGCGGGACGCTTCAAAGATGAAATCATTCCGGTCGAAATTCCGCAGAAAAAAGGCGACGCAATAATTTTCGATTACGACGAAGGCGTGCGCGAAGACACGACTGCCGAGAGTTTGGCTAAACTGCGTCCGGCATTCAAAAAAGAAGGCGGCACGGTTACGGCGGGAAACGCTTCGAGCATCAACGACGGCGCATCGGCTTTAGTTGTAACAACTGTTGAAAAAGCCAAAGATTTGGGGATCGAACCGCTCGCCAAAATCGTCGCGTCGGCGCAGTCTGGAATCGAGCCGAAATTTATTATGCTCGCTCCCGTCGAAGGCGTGAAAAAGGTTCTGAAGAAAGCCGGTTGGGAAATGGCGGACGTTGATTTATTTGAACTCAACGAAGCATTTTCCGTGCAGGCTCTCGGCGTGATGAAGGAACTCGGAATGAATGGCGAAAACGTCAATGTCAACGGCGGCGCGGTTGCGCTCGGACACGCCATCGGAAATTCCGGCGGGCGAATTTTAACTACGCTTCTGCACGAAATGAAACGCCGCGACGCGAAGAAAGGCGTTGCTGCGCTTTGTCTCGGCGGCGGAAATTCGGTGGCGATGGCAGTCGAGCGAGATTGAAAGTAGAAAGGTGAAAAGTGAAAAAGCTTTATCAGACATTTTAGAGAAACCTTTTTCACTTTTTACGCTTAGAAACTTTTATTTCATATTTGGCGTATCTCAAATCAAATAATTGAGAGGTGTAACTAATGACGGCAAAAGAACACAATAAACTTTTAAGCGTTTTCTTTTTGGTTCACGGCGGACTGCAGCTTTTTGGCGGCATTATTATCGTTTTAATTTACGGCGGTTTTGGAATCGCGGTTCTTTCAAACGCACGACGTAACGAAGAACAAGCGATGGGCGGAATTTTTTTGGTGATGGCTTTCGTCGTCGGATTTATAGTTTTGCTGTTTGCGGGTTTCGCTTTGCTGACCGGCTGGAAGTTGCTCAAAGAAAAATCGAGCGGTCGAATTTTAGGCATTATCGCAAGCTGCATCGCTCTGCTCGGCTTTCCGCTCGGAACTGCGCTCGGCATCTACGGTTTATGGTTTTTGTTCGGCGAGCAGGGAAGACAATTTTACGCGGGCGGCATCGGAAATCAGATGAACGCTTATCCGCCTCCGCCGCCGAATAATTGGCAGTAAGGAAAGCAAAAAAGTTATGAGAAATCGCATTATTCTGCTGACTTTATTTGTGTTTATGACTATTTGTACTGGAGTCGGGCAGACACGAAAGAATCAAACAAATGATAATCTAACGCCTGCTAATTTGAAGCGGAAATACGGCTCGCCGAATGCGAAAGGGCAATATTATATTGGCTCGGACATCGGACTAACCATAAAATTTAAAGAGAATGGACAGCCGCTTGAAATTCGCATCGAACCTTTAATTTTATTTAAATGGAAACAGTCGAAACCAGAATCTCCCGAAGTGATGTCTTCAGAGGCGGCGGAAAAAGTGCTTAACGAAATCGTCCCGGAAGCGATGCGCGGTAAAAAGGGAACTACGGTAGATTTAGTAAGCAGTTGCTTGATAGACATTTCTACAATTTATGAATTGGTTGCGATTGACATTGCCAAAAGGTGTGGAACACAAGAAGAAGGAGGCGGAACTTATTCGATAAATATTCTTTGGAGGAAATAGTAATCGACTATTTGTGCAAAGCCATAAAAATTCATCACTGCGAGCGATGAGATTTATAAATCTTTTCGCTCGTTTGTTTTATGAGGCGCGGTTGGTTTATTTTTAATGAAGGGTTTTTATACAAATTTAGAAAGAACAGATTTTAAAATATGAATGAAATTATCGGAATTATCGGCGCGGGAACGATGGGCAACGGCATCGCGCAGACTGCCGCAAATGCGGGATTCGACGTTGTAATGTGCGATGTCAAAGAGGAATTGACGACGCGCGGCGTGCAGAATATCGGCAAAAGTCTCGACCGTTTCGTAAAAAAGGAAACGATGACCGAAGATCAAAAGCAAGCGGTTCTCGGCAAAATAAAAACGACTACCGCTTTGGAAGATTTAGAGGATTGCTCGCTCGTTGTCGAAGCGGCGACGGAAAATTTCGACGTTAAAAAACAGATTTTCGCGCGGCTTGATGAGATAGCAAATGACGATACGATTCTGTCGTCAAACACATCTTCGATTTCGATTACGAAAATCGCGGCGACGACCAAACGCCCGGACAAAGTTATCGGAATGCACTTTTTCAATCCCGTGCCGCTGATGAAATTAGTCGAAGTAATTCGCGGCATCGCCACATCCGACGAAACTTACGCCAAAGTAAAAGAGCTTTCCGAAAAACTCGGCAAAGTTCCCGTCGAGTGTAACGATTTTCCGGGCTTTGTTTCCAACCGCGTTTTGCTGCCGATGATCAACGAAGCGGTTTATTGTTTGTATGAAAATGTGGCGACGCGCGAGGCAATTGACGAGATTATGAAACTCGGAATGAATCATCCGATGGGACCGCTCGCGCTCGCCGACTTTATCGGTCTCGATGTTTGTCTGGCGATTTTGAATGTTCTGCATGAAGGTTTGGGCGACCCGAAATATCGTCCGTGTCCGCTTTTGAAAAAATACGTTGACGCGGGCTGGCTCGGCAGAAAGTCGGGAAAAGGATTTTACGATTATCAAAAATAGTCGGGTTGTAAAAACAAAATGGCAAAACGCGAATGTCAAAATGGATGCGCCGAAAATCGCTGGAAATGGACTTAAAATATAAGCGGCTTTTCATTTGCTTTCGGCATCTCAAAACCGAATTGCGTTTCAGCGCGTAATAATAGAATCTGTAAAGGAAAATTTATGCGAAAAATATCTATAATTTTATCAATCGTTTTTGTCGCCTTGCTGATAGATCAGACGGCATTTGCCCAGGCGAAAACTCCTTCGCTCAACATCAAACAGAGAACTCTGGCGAACGGTTTAAAAGTCGTTTCGCTGCAAGATAATTCGAGTCCGAATGTTACCGTGCAGGTTACTTACGATGTCGGTTCGGTGAACGATCCGAACGGGCGCAACGGCTTCGCGCATTTGTTCGAGCATATAATGTTCAAATCCACGAAGAATTTGAAAAGCGAGCAGTTCGACCGTTTGACCGAAGATGTCTGCGGTTACAACAATGCCAATACTTCGGACGACGTAACGAATTATTTCGAGATTATTCCGTCGAATTATCTCGAAACGCTTTTGTGGGCGGAAGCCGAACGGCTCAAAAATTTGACGGTTGACGAAGTGAATTTCAAATCGGAACGCGCCGTCGTCGAGGAAGAATTTCGCCAGAGCGTTCTCGCGCAGCCTTACGGCGAATTTGAAGAAGCGATTCAAAAACTTTCTTATGAAAAGCATCCGTATAAACGCACGACCATCGGCACAATCGAAGATTTGGACACGGCGACCGTTCAAGACGTGCAGGATTTTCATTCGATGTTTTATCGTCCTGACAACGCGACTTTGATTGTCGTCGGCGATTTCGATCAGGCGCAGCTTGACGCTTGGGTTGATAAATATTTTGGCTCAATTCCGAAACCAAGCGGCGCGATTCCGCGCGTAACGGTAATCGAACCGGAACGCGCCTCGGAGAAACGCGAAATCGTCAAAGCTCCGAATGTCCCACTTCCGGCGGTCGCTATTACATATCTCGCGCCCGACTCGCGCAACAAAGACGCTGCCGCTCTGCAAGTTGCCGAAGCGATTCTCTCCGGCGGAAAATCTTCGAGACTTTATCAAGATTTGGTTTATCAGCAGCAAATCGCGCAGTCGGCTTCGTTTAATTTCGACGAACGCGTCGGACAAGGACTACTTTATTTTACGGCGACGCTCGCCGGCGGAAAATCACCCGAAACGGCGGAAAAATCTCTCCTCGCCGAACTCAAAAAAATTCAGGACGCGCCCGTTTCCGCGATGGAACTCGAAAAAGCGAAAAATGTTTTGGTCGCCAATGATTTGCGCCGTCTCGAAACAAACGAAGGAAAAGCCTTCGCCATCGGGCGGGCAGTGATTCTTCGAGACGACCCGAATTACGTCAATACGCAATTTAAAGATATTCAAGCGGTAACCGCCGCCGACGTTCAAAGAGTGATGAAAAAATACTTTACCGATACGAACCGCGTGGTGATTTATTATCTCAACGACGACGCAAAGGAGGCAAAATAAAATGAAAAATAAAAAACGGAAAATGAAAAATAAATTTAATTTATCTCTGCATCTCTGCGTCTCTGCGGTTTGTCTTTTGGTTTTTTCTTTGAATCTTTTTGCTCAAATCGAAAAACCGCCCGCCCCGTCCGCGCCGCGCGTCGCAAAAATTCCGCCGGTTCAAACGAAAAAATTATCAAACGGATTAACCGTCGCTTCGGTCGAGCGCAAAAATGTTCCGCTCGTAACGGTTTCGCTGCTCATCAAAAGCGGCGCGGACAGCGAAGCCAAAGACGGCTTGGCAAATATGACCGCCGCGCTTTTGACGAGAGGAACGAAAACGCGCAGCGCAACGCAAATCGCCGAACAGATAGAATTTCTCGGCGGACGCATCAGAGCCAACGCCGGTTGGAATTCAACGGTCGTGAGCGTCAACGTCGCTTCCGACAAATTAGACCAAGCGTTGGCGATTATGAGCGATGTGGTTTTGAATCCGGCGTTCGAGCCAAAAGAAATCGAGCTTTTCAAATCGCAGACGGTTGATAATCTGAACGTCGTCTTGAAACAGCCGTCGAGTCTGGCAAATTTCGTCGCCAGCCGATACACTTTCGACGAACATAATTCGATTGGAACGCCGGAAAGTTTGAACAGTATAACGAAAGCCGACGTTGAAAATTTTTATCGTAAATTTTACGCGCCGAAGGAATCGGTTTTGATTTTCGCGGGCGATATTACAAACGAAAAAGCCGCCGCTCTAGCGCAAAAGTATTTCGGCGAATGGAGCGGCGATTCAAAAACGCCGAACAGAATGTCCGATGTCGCTGCGATGAAAAACGATGATTCGCCCATTCAAAAAATTCTCGTCATTGATTTGCCAAACTCCGGTCAAACGGCGGTCATTTATGCGAAAAAACTCGAACGCATCGGAAGAAGCGACAAAGATAATTATTTCCCCGCGACGGTTTTGAACGCGGTTTTAGGCGGCGGATATTCCGCCCGTTTGAATGAAGAAATTCGCATCAAACGCGGGCTTAGTTACGGCGCGGCGAGCAGTTTTAATTGGCAAAATTCACAAACCAATTTCCTTGCGCGGACGCAGACGAAAAATGTTTCCGCCGCGCAAGTCGCCGAACTCGTCGCTGCGGAAATTGACAAAATCGGAAGCGGTATCGCCGAACAGCCCGAATTAACCGCGCGGAAATTAACTTTGACGGGCGACTTCGGACGCGACCTCGAAACGACCGACGGTTTAGCCGACCGACTCGTCGAACTTTATACTTTCGACTTAAATCCGAACGAGTTAAATACTTATACGTCGAGCGTCCAAAACATTTCCGCCGGGCAAGTGAAGAATTTTGCGGCGGAAAACTTAAAAGGCGGAGATTTGATTATCGTCGGCGACGCGAAGATTTTTATGGACGATTTGAAAAAGCGTTTCCCTAATCAAAAAATCGAAACAATCGAGGCGAGCGATTTGGATTTAAACCGCAGCGATTTGAGAAAGGCACGATAGTCAGAATGCACAAAAATCTTCGTTCATTTATCGAAACTCTGCGGCGCGAAAACGATTTGATCGAAATCGAAACCGAAGTCAATCCGTATCTGGAAATCGCCGAGATTCACCGCCGCGTTATTGAGCAACAGGGAAAAGCCTTACTTTTCAAAAACGTCAAAAACTCGAAATATCCGGTCGTAACAAATCTTTTCGGAACGACGAAGCGCATCGAACTCGCGTTCGGGCGAAAGCCGCAGGAATTAGTCAAACGCGCCGTCGAAATGTTTGAAGTGCTGCTTCCGCCGAAGCCGAAAGAGATTTGGAAGTTTCGTGATTTAGGTTTTTCGGCTTTGAAATTAGGAACGAAAAAAGTTCGCCGCGCTCCCGTTTTAGAAGTGCAAGACAAACCTGCAAATCTCGACGAATTGCCGCTTTTGCAGCTTTGGCACGAAGACGGCGGACATTTTATCACCCTGCCGCTCGTTTATACCGAAAGTCCCGCGACCGGAAAACATAATTTGGGAATGTATCGCATACAGCGATACGACGCGCAGACGACCGGCATTCATTGGCAGATTCACAAAGGCGGCGGTTTTCATTATTACGAAGCCGAACAGCGCGGCGAATCTTTGCCCGTAACGATTTTTCTCGGCGGTGCGCCCGCGATGATTTTATCGGCAATCGCGCCGCTTCCCGAAGATGTTCCCGAACTCGTTTTGGCATCAGTTTTAGCCGACGGAAAAATCGAGACGGTGGCGAATCCGATGGCAAATCATCACCGCTTAATTGCCGAAGCCGAGTTTGCCATTTGCGGACGAGTCGCGCCGCACAAACGAAAACCCGAAGGTCCGTTCGGCGACCATTACGGTTATTATTCTTTAAAACACGATTACCCGATTTTCAATGCCGAAGCCGTTTTTCATCGCCGCGACGCGATTTTTCCGGCGACCGTCGTCGGCAAACCCAGACAGGAAGATTTTTATATCGGCGATTATTTACAGGAATTACTCGCGCCGCTTTTTCCCGTCGTGATGCCGGCGGTGAAAGATTTGTGGAGCTACGGGGAAACCGGATTTCACTCGCTCGCGGCGGCGGTCGTTAAAGAAAGATATTCGCGCGAAGCACTCGGCGCGGGCTTTCGCATCTTGGGCGAAGGTCAATTATCTTTGACGAAATTTTTACTGCTCACCGACCAACCGCAAAACCTTCGAGATTTCAAATCGCTGTTTGAATATATTCTCGAAAGAGTAAATTGGGCGAGCGATTTTTTTATTTTCGACCGAACTTCGTTCGACACGCTCGACTATGCAAGCGGCAAAATCAATCACGGTTCAAAAGCGATGCTCGTCGGCGTGGGCGAAGCGATTCGAGATTTGAAACGTGAATTTAAAGGCGATCTTCCAAACTATGTCAAACGCGCCGAAGTTTTTTGCGGCGGTTGTCTAGTCGTCGAGGGAAACGATTATGCGTCTGATAACGACTTGGCTTCTGTGATAAGTTCTTCCGGCGTTTTTGATGATTGGCAGATTGTCGTTTTGCACGACTCGGCGGAATTTGCCGAATCAACCGAAAAATTTCTCTGGGCGACGTGGACGCGGTTTAATCCTTCGTCCGACATTTATGCAAAGGAAGTTTCGATAAAAAACAATCACATCGTCTACGACGCGCCGATTGTGATTGACGCGCGAATGAAGCCCTGGTATCCGTCGGAAGTCGAGCCGCGCGAAGATATTGTGCGTTTGGTTGACGCGCGTTGGCGCGAGTATTTTCCTGAGAAATGAATACTAAAAACTATCCACTTAAGGACACGGACAATCACGAAGGATTCAAAAAATGATTTTTCGTGTTTCTTCGTGTCCTTAGTGGATAGAATTTCATAACTCGATTTCGCGCTTCGCCGGAAATCGCCGTGCTGAATTTTTACTTTGAGAATTAAATGAATAGAAAACTCCAAATCATTTTCGTCTGTTTCTTTTTGCTGTCGGCGTGTTTGGCTTATGCTTATTTCATCGAGCCGAATCGTCTGGTCGTCAATCATACCGAACTCAAAATAAAGAATTGGAATCTGGCTTTTAATAATTTGAAAATCGTCGCTATCGGCGATATACACGGCGGTTCGCATTACATTGACGATGCGAAAATTCGCCGTGTCGTGCAAACGGCGAACGAGCAAAACGCTGACTTGATCGTGCTGCTCGGCGATTACGTTTCGGAAGAAGACGGCATCGGCACGGAACTGAAAATGCCGGTCGCCGAAGTCGCCGAAGATTTAAAAGGCTTGCAGGCGAAGTATGGCGTGTTCGCCGTTTTGGGAAATCACGATGTCGGCGACGACGAGCAGGGAATTGCCTCTGCGCTGCGCGGCGACGGCTATAAAGTTTTGGAAAATGAAATCGCGTTCGTCGAAAAGGACGGGCAAAAGTTACGAATTTTAGGTATGAAAGACCATATGAAAATCGTTACGTGGAAAGGTTTTGAGAATGATATTAAACAAGTGATAAAATCAAATGAAGAAAGTGGCGATTTAATCGTTCTCGAACACAGCCCCGACCTTTTGCCGATGATCACCGACGCAGCCTCCGACCGGAACGATTTAAAGCTGATTCTCAACGCGCACACGCACGGCGGACAAGTTTGGCTGCCCGTTCTCGGCTCGCTGTTCGTGCCTTCAAACTACGGGCAAAAATTCGCTTTCGGACACCACAAAGAAAATAACGTGGATATGTTTGTAACGACCGGAATCGGCACGAGCATTATTCCGTTTCGGTTTCTCGTGCCGCCGGAAATTGCCGTGCTGACGATTAACGCCGAATGATTCGAGATTTTTATTTCAATAAATTTTTCACCTTTTCAAAATCGCCGTCGTTTTTCGCCGGGGTCAAATTCAGAATTTTACACATCAGATTATAAATTTGTATATTCTCGAACGGCTCGGCGACGAAGCCCGTTTTGAACGCCGCGCCGTGGGCGATAAAAGTCGCCCGCATTGATTCGAGTTGGTTGTCGTAGCCGTGCGCGCCGCGCGGTCTGTCGAGCGAATCTTGTTTTGCCGCCCAATCGTCGTATTTTTTATGATTTGTCGTCAGCCAGCCTTCCTGCGACGAGCAAACTATCGGCGCGACGCGCACTCCGTCGGCATAATGAAACCGCGCCGGAATCTCCTCTTTGCGCCAGCACGTCGTATGCTGAAGATTTTTAATCGAATCGTAAATCTTCGCTTCGTTTCCTGCTTTCGGAAAAATCTGCACGATTTCGTCCGCCCACAAAATCGGGTCGGCTAAATTCAAATCGAAATAATCGTCGAGAAAAACAGTTTGGCGCGGATTTTCAATCGCCATTCCGTGGTCGGAAACGATTATCACATTAACTTTCCCGTCAATTTTCCTTTCTTTCAAACCGTCCATCAACCGCCCGATTAAACGGTCAACATTCAAAACGGCATAGCGCGTTTCTTCCGAGTCGGGCGAAAATTCGTGTCCCGCGTCGTCTGTGTCGCTGAAATAAAGCGTAATCATCGTCGGGCGTTTTTCGGCGGGCAAATCGAGCCACGAAAGAACTTTGTCAACGCGCATATCGTCGGGAACTTTTCCGTTGTAGGCGCGATAAATTTCCGGCTTCAAGCCTTCAATCGCGGTTTCCGTTCCCGGAAAAAAATACGAAGCGGAAATCTGTTTTTGCTTTTCCGCCGTAACCCAAATCGGTTCGCCCAGCCACCAGCGCGGATTCTGCACTTCCTTTCGGTCGTCCATCTTAAAAACTGTCCCGAAATCATAAATATTATTTTCGACGATGCCGTTATGTTCCGGGTAAAGTCCGGTCGCAATCGCGTAATGATTCGGAAAAGTTTTCGACGGAAAACTCGGTGTCATCCATTTTGCACGCACACCGTCTCTCGCCAATTCATTCAAATTTTTCGGCTGATATTTATCGAGATAATCGGCGCGAAAACCGTCGAGCGAAATTAAAATCACCGTCGGTTTTAAATCTTCGATTGGCTTTTGAGCGCGAATCGGCGAGAAAATGATTGAAACAAACAGCAGAATAAAAATGACTTTTTTCATAAATATTGAATCGCTAATACTAAGTTAAAATTTGATGTTGCTAATTACCAAAACCGCCGACCTGCGTGAACTTTCGGCGAAATGCCGCGTCGTGTCCCGCCATTAATCGCTGACGGCACAGCCACGAATGCGTTAATTCGTGTTTTAAGATATTGACGAGTTGCGGGCGGTTGGCTTTTTGATAAAAAGTTTTCTTGACGTAGATAGACGGAAATTCGTTTTTGTCGCAAGTCGTGTAAGCAACGCCGCGTTCGGTGTTCGTGCCTGATTTGATAATCGCTTCGTCTGTAAGATAAACGACGACCGGCGGCATTTTATCGAACAAAGGCAGCAGAGCATCGGCTTCGGCTTGAAGTCGAGCGTCTTGTTCAAACTCTTTTGCGAAAATTGCCGCTTCGCTTTTTTCGGATATCAGACGGGTTGACGCTGGACTTAACGCAAGCAGTATCAAAAATAAATACTTGAAAGCCGCGCGATAAAAATTAACCGGCGCGACAGACAATCGCCGCCGCGCCGCCGGATTCGAGCCGACGAAAATTTTTTTGACGAAAAACGAAATCGGCATTATTGTTTGGAAGCTAATCAAAAAATTCTCTTTCTTTCGATTACGGTTTCAAGCGATTAAGCATACGCGGAAACGGAATCGTTTCGCGGACATGCTCGATGCCGCACATCCAAGCCGTGCAGCGTTCAACTCCCATTCCGAAACCGGCGTGCGGAACGCTTCCGAAGCGGCGCAAATCCAGATACCACTCAAACGATTCACGGGGCAGTTCGTGTTCGACGATTTGTTTTTCTAAAAATTCGAGATTCATCGCGCGTTCGCCGCCGCCGATAATTTCGCCGTAACCTTCGGGCGCGAGCAGGTCTGCGCCGAGCGCGAGTTCGGGTCGCGCCGCGTCGCGTTCAAAATAAAAAGCCTTGATGACGGCGGGAAAATGATGAACGAAAACCGGCTGAGCGAATTGAGCCGAAATGTATGTTTCGTCGGGTGCGCCGAAATCGCCGCCCCATTCAAAATTCGTTTCGAGTTCGCCTTTCTCGAATCCGCTTTGCAAAATCTTTACCGCTTCGTCGTAATGAATGCGCGGAAAAGGCGCGACAATCGCTTCGAGTTTCGAGATGTCGCGCTCCAAAATTTCGAGTTCTTCGGCGCGGTCGTGCAAAACTCTGTGGACGATAAAATTGATTAAGCCTTCGCCTAAATTCATCACATCGTCGAGATGCGCGTAAGCCATCTCCGGTTCGACCATCCAAAATTCGGTCAGATGCCGCCGCGTTTTAGATTTTTCCGCGCGAAAAACCGGACCGAACGCATAGCTTCTGCCCAAAGATGCGGCGGTCGCTTCGTTGTAAAGCTGTCCGCTCTGCGTCAGATACGCTTTATCATCTTCAAAATAATCAACCTCGAAAAGCGTCGTCGTGCCTTCGCACGCGGCGGGCGTGAAAATCGGCGTGTCGGCTAAAATAAATCCGTTGTCATCAAAAAAATCTCTAGTCGCTTTGATAACCGTGTGGCGAACTTTCAAAACGGCGTTCTGCTTTTTCGAGCGAATCCAGAGATGCCGGTTGTCCATCAAAAATTCCGTGCCGTGTTCCTTCGGCGTAATCGGATAACCGTCGGCATTTTGCAAAACCTCGATGTCTCTGACATCAACTTCCACGCCGATTGACGAACGCGAATCTTCTTTGACGCTGCCGCGAACGATTAAAGAAGATTCTTGCCCCAACGCTTTCGCGCGTTCAAAAACTTCTTCATCATTTCCCTTGAACACAACGCACTGCACGATACCCGTTCCGTCGCGCATCTGCAGAAAAACGAGTTTCCCGCTCGAACGCGAATTATAAAGCCAGCCTTTTAAAACGACTTCTTCGCCGATGTGATTTTTTAATTCGTTGATATATGTTTGGTTCATAAATTTGATTACAGTAGATTTTGACGGATTTCCGCCCCAACTTTCAAATGCTCGCTCTTGATGCCGCTTGCGCGATTAAACTCGGATTCCAAAAGTCGCGCGTATAAATCAATAAAATTTTCCGGCTTGCTGATTAACCGCAAATAATATTTGAGCGACGGCAAAACGCCGTTGACAATGATTTGACAAGAATGAGTTTTTCCGATTTCGGTGAGTTTTCCGACGACTTCATCTGCGTCAATAGTATTCGGCTCGCGCGTCGTCAAAATATAATAACGCTCGACCGATTCGTTTTGAATTTTGCGAAAGACGATGCCGAGCATTCCAGCCGTAACGGGTTTTCCGTGTTTTATTTCGACGGCTTCAAAACAATCGCCGTCCGCGTTTAGGACTTCTATATCGCCCAATGCTTTCGAGCGCGAATCGGGCGAAGTGTGCGATTCGAGCGGCGCGAGCGTTTTATTTTCGTAGCGTTTGACATCTTGCGTCAATAATTCGTAGACCGCGTAGATCGCTAAAACCGGAAGCCGCGCCGCGCCGCTTACGCCATAGCGAAAAAAAATATGCTGCCCGACTGCTTCGATGATTTTCGAGATTGTCAAATTTCCTAAAACTTTGCTTGCGGCAAATAAAGATTCGTGTGCGGCGGATTTTTCAAGCAGTAACGCAAACAAAGCGACAAGCAATTTTTCGGCGATGTTTTTCCTTGATTGCAAACGGTCAAGTAAATTTAGAAATGCGGCTTTTAATTGTTTATTTCTGATTTTGCCGCCATAATCGAGCGTATAAGGAAATGGTTGTTCGAGCGAGCGCGTCAGCCACGCGCTTTCCGCCATCGCAAAATGCGGAAAATGATTTTGTAAAAACGGCGTAACGAATTTCGTATCAAAAGTCCTGCCCGAATAGCCGCCTCGCATATTTTCCTGATGAAACCGAATATCCTGCGCGGGCTGATAAATTTTATAAACGAGCGAAGTCAGAGTTACGCCCAAGACAGCCTTTAGAGATTCGGCATTGTCCGCGACGATTTTTAATTCTCGTATCGCTTCATCGGATAATTCATTTAAAATTTCCGGCAAAGATTTCCGTCGCGCTTCGGCTAGAGCGGTTTGTAAAACTTCTTTTGGAGTCTGCGGCATTAAATTTAGAAAAGTTTTTGTTGATTTATCGCGTCGGCAATTCGTTTTCGGGCATATTCGCAGTAATTCGGATTGATGTCAAAGCCGATGAAATTTCTTTGTTTTTTAATCGCGGCAACCGCCGTCGAACCCGAACCGATGAACGGGTCTAAAACTATGTCGCCTTTTTCGGTCAGCAAATTCAAAAACTCTCCAACAATCGCCGTCGGGTAAATCGCCGGATGCGGCGCATTTTTGAGCGATTCGACCGGACTTACGATGACATCTTTTTTGAGCGGATTTCCGTGAATGCGAATCAATGTGAAACCGTTTTTATCGAGTTGGATTTTGCGCCCGCCGTCTTGTCCGCCGAAAGGTTCGGAATGAATACCGCGAATTTTCATTCTGAATCCCTGAATCTTTCGGCTTCTGACTTCTCCGATAATTTCTATCAAAGCCGCCCGCGCTTTATTCTTTTGCTCATCGGTTAGTTCTGACTTTTCAATCAAATCAAAATACGTTTTTCCGACGTTTCCGTTCGCGGCGTTTGTTTTTGTCGTTTCTTCGGGCTTTAGAAATTCATCAACGAAATAATGATAATTTTCCGACTTGACGAAATGAAAAAACGGTTCGGTGCTGCTGACAAGTCGCCGTTTGAATTGGCGCGGAGTCGGATTCGATTTCACCCAAGTTATCGCATTAACGAGTTTTACTTCAAAATTTTCAGTCGCCCGAATCGCAAAACGATACGGCACAAGCAGCAAACTACCCGCTTCATATTTGTCGCCGAGATTGAAAATTATGCTTCCTGTTTTTTTTGTAATCCGGACACAATCACGAAAAATTCGTAAAAGATTTTCGACGTATTCTTCGCAAGTTTTCTCATTACCCAAACCTGCGCCGTAATCGCGCTGCTTAAAATACGGCGGCGACGTAATAACCAAATCAACGCTTTCATCTGGAATTTGCCTGATGAGTTTTGCGCTATCGCCGCAAACAATCTTGTTCAAATACGACAAATCGTTGTGAGTCTTTTTGTAAGGTTCGGTTTTTACGACGGTCTCAAGCATTTTATTTTCTCCTTCAGATATGAATTGAAATCTAAGGCTTCAAGATAAATCGCCAATCTATTTATTTTCGGGTTAAATTATTTCCGAAATAACTTTACGCAGCGTCGGAAAGCGATTAAGCTGTTTGGCTGCCTGCAGGACAATCCGAAACATCGGCGCGATAAAGGGAATAAAATAAATCTTGCCGCGCATCGCCGATTGAAAGGAAAATGTGCCGATTGCTTTCAGACATCGCTGGATGGTTTGAAGTTGGAATTCGTCATCGAATGATTCAAATTCGATATTCTTTAATCCTGATTTTTCCCGTTCGGAAAGTAGAAATCTTTTTTTCTCGCCGAGCCAATCGTTCGCCGGAACGTCGAGAACTCTATCGAGCAGAAGCGAAACCAAATCGTAGCTTGCCGCGCCGATTCGCGCGTCCTGGTGGTCAATAATTCGCAGACGGTTTTCCGCGTCAATCATCAAATTCGCTGCGTGAAAATCTCGATGACACAAAACTTCGGCGCGACTTTCGAGTTCTCTCGAAAGCTCTGTAAATTCTTCGTTCAATGCCGAATTTATTTCTGCGGAAAGCGGCTGCTTTTTTAAGGTTTCAAAATAATGAGTTTTAAAGAAATTCAATTCCCACGAGAGTTTTTCCTCGTCAAATTTCAAGCGCGAAGCAATCGAATCGAGTTCGTAAGCCGTCGGCGTGGCGGCTTGAATTTTTGCTATTAGAGAAATCGCCTTGTTAATATAATTTTCCTTATCGCCGGATTGCTGCAAAACTTCGCGCAGAATCGTATCGCCCAAATCTTCCAAAACAATCACGCCGGGTTCACCGTCGAAGGTGTAAATTTCCGCGACGGGCAAATCGCAGGCGAGAAAAAGTTTGGTTACGTCGAGAAAATTATGCTCGCGTTCGGTGAAGGATTCGGGATACAGACAGGCGATTGCGGTTTTGTTTTTCCAATTGATGCGAAAGTATTCGCGCGTCGAAGCGTCGGGCGTGAGCAGTTCGATTTCGCCCGACTGTTTGTTTTTTATTAAAAATGTGTCCAGCCTTTTGACGGCGTTCTCGAGAAAAATCTCATTCATAGCGCACGAGAAATTTTATCATTGATTGAGCGGCACGACATAATTTTCTCCGCTCATAAAACCTTTCAGAGCCTTTTCGGGAATCTCCCGACAGTTGGCGAGCATCTCGGCGCGAACAATCGCCGCGTTTTCAAATCGTTCGCCGCGCCGAATTTTCACGCCGTCGGCGATAATCGTTTTGGAAATTTCCGCGCCGTCTTCGATTGAAACGTCGTCCCAGATAACCGAATTTTTGACAGTTGCCGACGCAGAAATGAAGACGTTTTCGCCTTTGACGATTTTTTCTTTTTGACCGTTGAGCATCGCCAGAGAAATATCGAGATAACGCGGAATCGTCGAAAGCTCGAACCAATTTCCGTCGGCGATATGCGCGGCAATTTTCTCGCCGTTTCTGATTGCCGGATTATAAAACGTCGGAACGATGTCCGAATAAACATTTCTGGGAATATAGTCGAAAACGCGCGGCTCTAAAATATGGATGCCCGTGAACATCAGCGGATTTGGGATTGCGGATTTGGGATTGCGGATTTTGTCGGCTGAAACGAGTTCGGGGAAATCGCCGAATCCGGTAATCAAATTATTCTCGGTTTCGACGATTGTAAACCGTTCGTGGTTGTAGTTCGGCTTTAAAACCATCGTCGCCAACGCGCCGGATTTTTTATGAGTTTCGATGGCGGCGGAAATATCAATGTCGGTGATTATTTTGCCGTTGATAATCAGAAAAGTTTCGTTTTCCAAAAAATGCCGCGCGTTGTCGAGTGCGCCCGCCGTTCCCAAAATTTTCGGCTCTTCCAGAGCATATTCGATTTTCACGCCGAATTTGCCGCCGTCGCCCAAGGCGCGTTTGACCGATTCGGGTTGATGATGAAGATTGACGACGACCTCCGTAAAACCGAATTTGGCGATGTATTCGGCGACGTAACCGACCAGCGGTTTTCCGAGAAATGGAATCGCCGGTTTGGTGCGGTCAATGGTTAATGGAAAAAGCCGCGTGCCGAAACCGGCGGCGAGAATCATTGCTTTCATATTGGAAATCGTGAATTTGCAAAAGCCTTTCGGCGGAGAGTTCGGAAAACGCTTTATGCTTTCAAACCATACTTTTTTTAATGCTCAAATGCAAATTTGCGAATTTCGGGTTTATCGTTAAAATCGGAGAAGATGCCGAACGAAATTTACGAAAAAACCTACGCCGTTTTCGCCGATTCCGCCAATCGCAAACTCGTCGGCGATTTGGAAAACGCGGGCGAAAGGGTTTTGCAATTTTCGCCGATTGAATCCGAAAAAATTTCTTTAGATGAATCTTCAATCGAATATCTGAAAAAACTTTCCGGTTTCGATTGGCTGATTTTTTCCGATGTTTTGGCGGTTGATTATTTTTTGGAAAATTTGGAAGAACGGGGGATTGATTTTTACGAAATGGATTTGCTGAGAGTCTGCGCCGTCGGCGAAGCGGTTGCCGACCAACTGCGGTTTGCGTCGGTTCACGCCGACGTAATCGCCGCGTCGGTCGAAACCGAAATCGTTTTTTCGGCGTTAGAAAATTACGTCGGCAAAGAAAACTCTAGCGGTTTGAAAATCCTTTTTCCAAAACAATTCGGCGGCGAAAATAGTTTGCCCGAAAAATTAAGAGACAATGGCGCGGAAGTTATCGAATTGCTGGTTTATCGAATTAAAACCGCAAACAAAATTGCGATGACAAAACTGAAAACGCTGCTCAAAGGCGGCGCGATTGACGAATTTATATTTGCCTCGCCTGTTGATTTTATCGCGCTTCGATATTATTTTGAACCGGAAAATTTCGCTAACTTTTTTTCGGAAATCAAAGTTTCAGCGACGAACGGCGCGGCATTTCAAACCGCCAGAGAAAATAATTTTAAGGCGGTCGGTTTATTTCATTTTGACAAACTTGGTAAAGTGAAAACGTGAAATCAAAGAAACAAAATTTCGAGCGATATTGCGCCCGCGATTTTGAGTTTGCTCGATTAAAATTTTAGCCGCAGTTAATTGCATTGGGTAAGATTATTTTACAAGATTTTTTAGCCACAGATTGACACGGATAAACCCAGATAAGAAGAAAGATGTGGGAAAATTTAAGTTAAAAACCGAAAAATATCTCGTGTTCATCCGTGAAAATCTGTGGCTAAAAACAGCCTTTAATTTTGCGCGACTGCTTAATAATAAAAATGAAAAAATCAGAAATGAAAAAAAACGACCGCCGCGAGATTTTCGGCTGGCTTGTTTATGATTGGGCGAACTCCGTATTTTTCACGACCGTTATCGGCGCGTTAATCGGCGAATATATTACGACGCTGGCGCAGACGGCGGTCGGCGAAAACGGAGTCGTTTTAAGTCTGGGTTTTTTGGGAACGGTTACGGCGAAATCGCTTTTTCCGTATTCGGTCGGTTTTTCGGTTTTTATACAAGTTTTCTTTCTGCCGTTGATGGGCGCGATTGCCGATTATACGAATTTGAAAAAAACCTTTATGGCTTTTTTCTGTTATGTCGGCGTTTTCGCCTGTTGTTTGCTGTTTTTTATTCAGGGAAATCTTTTTCTGCTCGGCTCGGTTTTTTTTATTGTCGCCAATTTGTCAGCCGGAGCTTCGATAGTTTTTTATAATTCTTTTTTGCCGGATATTACGACTGAAGACCGGCGCGACAAAGTTTCGAGTTATGGTTTCGCCGCCGGTTACATCAGCGGCAGCTTGGTTTTGGTTGCCAATTTGATTCTTTTGAAAAATGCGGCGGCGTTCGGGATTTCCGTCGGATTGGCGGTGCGAATTTGTCTTTTAACGGCGGGAATTTGGTGGGGCGGATTTTCTTTAATTACGTTCGCACTGCTCAAACAGCGCGAAGCTCTACGTCCGATTCCGGCAGGAAAGAATTTTTTGCACGCCGGATTTTCCGAACTCGGCGAAACCTTGCGCGAGCTTTTTAAACTGAAATATACTTTGCGGTTTCTTGCCGCCTACTTGCTTTATAACGACGGAATTCAAACGGTTATAAGTCAATCGGCGGTCTTTCTTTCGCAAGAACTTTTCGTCGCTAAAGGTCTAAAAACCGACACCTCATTTTTGCTCGTCGCGCTTTTAATCGCGCAAATCGTCGGTTTGCTCGGCGCGCTCGCATTCGAGAAAATCGCCAATTTTACAAGCACGAAAACCGCGATAATTATCTCATTAATTATCTGGTCGGTGATTGTCGTCTATGCTTACGCCGTTTTAGATTCGGTAACGGAAGCGTATTTTATGAGCGGCGCAATCGGGTTCGTTCTCGGCGGCTCGCAAGCCTTATCGCGCTCGCTTTTTTCAAAAATGATTCCGGCAGGGCGCGAATCGGCGTTTTTCGGTATTTATGAAATCTCCGAACGCGGCACGTCCTGGATCGGTCCGGTCGTTTTCGGTTTAGTCGCGCAAACGACGAATTCTTACCGGCAAGCAATTCTCGCGCTGATTTTTTTCTTTATCGTCGGAAGTATAATTTTATTTTTCACCGACACGAACCGCGCCATACACGAAGCCGGAAATCAAACGCCCGAAGAAGCGGCGACCGGAGATTAAGCAATTTGTTTTAGAACAATAATTGGCTATAATAAGAGGCGAGTTCAAACAAATTAAAATCAAAAAACAAACGTGATTGAAAATCAAAAAGACAGAATCGTAACTATATTCGGCGGCTCGCGGTGCGGCGAAAACACCGCCGAATACAGAGAAGCCAAAGAAGTCGGCGAAAGATTGGCGGAAGCCGGTTTTACGATTTGCACTGGCGGATATTTGGGAATAATGGAAGCGGCTTCGCGCGGCGCAAGAGAAAAAGGCGGGCGCGTTTTCGGCATCGTGATGAATCAATTTCGCCACGAACCGAATCGCTATCTGACCGATAAAGTCGCAACAAATCATTTTTACGAGCGTCTCCAAAATCTTATCGAACGCTCGGTCGGTTTCGTCGCTCTGCGCGGCGGAATGGGAACGGTTACGGAAATTTCGCTCGTCTGGAATAAACTGCAAACCGGCGTTCTTGAAAAACGTCCGCTTGTTCTTTTGGGCGATTGTTGGAAGCCGGTCGTCGAATGCTGGGAAAATAATTTGGTGGTCAGCAAAGCCGATGTCGCTTGGCTGGATTTTGCCGAAAACGCCGCTGACGCTTGTCAGATTATCATCGAAAAATCAAAAGGAGTGAAATTAAACGCGAGATGAAAAACGAGGGCGAAAAATAATTTACGGTTAAATTATCCGTCATTATAATTTTTATCTCTCGATTTTCACTTCACGCTGCAAATGAAGTCTTCAAGCCAAAAAAAAACAGCCTCAACAATCATAAAAAATGAAATTCGACTCAACGCCCGCGCAGTTTCGAGAGGCATTGCCGTCGGGAAAATCATCTGTCTTTACGGGCGCAAACGGCAATTTTATAAAATAAATTTGGAAGCCGGACAAATCGAGAGGGAACTTCGCCGCTTTCGCGCTGCCGTCCGTTTATCCGTGCGTCAATTAAAAAAAATCAGCCAGAGCAAATCGGACGCGGTTCGGGAAACCAGAGCGAATATCTTCGACGCGCATCTTTTAATTCTCGAAGACAAATCGCTTCAGACGAAAGTCGAAACCGCCGTTGCGGAGAAAAAAATCAACGCGGAATGGGCGGTGAAAGTCGTATCGGATGAATATATTGCCAATTATAAATTGATTTCCGACGAGCATCTGCGCGAGCGTTATATTGATTTGGAAGATGTCGCCGACCGGCTTTTGACTGCTCTCGGCGGCGGCGGCAAATCAACTCTCCGTCTGGAAAAAAATTCGATTATCGTCGCCAAAGAAGTCAAACCTTCGACGTTAATCGAATTGACGGAAAGTCAGCCGCAAGCCATCTTGACGGAAAACGGCGGCTGGACTTCACACACTTTTATTTTAGCCAGAGAAATGAATTTGCCCGCCGTTACGGGATTGAAAAGAATTTTGCGGCGCGTGCAGACCGGCGACGAAGTTGTCGTTGACGGCTTCAGAGGTCAGATAATTCTCAATCCGGCGCAAGACACTTTAAATAAATATCGAGTTGCCGCCGATGAATTTCAACGCGACAGTATTAACCTTTCGGATGACGGCAAAGGCGTTTTAAAAACGCTCGACGGAAGGGAAATTAAAATTCGCGCCAATCTCGATTTGCCGAAGGGCTACGGCGCGGCGAAGCGTTACGGGGCGCAAGGCGTGGGACTTTATCGCTCGGAATTTTTGTTTAATCAATACAAAGGTTTCCCGTCGGAGCAAGAACAAATAGCCGCGTATCGCAAAATCGGCGAGATGACGGGCGCGGAAGGCGTGAGAATTCGGACGTTCGATTTGAGCGTCGAACAGCTTACAGACGAAATCGAGGAACGCGAAAAAAATCCCGCGCTCGGTCTTCGCGCCGTTCGCCTGAGTTTTTCTCACCCGAAGGAATTTCGCACGCAGTTGCGAGCCGTTCTGCAAGCCTCGACGCAAAATAATATCAGCGTTATTCTGCCGATGGTTTCCGACGTGGCGGAGATTCGGCGGGCGAAAAAATTTCTGGAGCGCGAGCGGGAAAATTTGCGAAAAAGAAAAATAAAATTCGGCGAAGTGCGGCTCGGCGCGATGATCGAAGTTCCGTCGGCTGTTTTGACCGTTGACGAAATCGCCGACGAAGTTGATTGTTTGTGTCTCGGCACGAACGATCTCGTGCAGTATCTTTTGGCGGTTGACCGCGATAACGAATCGGTCGCCGATTGGTTTCGGACGCTGCATCCGTCGGTTTTGCGCTCGATAAAAACGGTTTTGCGGGCGGCTGAAAAACGCGGCGTGCCGGTTGTCGTCTGCGGCGAAATGGCTGGTTCGCCCGTTTATGTGCCGATTCTGCTTGGTCTCGGCGCAAGCGAATTAAGTATGAACGTCAACTCGATTCCGCGCGTCAGAAAAATAATCGCCGGAATCGCTCTGGAGGAAGCCCGCGAAATCGTCCAAAAATTGGAAACGTGCCGCACGGCGGACGAAGTGGAAAGCGCGATTGGCAAATTTTACGGCGAAAGATGGCGGCATCTTTTTCCGTCGGAAATTTTTCCGAAAAAAAAACGGCGCGGAAATTGAAATTTCTGTAATCTGCAAGTCTTTCGTCTTTTATACAGACATCGGCAAAACGCCGAATGTGAGCCGTAAAAACTTGCTCAAATCGAAAATGTGGTTTATCTTTGTGTTCAACAAGATAATTTTCAAAGTAAGAGCAAAAATTTTATAAGCTGATTTTTGCGGTTGTTTTATTTATTATGAAAAAATCTGCGCTGCTAAAATTTTCAATCTTTGCCGTTATCGCCTTCACGGTGTTTGACGCGGAAATCTCCTTCGCGCAAACCGATGCGCCCGCGCCGAAGAATTTGAATTTCGGTTATTCGCAAAATCCGAGAACTAAGAAGAAGGTTGAAAATTCCGAAAGTAAAACCGAAAACGAAAATAAGACGGAAAATAAACCCGAAGTTTCTCCCGTTCAAGAAACCGAAAACAATTCGGTTGATTCGGAAAATTCGACGAATCAAAACGCCAATTACGAAACGCGCTCGGCAGCCAATAAAACTCTGGAAGTCGTCAAACGCGCCAATACCGCCGCCGTTGCTCCGACGGAAATTTATAAAATCGGCGTGGGCGACGTTTTATTTATCAGTCTGCAAAACGCGCCTGCCAAAGATTCGACTTATTTCACGGTTTTAAATGACGGAACGATTGATTATCCGCTCGCCGGAGAGATGGTTTCGGTTAGCGGTTTGACAACCGAAGAAATTGAAGATTTGCTCAAATCGAAAATCAAACTTTACGAAAACCCACAGGTTTCCGTGAAAGTGCGCGAACACGCGAGCCATTCGATAACGGTTCTCGGAATGGTCGAAAAAGCGGGCGAAAAATATCTTCAGCGCGAAGCAATGCCGCTTTTCGTCGTCCGCGCCGAAGCCATCGTTCAGTCGAAGGCGAATCTCGCCGTCATCAAACGCACTAATTCCACAACCGAAACGATTAACTTAAATGATTCCAAATCCGACGACGTTTTGATTTTTCCCGGCGATATTATCGAATTCAAATCTTCCGATGTTGCGCCGACCGATTCGTCCGCGCTGCAGTTTTATTACATCGGCGGAAACGTCGCGTCCGCCGGACAAAAGGATTTTCACGCCGGTTTGACTTTGACGCAGGCGATTTTAGCGTCGGGCGGGTTGCGTCGGCAGAGCGTTAAAAAAGTCGTCGTGCGCCGTAAAAATCAAGACGGTCTTTTATCGCCGCTCGAATTTAATCTCGACGCAATCAAAGACGGAAAGCAGCCCGACCCGGCGATTCAAGCCGGAGACACCATCGAAATTGTTAATTGAGCGAAAAATGTTCAACAAATAAAACCAAATTGTATTTGTTGAACATTTTTTGCTAAGATATTTAGACCTTGCAGGGTGAGCAAGTCGGGCAGTCGCTTTTTCGTTAAAACAAAAAGAGGAAAGTCCGAACACCGAAGGGCGGCGAGCCGGATAACGTCCGGGCATCGGCAAATTGCCGATGACGACAAGTGCAACAGAGAACAGACCAGCCACTTTAATTGCGGAATGCGGATTTCGGATTGCGGAATTTTTGCGGTGATGGGTGAAACGGTGCGGTTCATTTTTGAACTTAATGTAAGAGCGCACCAGCGCGTTTGGCAACAAGCGCGGCTAGGTAAACTCCTCGCGGTGCAAGACCAAATAGGAAAACGATTTTTTGAGCTGCCCGCTCAAAAGTCCGAAGCGATTCGGACGGCGTTTTCGGGTAGGTCGCTCGAGCTATTCGGCGACGAATAGCCTAGATGAATGATTGCCGTCTGATTCGTCAGATACAAAATTCGGCTTACAGACTTGCTCGCTTCTGCTCGGCATATTTTTATAATTTTATTAAATTGAGGAGAAATCGAAATTTTTTATGGCAAATCGAAAAGGTGTTTTTATCGGGGCGTATGTTCCCAACGAATTGAAAGAATCTCTGCGCCGCCGCGCAGCCGGCGAGCATCGGACGCTTTCGCAAGAGATAACGCGCATTTTAGTCGAAGCGGTTCACGGCAAAGGCTTGCCGGCGGGCAGCGTTGACCGTCGAGGAAATGCGGTCGTTCCGCGCCGCCGCGCCGAAGACCCGCAGCCGCGCCGCCGCGCCGAAGATTTGTCGTATATCGCGCCGGATAATAAGAAAAAATAAAATCCGATTTTAATTTACGACGGGCATTGATTTTCCGCGAAAATCAATGCCCGTCGCTTTTTTTTGCGATGTTTGTTAGAATTTTTGTGAATGAACGGAAAAGTATTTTGGCTTTCAATCGTCGCGGTTATCATCAGTTTCGTCGGCGGATTTTTGCTCGCCAACGCTCTTAATCGCAGCGACCTGAATACGCTTCGCGCTGAAAACGACCGACTGAAGAACTCTCAAACCGAATCGAAACAAAACGATTCGGAATCTGTTTTGAGCGACGAAGAAATTCAGGAAAAAATCGCCGAAGCCGACCGCAATCCGACCGATTACGCTTTCCAAAAAAATCTCGGATTCGCTCTCTATCGTTATGCGTCAATGAAGCAGAACACGAAACTGCTGGCTGAAGTCGGACGAATTTTAAGCCGCGTCTACGAAAACAATTCGCAGGATTACGCGGTCGTCGTAACGCTCGGCAATGTTTATTTCGACATCGGTTATGCCAAAAAAGACAACGCGCAGTTTGAAAAAGCGCGGGAATTTTATCAATCGGCATTAGCGCAAAAACCGTCGGACGTGGGTGTCAGAACCGATTACGGCTTAACTTATTTTTTAACGCAGCCGCCGGACGCGGAGAGAGCAATCGCAGAATTTCAAAAATCTTTGCAGACAAACCCCAAACATGAAAAAACTCTGCAAGTGTTGACGCAGACGCTTTTGAGCGAGAACAAAGCAAACGAAGCCGAAAAATATCTCGCTCAATTAAAGGAAGTCAATCGAGACAATCAATCCGTGCCGGAGTTTGAAACGCAAATCGCACAAATCAAAAACAATTCACCAAAACAATGAAGTGGTTTATTTTACTCGCTCTGATTCTTCTTTTGGCGATGATCATCGCCAGCCGCTATCGCCGCCAAATTCAAATGGCGATTTACTTTTTCCAAATGTTTCGGAAAATGCGGCGAATGAATAAAACCGACGAAAAACAAATCGAAACCAAGCAGAGCGCGGAAAATGTCCCGCTTGTCCGATGTTCGCGCTGCGGAACTTGGTCGCCGCAAGACCGCGCCATAAAACTGCGTTCGGGACTTTTTTACTGTTCAAAAAATTGTCTGGAAACCGCCGCTAAAATTAACTGAGTCTGCTAAAGAAACATCTTAAAATACCAACTGATAATTTGCTCGCCAAACAGAAGCGCGATTATCGCGCCCGTGCCGAGAAAAATTCCGAATGGAATCTGCATCTGTAAATCCTTATCTTTTTGGCGCAAAATCAAAACGACACCGATGACCGCGCCGGAAAACGCGCCGAGAAAAATCGAAAGCAGAGTCAAACGCCAGCCGAGTAGTGCGCCGACGGCAAACATCATTTTAACGTCGCCCAAACCCATCGCCTCCACGCCGCGCAGACGTTTCCAAATTTCGCCGACCAGCCATAAAGAGCCGCCGCCGACTAATCCGCCGAGAATCGCGCCGACAATCGAAACGAGCCAAATCGGATAATTCGTCATTTGATTCAACGGATAAACTTTAAAGTCTGCGAAATACGCCGCGCCGAATGCGAGCGAATAAATCAAACGAGCGAGTAAGGCGAAAACGAGAAGCGGATAAGTTATCACGTTCGGCAAAATCATATTTTCAGCGTCAATAAAAATCAATGCAATCATTGCCGTGACAAAAATCAAACCGACGGGAAGAAAAGCATTTAACCCGATACGCCAAAAAACTAGTGTGTATAAAAGCGCGGTCAAAAGTTCGACGGCGGGATAACGCGGCGAAATCGGATTTTTACAGTTGCGGCATTTTCCGCGCAAAACGAGCCAGCTTAAAAGCGGAATATTGTCATACGGTTTGATTGAATTTTTACAATTCGGGCAGGCGGAATTCGGGAAAATTATTGATTCTTCATTCGGAACGCGGTGAATGACGACGTTCAAAAAACTGCCGACGCACGCGCCCAAAATAAAAATAAAAACATAACCGACCGAATCGGGCAAGCCGGTTAATGTTTCAAACGAAGCTAAAAGAATATTCATCGAAAAGAATTTAAATTGCCGGAAAGATTTGTCGTGAAGCGCGGGCGTTAGATTTCGCCCATTTTTATTTTAACCGTTCTGTGCGGAAAGGAAAAGAAATTTTTAGAGGAAATATTGGAGGCGGCGATCAGAATCGAACTGATGAATAAAGCTTTTGCAGAGCTCTGCCTTACCACTTGG
>JBPCMK010000081.1:0-4974 GCA_051002375.1 Pyrinomonadaceae bacterium | reverse complement strand
AGCCTTCGACGGCGTATGACGCGAAAGGTTTAATCAAAGCGGCGATTCGTGATCCTGATCCGGTTTTGTTTTTTGAACATAAAAAACTTTATCGCCTGCCGCGTCTGCGCGAAGAATTGCCCGAAGATGATTACATCGTCGAAATCGGCAAAGCGCGGACAGTACGCAAAGGCGTAGATTTATCAATCATCACCTTCGGCGCACAGGTTTTGAACGCTTTGGACGCAAGCGATATTTTGGAAAAAGAAGACGGATTAAAAGTCGAAGTGATAGATTTACGAACGCTTGCGCCGCTCGACAAAGAAGCGATTTTGAATACCGTCAAAAAAACAAACCGCGCTCTTGTTTTGCACGAATCAAGTTTGACGGGCGGCATCGGCGGCGAAATTTCCGCCATCATTGCCGAAGAAGCGTTTGAATGGCTCGACGCGCCAATAATTCGCCTCGCTTCGATTGACGCACCCGTGCCGTTCGCGCCGCCGATGGAAGATTATTTTCTGCCGCAGGTTTCCGAAATCATCGAAGCTGCCCGCAAAATTGCAAGATATTAAAAATTATGCCGCAAACGCCGCACGTCGAAAAACATTTTACTTCGGGCGAAATCGTCCGCGACATCGTGATCGGGATGAGCGACGGTTTGACTGTTCCGTTCGCGCTCGCCGCCGGACTTTCCGGCGCGGTTGATTCGACGGCAATCGTCATTACGGCAGGACTCGCAGAAATCGCTGCCGGTTCGATTGCGATGGGACTCGGCGGTTATCTCGCCGGAAAATCCGATGTCGAGCATTACGACAGCGAGTATAAACGTGAACTGCTCGAAGTTGACACGATGCTCGAACACGAAAAGGACGAAGTGCTGGAAATTTTGGAAGATTACGGTTTAACGAAAGCCGAAAGTATGCCGATTGTCGAATCGCTCGCCGCACGTCCGGCGGATTTTGTTGATTTTATGATGCGCTTTGAACTCGGTTTGGAAAAGCCCGACCCGCGCCGCGCTTGGCAGAGCGCGTTGACAATCGGCGGTTCATACATCGTCGGCGGACTCGTTCCGCTCACGCCGTATTTCGTTTTCGCTCATAACGAAACGGCTTTGCTCTGGTCAGTCGGCGTAACCATCCTCGCGCTGTTCGTCTTCGGCTACGTCAAAGGAACTTTCACCGGAACGAAGCCGCTCAAAAGTGCGCTTCAAACGACCTTAATCGGCAGCATCGCGGCTGGCGCGGCTTTCGGAATTGCCAGATTGATAAGTTAATGACAACAAAATTAACAGGGATAAAGAGGATAATCAGGAATTCTTAAACCGTTTATTTTTATCCCTATTAATTTCTTCTCGGTTAATTTCTTCCCGGTTATCGCGCCATCATTCGCGCATCCTGCTGCGGTTTGATTTCGTATTCCTTCGGCGGCTCCGCGCCCATTAAATTTTTCACGAAATAATCCCAACGGCGGCGCATCATATAAAAACTCGCCGTGCCGTAACCGTGTCTGGCGTTTGGTATCAATAATAAATCGAAATCCTTGTTCGCTTTTATCAGCGCGTCAACGACGAGCAGAGTGTTCGATGGCGGCACATTGTCGTCCATCGTGCCGTGAGCGAGCAGCAATTTGCCTTTTAAGTTTTTGGCGAAATTTTGATTTGCCTGCTTTTCGTAATTATCGCCCATTAGCAAGCCGATGTAGCGTTCGCCCCAATCGTCTTCGTAGTTACGGTTGTCGTGATTGCCGGATTCCGAGATGCCGACTTTGAAGAAATCGGGATACCGAAACATCGCCGCCGCTGTCGCAAAACCGCCGCCTGAATGTCCCCAAACGCCGACTTTTTCCAAATCCATATACGGATATTTTTGGGCAAGCTGCTTGATGCCTTCGATTTGGTCAAGCAAAGTGTTGTCCGCCATATTTCCGTAACAGACATCGTGAAATGCCTTCGAGCGAAGCGGGTTGCAAGTACCGTCAATTATCACGACGACGAAACCGAGTTCGGCTAACGCTTGATGGTCGCTGCGTCCGGCAGAAAAACTGCGTGAGCCAACGCCGCCGCCCTGCGGTCCCGGATAAATGTAATCAATCACCGGATATTTTTTCGACGCATCGAGCGTTGTTGGCGTGAACATCAAACCGTATAAATCCCATTTGCCGTCGCGCGATTTGACGGTAATCGGCATCGGCGGTTTCCAGCCGGTCGCCGTCAAGCGCGAGATGTCAGCCTTTTCGAGATTGACAATCGTTTTGCCCGTCATATCGCGCAAGACGGAAACGGGGGGCGTGTTCGGCGTAGAATAATTATCAACGAAAAATTTGCCGTCCGGCGATAAAACGACTTCGTGATTCGCGTCTTCGGGCGTGAGTAATTTCAGATTTTTGCCGTCGAAATCAATGCGATACAAATGACCGAAATACGGGTCGCTTCCCGCTTCGCGTCCGCCCGCGACGAAATAAACAACGCGATTTTTCTCGTCAATATTTTCGATTCGCCAGACCGCCCAATCGCCCGACGTGATTTGATTTTTAAGTTTGCCGGTCGTCAAATCGTATAAATAAAAATGTCCCCAACCGCTTTTTTCGGTGAACCAGACGAACTCATTCGAGGCGGACAGATATTTCCAATTGACCGCGCCTTGTCCGGCTTCAAACTGCGTCGGCGAAGTTTCTTCGTAGATGTCTTTGACCGCGCCGGTCGCGGTATCGGCAACGCGCAGATTTTCTTTTTTATGATCGCGCGAAGTGGAAACGAAGGCGAGCGTTTTGCCGTCCGCGCTCCACTGCACGTCTTCCCAGCCGCCGTTGCACGAAACGTCGTCGCAGATGGTCGAACGATGTTCGTCGGGCGGCATTTGCAGGCGAATCACTTTAGGATTGTCCGTTTCGATAATGACGCGCTGAATCGTCGTAATCGTTTTATCCCCCGGCAAAGGATATTTCCACGCTTCGAGTTTTGGCGCGCCGACGTTTGTCGAAACCAAATACATATCGCTCACGCCGCGCTGGTCTTGCTGGAAAGTGGCAATCTTTTTGGAATCCGGCGACCAGACGAGAATCGCGCGGTCGCTGTGAACCCAACCGGCATTGTCGGTCGCGTAGCCGAAATCCTTTACGCCGTCGGTTGTTAACTGCGTTTCCTTGCCGCTCGCCACGTCGCGCACCCATAAATTATAATCCTTTATAAACGCGGAACGTTTACCGTCGGGCGAGAGAACTTCGAGCGTTCCGCGCCGGAAATTCATCTGCGCGGACGAATTATTCGCCGCCGCTGTCGAAGCGCATTGCGTTCCTAAAACGTCGCATTCCCAATGTTTTCCCGCAAGATCAAAGGCGACGCTTTTGCCGTCCGCCGAAAAACTCAACTGCGCGAAAGGCAGACGCGCCGCATCGTATTTCGTTCCCGCTACGGTCGAAAGCGCAGCCGCGAGTTTCGTTTGGTCGAAAGCGGGCGTGCGCGTTCCATCTGCCGGATTAACTAAAACGAATTCGCTTCCCTGCGCGGTTAAAACGCGATACCAAAACCTGCCGTCGGGCAAGAAATTCGGACGCGCTCCGGCACGGTCAACATATTGCGCGGTGTTAAAGCCGAGCATCTTTTCGGCGCGGGCGTAATCATCGCTTGTATAAACGCGCGGCGAAACGCTCGAAGTTTGCTGGGCAAAAACGCCGCCTGTCATAAAAAGAAAAATCGCAAAGATAGAAAATAATTTTTTGTTCATACGGTAGCAACATTTTAATCTTTGCCGGTGGTAAAAACAAACGGCTCACGCGGGCGAGGCTCGCTTTTTGGCAGGAAAATTATTTTCGGAATAATTGATAGCTGATAGCTGATAACTGATAATCGAAATTCCATATCTCTCAGCTATTCCGCATCATAAAAATTCAATTCTCATAAAATCTGAAACGGTAACTCGAATTTTTTCGCCGCGCTCGATTTCTATTGTATTTTTGCGCCATTCTTTTGTTATTATCTGAAGTTACAAATCTATGAAAAAACACATCGAAAACAATCGTCGAAAAATCTTTTTTTTATTCGCTATACTTGCGGTTCAAGTTTCAATCGCCTTCGCGCAAACTTCCGTTAAATTAAATTTGGACGCTTCGGAAGCGGCGCGAAACATTCTGCACGTTCGGGAAACGATGCCGGTCAAAGCCGGAGATTTTTCGCTCTTTTATCCGAAATGGATTCCGGGCGAACACGCGCCGACCGGAACGCTCAACGATATTGTCAATTTGTATATCACGGCGAACGGAAAGCAATTAGCGTGGCAGCGCGATGATGTCGAGATGTTCGCGTTTCATCTAAAAATTCCCGACGGCGTGAAGGAAATCGAAATCGTTTTCGACGACGTTTCGCAGCCCGGAACAATCGCCACGTCGCAGTTTTCCCGCGTCAAATGGAATCGTCTGATTCTGTATCCGCGCGGCGAGAAATCGGACGACGTTTCCGTTACGGCTTCGATGAAATTTCCCGCCGATTGGAAATACGCGACGGCTTTGCCCGTTGCCAAAGAAAATGGAAATGCGGTTGATTTCAAAGCCGTCAATTTAACGACGCTGGTTGATTCGCCCGCCGTTATCGGGAAAAATTTCAAGCGCGTTCCGCTCGGCGAAGTCGCTGGCGCGGCGCACGAAATTGATATTTTCGCCGACACGACCGAAGCGTTGGAATACACACCCGAAGCACTGCAAGGCTGGAAAAATTTGGTCAAAGAAGAAGAAATCGCGTTCGGGGCGCATCATTTTAACAGCTACAAATTTCTGCTGACGTTAAGCGATTTCGGCGGCAGCGAAGGCTTGGAACATCATCAGTCGAGTGAAGACGGCGTAGGTTTGAAAGCCTTGAGCGATCCGCTTCGATTTATTGACTTGGGCGACCTTTTGAGCCACGAATCAACGCATTCATGGAACGGAAAATATCGTCGTCCGGCGAGTCTGACAACGCCGGATTTCGAGCAGCCGATGCACGGCGAACTTTTGTGGGTTTATGAA
>JBPCMK010000080.1:0-18366 GCA_051002375.1 Pyrinomonadaceae bacterium | reverse complement strand
TCGGAAGGACAACTGAAGGAACGCTCGGAAGGTGGTCAAGCGCAATAGCAAACTGCGCTCGGAGAAGAGTTGGCGGCGGGGTCTTATTAAACTTTTTAATTTTTAACAAGCTAGCCGCTTTCTTGTTTAGCACATACCGTGCCACAGGCGGGAGATAAAATCTGATTTTCAAATTTTTACTATTAAACTCAATAAATATCGGGTTGATAATAATCTTTAATACTAATTGCGCCGATTAAAGTTCAATAAATTGCGAAAATAAACTTCTATTTTTTGAACCGCAAGTTACACTATTTGCGACATTCGATTAAAGACGGGTTTGACCGCCGCCTTTTTGCTCAAAATTATTTCGAGCAGCGTTCGACTTGACGCTGCAAGCCGAGCGCGTCCTGGTCTTCCGCGTCAACCGCCAAAGCCGAACTCGCATAATTTTTCGCCTGTAGACAATCGCCTTTTTGCAGATAGATTTTTCCGAGTCCGACGTGCGCCATAATCAAGCGATTATCCCAAAACAAAGCGGTTTTCAAACTGCTGACGGCTTGCTCCAAATCGCCGCGCCGCAGATGAATGTTGCCGAGCAGAAGATACGCTTCCGCGCTCATCGGCTCGCTCGCCAAAATTTTTCTCAAAACTCCCATCGCTTCATCGTCGCTGCCGTTTTTGTAAAGCGTGCGTGCCTGTGCGAGCAAAGTTTCGGTTTCGTTGACCGGCGCGTTCACCGGAGTCGCTCGTTTTTTGATTAAAACGACGCTGACGAAATCCTTGCGCGGCGGCTGTTGAACGCGCGTATTTATCTCGCCGATTTGCGCGTTTTTCCAATCGCTTTCGAGTTTTGCGTAGCGATTATTATCGGTCAAAAAACGACGCGCTTGATTGTCAAAATCGGCTGCCGAAGCGTCGCCCGTTTTCTCTAACGCTTTGGCAAGTAAAAAATACGCTTCGCCGTCGCGCGAATTCGCCGCTAAAACCGGACGCAGATGCGTCGCGGCATTGGCGTAATCGCCGTTTAAGAAAAGCGCGAAACCATAGTTGAAACGCGCCGTCGTATCGTCAGGCGCAGATTCCGACGCGGTCTTTAAAAATTCCAAACCTTCCTTTAAAAGTTTCTCGGAATTTCCCTTATTTTTTTTGTCGGCAAGCGAGGCTTGCACAGCGATTGCGCCGAGCGTGTTATAAACGCTCATCAATTTTAAATCGTCGGCGAGCGGTCGCAGAACCGCTAACGCCTGCTCGTAGTTTTTCTGCTGCCACTGAATCAAACCCGTGTAAAACGCGGCTTCGGCATATTGTGAACTGTCCTGCGGAACGCGCGAAAAATAATCAACGGCTTCGGCAAATTTTTGTTGATTTCTAAATAAATGTCCGAGTTCGAGCGCGGCATCGGCATAAACTCCGCCTTTTGTTTTCTCGTCATCGCTGTAAATCCGCATCGCGTTTTTGAAAAAATTCTCGCGTGTTTGCGCTTCCGCTTCGGGCGTGAGCAAACCTTTGATATACGCTTCAAACGCCCGCGCCGGAACTTTATTCGCCGACTCGACAAATTGATTTTGCGAAAACGGCAGAGCCTTGTCGCGCTGATACAGAATTTGATATGCGACCTGCCCTTGAATCGTCTGCAAATTTTGCAGCGCATCATTCAGAACAATATCGCGTGTAATGCGTTTGCCGTCGGGAAATTCCTCGCTCAAAAATCTGCCTTCGTTGACGCGAATAATTTTCGCCGTAACCGAGACGGTCGCCGCCGTGTCGCCCTGCGCCGGAACGACATTATATTTTCCGCCGATTAAAAGCGTCGCCTTGCCTTCCCGCGCGAGTTTCAGAGATGTCGCCAAACTCGGCAAAGCCGTTAAGGGAACGCGAATTTTTTGCTGAATAATTTTGCGCTCGTCGTTTGAAATCACGTTCAGCGTCGGAACTTTCAACAAATCCGAAAGCGCGTCGGCGAAACTCTCGCCGATCCAATTAAACTCCGCTTTACCCGACGTATTTTCAAACGGCAGAACCATTACCGTATCGGTATTCGCCTGCGCCTTGATCGAGACAAAAGCGGTTGATAATAAAAGAATCGTCCAGAAAAATTTTCGCATAACTTTAATAAACGCCGATTCACCGAAAAAGATTTAAAAATCTTCGAGCGCATTTTCCCAAAATAAAAAATTCGCTTCTGTCGAGCGAAGCGAATATTTAAAAATTTGATGCCGATGATTGAAAAAAAGATGGTAGTCGGTACGGGATTTGAACCCGTGTCGCCGCCGTGAAAGGGCGGTGTCCTAGACCCCTAGACGAACCGACCGAAAAAGTGGATTGTAATTAAAACTCCGTTTTGAAGAAGTTCAAACAAAACTTTTCGCGCCTTACAAACATCACGCTTTCCCGAAATGAAAAACGATTAGTTAGATTATCTTATCAAATCTTTGACTGTCAAATTCGTTCTAAAAATTCTGCCGATGACCTTTTTTGTCTTTAAATCTCGTTTGTATAAATAGGAATCTAAATATTCGTGCGTAATATCGCCAGAACTTAAATTTTAATATTTCGATTCAAAATAAATCGAGGAGAAAAATCTTATGAAATATCAAATGAAATGGTCTAAATTTTTTTATGTCGTGATGTGCTTGGTTTCATCGTGCGTCCTGTTTCAAGTTGAAGCCGCAGGACAAAACAAGCAGTCAAAACTTTGGAAGAATATCAACGAAGCGGATTTCACCGATAAAAGCCGCCGCGTAACCGGAGCAGAAAAATATCTGGTTTATCGGTTGGACACAAAGGCTTTGAAAAATTTGACGGCAGACGCGCCGCTCGAATTTACCGAAGCGGCGCGACAAACCGAAGTCGTGTTGGAAATTCCGACACCCGACGGCAGCATCGCCCGCTTTCGCATCGAAGAATCGCCGATGCTCGCGGCGGCGATTGCGGCGCAGTTTCCGAATTAGAAAACTTTTTCCGGTCGCGGCATTGACGACCCGACGGCGACGGCGCGTTTCGATTTTAACGCTAACGGCTTTCACGGTTACGTTCTCGGCGCAAACGGAACTTTTCTGATTGATCCTTATTCCCTAACCGATAAAAAGAATTACATCGTTTATTACAAAGGCGATTTGCCCGAAAATTCCGAACCTTTCGCCTGCGGCTTTCGCGGAAGCAAAAACGACACGGCGGAATTTTCCGCCCCGACCGCGCCGACGGCATTTACTAATGGAACGCAGATCAGAACTTACCGCATCGCGTTTTCCGCGACCCGACAATATACGAATTTTTTTAACGGCGACGTTACTGCCGCGTTTGCCGGTATTCAAACAACCGTCAATCGTCTGATTACGATTTACCGGCGCGATTTGGCGACGACGTTTATGCTGGTCAGCGGCGCGAACACGGTTTCCACAGATGCCAATCCCAACGGTTTTACCGGCGACAGTTTAATGGATTTGGCGCGTAATCAAATTGTTCTCGATCAAATTATCGGTACTGCCAATTACGACATCGGGCATGTTCTTTCCGGCGGTCCGAATGTCGGCGGTGTGGCTTCTAGTCCGAGCCTTTGCAGTCCGGCGCAAAAGGCGGAAGGTTTCACGGGATCGCCGACTCCGAATACCGATGCTTTTTTAGTTGACTTTGTCGCACACGAAATCGGGCATCAATTCGGTATGAGCCATACTTTTAATAACGATATTGACGGCACTTGCAATCAGCGCGAACCGAATTCGGCTTACGAACCGGCAAGCGGCGTAACGATTATGGCTTACGGCGGAATTTGCGCCCCGCGTAATATGTCCGCTAATTCCATCGAGTATTTCAATTTACGCAGTTTCGACCAAACGCTCGATTATCTGCAAAACACCGTTCCGCAGCAATATCAGGGTTGCGGCACGATAACGCCGACGGGCAACACGCCGCCGCCCGTAACGACGGCGGCGAGTTTCAACATTCCGAAACAAACGCCGTTTACGCTGACCGCGACGGCGACCGATGTCAATGGCGACGCGCTGACATATTTATGGGAAGAATTCGATCTCGGTGCGCCGACTCGCAGCGGCGGCGCAGTTGACACCGACGAAGACGGCACAGCGCGTCCGATTTTCCGCGCGTATAATGCGACCGCATCGTCTTCGCGCACATTTCCGAATTTGTATTATATTTTGAACAACGCTAACACGCCGCCTCTGACTTATACCGGAAGGCTGCCGTTTGCGCCGACGACGGGCGCGACCATCGGTTATGTCTGCGCCACCGATGAAACTTGCGTTACGGGTGAACGACTGCCTTCGATTTCGCGGACGATGAATTTCCGCGTTACCGTGCGCGACAATAACGCAGGCGGCGGCATCGTCGCCGATGCCGCAACATCAGTCGTCGTCAATGCGGCGGCAGGTCCATTTATCGTCAACACGGAAAATACGCCGACGACTTGGCAGGGCGGAACGCAGCAGATTATTACTTGGAATGTTGCCAACACGAACGCCGCGCCGATTAGCGCGGCAAACGTCAAAATTTCACTTTCGACCGACGGCGGACAAACTTTCCCAATAACCTTGTCGGCAAACGTGCCGAACGACGGAACTCGGCAAATCACCGTCCCGAATACTGCCACGACGCAGGGACGCATCAAAGTCGAAGCCGTCGGCAACATCTTTTTCGACATCAACAACAGCAATTTCACGATAACGGGTTCAACCGTCGTCAATCACAAACAATTCGATTTCGACGGCGACGGCAAAGCAGACGTGGCGGTGTTTCGACCATCGAGCGGAGCTTGGTATCTGAATCAGTCTCAGGCAGGCTTTACCGGTGTGTCGTTCGGCGCGGCAACCGACCTGCCGACTCCGAATGCTTTCGTGCCGTAATATGTCGGTTTGGTGATAAACAAAAAAGGAGAACGAACGAAAGTTTGTTCTCCTTTTTTGTCGTAGAAATTCAACATCTAGGCAAGTAATCAAGCAGGTTAAAGACAGTCTATCCACGAAACATATCAAAAATCTTTTTTGTATTTATAGCAGGTTCCGTGGACGGTTTTTCAAGATAAAATTGTCTGACTATTCATCAATAATGACATTTGTTTCGCCGTTCAAAAATTCATCATTCTAATTTTTAACTTGCTCGTCTATCATAAATTTTTATATCTTTTCCGTGCTAAAAAATGTTATTCTTCCTCTTGTCAGAATTTAGGAGGAAAAATTTTATATGTCTTTAATAATTTGTCCCGAATGCGCTCACGAAGTTGCGTCAACAGCCACGGCTTGTCCGAACTGCGGTCATCCGTTTGCACGTCCCGTCGTGCAGTCGAAGGTTATCGTTCGAGAACTGCCGCCGGAGAGAGATGAATTTCCGAAATGGATTTTTATCCCGCTCGGAATTTTAGGTGCGGTTCTGCTACTTGTTTTATTCGCGTGGATGCGAAATAGCAACGACGACGAAGCGCAAAGAAATATCAATGTCCGCGTTACACAGCCCGGCAGTTCGACGCGCGAGACAACGACCAGCGTTCCGTCGTCAGCGCAGCCTAATCAAGTCATCGTGCCGCCCTCGTCTTCGCAGCCGAGTCAAATAGTCGTGCCGCCTTCAGCCGCGCCGCAGCCGCCGACGATAACGACCGTTCCTTCGACCGAAACGGTTGCGCCCGACAAAGGCACGGTCAGTTTGGAAGCGAAAGTCTTCGGTAAAAACGGCAGTCCGCAGCCGGTTCGCGGCACTAAATTTTATCTTCTAAAAGAAGATGCAGAAAGCGTTATCAACACGGCAAATATTGAAAATCAAACCGGACAAGCTCCGCTCACCGCGCTTGGAATGTCAATGGTTTATCCAGACCGTTACGGCGATTTTAGCCGCAAGGCGATGAACGCTATCGGCAAAAATGCGGTTTATAACGCGACGACCGACGGAAGCGGAAAACTCCAACTCAAAGATGTCAAACCAAACAATTATTATTTGTTTGCAATCACCAAATCTGGCAACGGATTCGCCGTCTGGAGTCAACCCGTAACTATCCAACCCGGAGTCAACTCTTTGATTTTAGAGCCGACCACACCGACCGAAGTTAGCGAGCCGGTTGAGTCGCATTAAACAAACCTGTCTTTAAATTATCGGAGAGCGGATAGTAAGATTTCAAAAATTTTCACTTTCCGCTCTCGATTATTTTATGAACTTAGCCGAAATTTTTATCAACGAACACGGTCGCATCAGAAGCGGCTGGCGGGCGACTATTTTTTTGCTCGCGCTCGTTTTTTTGTCGTCCGTCTTCGGCGTGATTTTCGGCGCGATTTTTTATTTGTTCCCGATCAGTTTTTTCAACAAACGCCTGACGGGATTTTTTATTCAGAACTTCATCTTGCTTGCGTCCGCGCTTTTTTTAGGCTGGCTGTGCGGCAAATTTCTCGAAGGTTTGTCGTTTCGCGCGCTCGGCGCATCGTTCACGAAAAATTGGCTGAAGGATTTCGGCTTGGGTTTGCTGTTCGGCACGCTTTCGATTTGTTTTGCAACTTTGATAACAATCGTTTTCGGCGCGGCGAGTTTTCAATTAAATCGAGACGCGGGGCAAGCCGCCATTTTATCAACGCTCGCTGTTTCTCTTTTAGTTTTCATTGCGGGGGCGGCGGCTGAAGAAGCATTTTTTCGCGGCTACGTTTTGCAGACTTTCACACGCGCCCGTCTAGCTTTGCTGGCGATTGCGCTGACTTCGCTTTTTTTTGCGCTGGCACATTTGAGAAATCCGAACGCGAATTATATCGGAATGCTGAACACGATTTTAGCGGGCATTTGGTTTAGCGTCGCGTATCTGAAAACGAGAACTTTGTGGCTCGCTTTCGGACTGCATCTGGCGTGGAATTGGATACAAGGAGCGTTTCTCGGCTCGCCTGTCAGCGGCATTACGGACATCACAATCGCGCCGCTTTTACGAATGACAAACACTGGCGCGATTTTTTTGAACGGCGGCGATTATGGCATCGAAGGCGGAATTGCCTGTGCGATTTCGTTAATTATCTTTACTTTAATAATTTGGTTTTTGCCGTTTTTCAGACCGACCGAAGAGATGCTGATTTTGACGAGCGAAGAAAATCCTAAAATCAATTCGCCTGCTAAAATAAATTCTTAATTTTTACTGCTCATTTCAAATCGCCTGAATCTTAAAGGAAATATCAACCGCCCGCGCCGAGTGCGTCAAGCGTCCGACCGAGATTAAATCAACTCCGGCTTCGGCGAAAAATCTGACTTTATCCAAATTCATTCCGCCCGATGCTTCGAGTAAAACCGACGGATTGAGCGAACGCGCCATCTCGACTAATTTGCGTGCTTCTTCCGGCGTTTGATTGTCGAGCAGAACGATGTCCGCGCCCGCGTCAATCGCTTCACGAAGCTGCGCCCAATTAGAAATTTCAACCTCGATTTTGTGCAGATGTCCGACGCTTTTTTTCGCCGCCGTGATTGCTTCGGTGATGCCGCCCGCAAGCGCAATGTGATTGTCTTTTATCAAAACGCCGTCGTCTAAACCGAAGCGGTGATTTTTGCCGCCGCCGACGGTTACAGCGTATTTTTCGAGCATTCGCAAACCCGGCGTAGTCTTGCGCGTGTCAACAATCTGCGCGTTCGTGCCTTCGACCGATTTGACATATTGGCGCGTCAAAGTCGCCACGCCGGACATTCTCTGCATCAAATTCAAAGCGACTCTTTCGCCCGTCAAAAGCACGTCGGCGTAACCTTTCAAGGTGGCGAAAATTGTTCCCGCTTCGATAAATTCGCCTTCGTTAAAAGTCGTTTCGATTTCCGGCGTTTCCGGGTCGAGATGAACGAAGACGGCTTCGGCGACTTCCAAACCGCAAATCACCAAATCTTCCTTCGCCAGAAATTTACCGAAACCGGAAACGTCCGGCGAAACGGTTGACTGCGTAGTGATGTCGCCGCGCCCGATGTCTTCGCGCAGAAATTCGCCGATGTCGGCGAGAATGTCGCTGTTTTCTAAAAAGTTCATATTTACGTCAGAGCCTCGATATTTAATTTCAAAGTTTCGCTTTGCTGCCGGATTTCCGCAAGCCGTGTCAGCAGTTCTTCGACTTTTTCCTGCGGCGCACGTTCGACGAAATTGCGATTTGATAATTGTTTTTCGAGATGCTCGTTTTCCGCCGTTAATTTTTCGAGTTGGTTTTCGAGCCGCTCGCGTTCCTTTTCAAAATTAACCAAGCCTTCGAGCGGAACGGCGATTTCCGCGCCCGCGATAACGGCTTTGGCTGACGCTTTCGGCACATCGAGCGACTCGCTTAAATTTAGTTTTTCGGCGCGGGCGAGTTTTAAGATTTGCGCTTCGTTCGCTTTAAAAATGTTTTGTAAATCTTCATTCGCGGCAACGTGAATCGCGGACTTGTCGCTCGGTTTGATATTCATTTCGGCGCGAATGTTTCGCACTTTTGAAATCAACTCGATGACGGCTTGCATTTCCGATTCGGCTTGTTCATCAATCATCGCCGCGTCGCCCGTCGGAAAGTCGGCGAGCATAATCGTCGGCGGCGCGTTTCTATATGCCGCGTTGTGCAATTTGCTCGAAACTTCCGGCAGTTTTTGCCAGAGTTCTTCGGTCAAAAAAGGCATAAACGGATGAAGAAGACGCAAGGCTTGTTCGAGAATCGTCAGAATGCGCGAACGCGCCGCATCGCGTTGTGTGCTGACTTCTTCCGACGTGATTTCGTCCTTGACGAGTTCGATATACCAATCGCAAAAATCGTCCCAGAAGAAATGATAAAGCGTCTGCGTCGCTTCGTGAAAGTTGTAATTGTCGAGTGCTTTGTTGACTTGCAAAGCGGTTTTATTGAGGCGCGAAATTATCCATTTATCAGCGACCGATAAATTTTCCTGCTGTCTGAGAAAAGTTTGGTCAACCTTCGCGCCTTCGCTGTTTAATAGGCAAAAGCGCGTCGCGTTCCAGATTTTGTTGGCGAAATTGCGAAACGATTCGACTTTTTCATCACGCCACGCAAAGTCAACCCCGGTCGCCGAATCAGCCAAAGTCAGGCGCGTCGCGTCAACGCCGTATTTATCGAAAACGTCGAGCGGATCAACGCCGTTATTTTTCGTTTTCGACATTCGCTGACCGTTTTTGTCCAAAACCGTGCCGTGTATGATAACGTCTCGAAACGGTTTTTCGCCGATGAATTTCAATCCGGTCATCACCATTCTCGAAACCCAAAGACGAATAATATCGCGCCCTGTAACTAAAACATCGGTCGGATAAAAAGTTTTCAAATCTTCAGTTTCAGTCGTTTCGCCGTCCCAACCGAGAGTTGAAAATGCCCACAGCGCGGATGAAAACCAAGTATCTAAAACGTCCGCGTCCTGCGTCAAATTTTCCGTTCCGGCTTTTTCAATCGCTTCTTCGCGCGTTCTGGCGACGAAGATATTTCCCGCCGCGTCATACCACGCCGGAATTTGATGTCCCCACCAAAGCTGCCGCGAAATCGTCCAATCTTTCAAGTTTTCGAGCCACATCGTATAGACTTTTTCGTGCGGAACTTGCGGATGAAAATGCGGAGAATTTTCGCGCCGCATCGAGTCGAGCGCGAGGTCGCGCATCTCGTCCATTTTTACAAACCACTGCTCGCTCAAGAAAGGTTCGATGACGGTTTTGCAGCGTTCGCAGACGGGCAAAACGATTTCATAATCGTCAATTCGTTCGAGCAAATTTAACTCTTGAAATTTCTCGACGACTTTTTCACGCGCCGCATATCTGTCCAAACCTTCAAAGTCGCTTCCCGCGTTTTCGTTCATCGTCGCGTCGTCGTTCATCACGACGAGTTGTTCGAGATTGTGGCGCAGTCCGAGTTCGTAATCGTTCGCATCGTGCGCGGGCGTGATTTTCACCGCGCCTGTTCCGAATTCAGCGTCAACATATTCGTCAGCGACAATCGGAATTTCGCGGTTCGTCAAAGGCAATTCGATTGTTTTGCCAACTAAATTTTTATAGCGTTCATCTTCGGGATTCACCGCGACCGCCGTGTCGCCGAGCATCGTTTCGGGGCGCGTCGTCGCAACGGTGATTTTCGCATCGGAGTTTTTTATCGGATAATTAAGATAAAAAAATTTGCCGTCTTTGCGCGTTTCCTCTTTGACTTCCAAATCGGATAATACGGTTTTGTCCTTTGGACACCAATTAACGATTCGCTTGCCGCGATAAATCCAACCTTGTTCGTAAAGCGTAACGAAAACTTCGCGGACGGCTTTTGATAAATTTTCATCCATCGTAAAACGCTCGCGCGACCAATCAACCGACAAACCTTCGCGGCGAATCTGATTTGTAATGGTGCTGCCGAATTGATTTTTCCACGCCCAAATCTTTTCGGTGAATGCTTCGCGCCCGATGTCCTGCGGCGTTTTGTGTTCTTCTTTTTTCAGTTGGCGCGTAACCATCAACTGCGTCGAAATTCCCGCGTGGTCAACGCCGACGAGAAATAAAGTTTTAAAGCCGAGCATTCGTTTCCAGCGCGTCAAAACGTCCATCAAAGTATGCTGCAGCGCGTGTCCGATATGCAGACTGCCGGTTACGTTCGGCGGCGGAATGACGATTGAAAATGCTTCGGCGTTTTTGTTTTCGTTGATTTCGGGCGCGAAGAAATTGTTTGCTTCCCAAGTTTTGTAATGCGCGTATTCGGCTTCCGCAGGATTGTATGATTTGGCGATTTCCATAAATTTCGAGTTGTAGTTTCACTTCAACTATTTGAAACCTGCAACTTTCCAAGAATAATAAAACAAAAGCGGTTGGTTTTCATCTCTTGGGGCGAAAACTAACCGCGTGTAATTTTAATTATTTCGCTCGTTTATTTTTTCTTTTTCATTTGCGCGGCGACTCGCTCGACTACCCGTTCGAGAATTTTTTCGGCTACGCGGTCGGCAATTTCATCAATCGTTTCGGGCGACAAATTTTCCGTTTGTTCGCCCGACATTTTATTCGCTTCGCTTTGTCGGTCAAATTTATTTTCAGAAGCAGCGTAAGAAAAAGATTTTGTTTTCGGCTGCGGCAATTCGAGTATATCCAAATCGTCGAAATGAAAAGACGACGACGTTTTAACGTCCGGCGAAGTTTGATTGAATTCGTTCGGCGCGTCAGCAGCGACATTTTCATACGCCGGTTCAACGAATTTTTCGGCGGACGAAATCGTTTCCGTTTCAGATGAAGCACCACTTATTTGGTCGAGGTCAGTTTCGGACAAAGGCTGCGTTTTCGCCCAATCGTTTTCTTGCTCGAATTCCTTTATTGATTCGTAATCGTATGGCTGTTTGAGCGAAGTCAAATCAATATCTTCGATTGAAGATTCATAAATCGGCTCGGACTCGAACCTTCCGGCTTCGTCCGGCGCGGGCGTTTCGATTCGATTCGCTTGAATCATTTCGTCGTCCTCGTCCGCGTCGCTGTAATTTTCCGCTGAAGACGAATCGGTTTCCGGCTGCTCCATTTCCAAAGTATCATCAAAGCTGTTGACGGTTTCAGCATTCGCCTCAACGGTTTTATTCGCGTCGAGCAAATCGGAAACGCGATTGACTAATTGACGGATTGATTGAAAAGGTTTGGTGAGAAAATCGTCCGCGCCGACCTGCCGCGCTTTGGCTTCGTCGAACGGCTCGAAAGAACCGACCAGCAAAATGACCGGAATGTTTTTAGTCGCCGCGTCGCCCTTAATCGTTTCGCCGATTTGATAACCGTCGAGACCGGGCATATTAACGTCAGCCAGAACCAAATCCGGCGCGGTTTCGGCAAATTTTTTCATCGCCGCGTCGCCGTCGCCGACCGTTATTACCTCGATGTCTTCGTCGGCAAAAGTTAAATTAACCACCTTTTGAATCGTTATCGAATCGTCTGCCAGAAGCAGTTTGCGTTTTGACACGGAAAGTTTTATCTCCTCTCTGAGCCGAAAATCAATCACGCATTTCGCCAAGCATTACGTCAAAAATTTGATGTAACGTCGCGCCGATTAGTGATTTTAACGGCTGATTTTATTTAGAACTTCCTTGACTTCGCTGAACGCACATTCGCAGCATCGTTTGCAGTTGCGAGGTCGTAAAAGGTTTCGGCAAAAAGGCGACCGCGCCCGCCGAAAAACTGTCTGAAGACAGGCGCGGATTTTGTTCCGCCGTCATCATAATCACGGGAATTTTCAGCAGACGTTTTTCCGACTGCATATATCGCACGAGTTCCGTGCCTTGAATATACGGCATCACGACATCGAATATCGCCGCCGCAAACGGCTCGCCCGTTTGCAAAAGTTTATACGCTTCCTTGCCATCCCGCGCCGAGATTACCTCGTAACCTTCTCTTTCAACTATCGCTTTGACCAGACGAAGAATCGCCGGGTCGTCGTCGGCAACCAATACCTTTGCTTGTCCGCTGCTGTCCTGTTCGCTCATTATAAAATCTCGTCTTCCACTCGTTATTTTTATAGTAACAGATTCTTTAAATTTTTTACGAATTCAATGCGAGTTTTGCCGCTAATTTTATCGCGGCTTGCATACTCGAAGCCTCCGCGATGTTTTTGCCTGCAATATCGAAAGCCGTGCCGTGGTCAACCGACGTTCTTATCAAAGGCAAACCGAGCGTTACGTTGACCGACGCGCCGAACGAAAGACATTTGACGGCAATCGTCGCCTGATCGTGATAACAGGCGATAACCGCGTCGAATTCGCCTTTGTAGCCGCGCAAAAAAATCGTGTCGGGCGAATATGCGCCCGAAACATTTATTCCGAATTTTTCGCGGCATTCTTCGATTGCCGGCTCGATTTCCGACGCTTCTTCCGCGCCGAACATTCCGCCTTCCGAAGCGTGCGGATTTAATCCGGCGACGGCGAGACGCGCGTCTCGGCGCAAAAGTTTTGAAATCTCGCGGTGCGAAAATTTTATCAGTTCGACGAGTTTTTCCCGCTTCACTAACTCAATCGCCTCCAGCAGCGAAACGTGCGTCGAAAGCAAAACGACACGCAAGTTTTCGGCGAAAAAACTCATCGCAAATTCTTTCGTGCCGGTCAGATGCGCGAGCATTTCCGTGTGTCCGGGAAAATTATAAGCGCCGAGCGCAATCGCCCTTTTGCTAATCGGCGCGGTGGCAATCGCGTCAATTTTTCTCTCGCGCCAAAGCCGCACGGCGGTTTCGATGTATTCGGCGGAAGCCTTTCCCGCGACAGCGGAATCCGCACCGATGTTTATTTTGTTCGGAAGATTTTTCAAATCGTAAATCGCCGTTTGATTTTCGTCCGGCGAATGTTTTGAATCGGCTTCGACGAAATCAAACTTTAAATTCAAATCAGTCGCCGTCTTTTGTAAAAAAGCCGAATCGCCGATGATAATCGGCACGCAGATTTTCTTCAAACTCTCGTCGGCTAACGCTTTGAGAATAATTTCCGCGCCGATTCCGGCAGCGTCGCCCATCGTAACGCCGACGCGCGGCAATCCATTGTTCATCTGAAAATTATCTTCGCTTTCTTTGATGTTCACAAAAACTATTTTATTTCCTACAACCCGTTCGACTCAAAAGCAAAAAGACAAAAGTGAGAAAATAACTTTCGCGCCTTTGCCTTTTACTTTTTACTTTTGCCTTTTTACTTTTTACTTTTCCTCTTCCGCCTTATACATATATTTGATGTTCTGTTTGAGCAGCAAAATATTCGGCGCGTCGGCGCGGTTTATCTTGAGCGCGTCGAGGTCATACCATTCGAGTGTGCCGACGATTTCTTCGCCGTCAGTCAAGACGACGACCATTTTCGTATGCGAATCAATTTGTTTTTTATAGTAAAAAGTTTCGGCGTTGGTCTCTGCCGGCGGCGGCGATTTCTTGCGCGTGTCCGCAAAGTCGGTTTGACGCGGATAATTCGGCATATTATTATTTATCTCCCATACTTTAATTTGCGGAGAGTAGCGAGTGGAGAGCGGAGAGAAGATAGTCGTTTAGTTTGTTCTAACATTGGTTAACGATTAGTTTTTTTCTCCTCTCCGCTCTCCACTCGCTACTCTCCGGCTAATCCGCTTGTCGGCGAATAAACGTGGGAACATTGATGTCTTCTTTGCTTGCGCTATCCGTCGAGTTGTAATTGTAATTTCCGGCAGCCTGCGCGGTTGCGATGCCGCCTGCGGAAACTTCCGGCGCGGTCGTCTCCGGCATCGTCATCTGCATGTGATTATCAAAGCCGGTGGCGATGACCGTAATTTTCACGGTGTCCTTCATACTTTCGTCAAACACCGTTCCGAAAATAATATTCGCGTCTTCGTGCGCTTCCTGATGAATGAGCGAAATTGATTCTTCAATTTCGTCGAGCGGCATATCCTTTGAGCCGGTGATGTTGATGAGCGCGCCTTTCGCTCCTTTGATTGAATTTTCTTCGAGCAGTTTGGAATCAATCGCCGCCTTCATCGCTTTAATCGCCGCGCCGTCGCCGCTTCCGTGTCCGATGCCCATCAACGCCACGCCCATTCCCTGCATCACCGATTTCACGTCGGCGAAATCGAGATTGATAATGCCGGGAACGGTTATCAAATCCGAGATGCCCTGCACGGCTTGCAGCAGAATATCGTCGGCGCGTTGAAACGCATCCATAATCGAAATTTTTTCTTCAACTTCTTTTAACTTTGAATTCGGAATCGTAATAATCGTATCAACGCACCCGCGCAATTCGGCGAGTCCTTCTTCAGCTTGCCGCATACGCTTTTTGCCTTCGACGGTAAACGGTTTGGTAACGACGGCGACGGTCAACGCGCCGAGTTCGATGGCGAGCGCGGCAATCACCGGCGCGGCTCCCGTTCCCGTTCCGCCGCCCAAGCCGGTCGTTACGAAAACCATATCCGCGCCCTGCAAAACATCTATAATTTTATCGGTGTCCTCGATTGCCGCCTTGCGCCCGACTTCGGGATTCGCGCCCGCGCCGAGTCCGCGCGTCAAGTTGCTTCCGAGTTGGATTTTCACCGGAGCTTGCGAATCGTTCAATGCTTGCAAATCGGTATTGACGACGATAAAATCAACGCCCTTAATTCCCGCTTCAATCATTCGATTAACCGCATTACTGCCGCCGCCGCCGACACCGATGACGATGATTTTCGCGCCCGTGATTGGCGGCTCGTCTATAAATATATTTAGTTTATTATTTTTCATTGGAAGACCGTCCGTATAAAATTATTATGATTCCTTCAAAGAAATTACTGCTTAAAACTTAACCGTGATTGAATTTTCGAGAGATTTCCGATTTCAACAAGATATTGTGTCTCTGGCGAAAAAGCATACAACGATTGGGGGTAAAAAATCCAGCCCAGACGTTACAAAAATCTAAAATTATCGAAATTTTTCTCGAAAATTTTCAAACCACTCCGCTACCTTGCGCGTCGGCGACTTTCCGCCCGACGCATTTTCACGGATTTGCGAGCGCATAGAATCCAATGCCAGACCGCCCGCGACCGCCCATTCGGGACTTTGCACTTCGTCCAAAAGTCCGCCGAAGCGCGTCGGCTCTAAAAATCCCAAGCGCGTCGGCGCGTCGAAAACCTGTTCGGCAATCTCGACCATTCCGCGCGACAGCGAACCGCCGCCCGTCAAAACCACGCCGCTCGAAATCTGTCCGCGAACCGCGAAAACTTCGTGCGCGATGTGCTGCAATAATTCGACCGCCCGCGGCTGCATTATGTCGCACAAAATTTCCTTCGAGAGTTGTCTGGTTTCCTGTCTGCCGACCGGCATTATCTCGATGACCGACTGCTTTTCTTCTTCGCTCATCAAAAATCCGGCGACGCATCCGTAGAGATGTTTTATCTTCGTCGCTTCGGGAATCGAGACGCGCAAGCCGACCGCGATGTCTTTCGTAAAGTGCATTCCGCCGAACGGAAAAACTGCCGTGTGCTGCACTGCGCCGCGCCCGAAAATCATCAGCGAAGTTAATTCCGCCCCGATGTTGACCAGAGCGCAGCCGTATTCTTTGTCGTCGTCGGTTAATGCGCTGTTCGCCGCCGCGAGCGGTTCGAGAATTATGCTTTCGACTTCGAGATTGGCGCGGTGAATTGCCTTGACGATATTTTGTTTGCCCGCGCTCGGACTCGATACGACGTGAATGCGACTTTCCAGACGCGCCCCACGCATTCCAATCGGCTCGACGATTCCGTCCTGCCCGTCAATGATAAATTCCTGCGGCAGACGGTCAACGATTTCCCAACCTGCCGGAAGCTGCATCGCGCTCGCCGACTCGACCGCGCGTTCGACATCTTCGGTGGAAATTTCGCGTCCCGCGCCGGCGACGGCAACCACGCCCGATTTGTTTTCGCCGCGCAGATGCTCGCCCGAAAAATTGACGGTTGCCGAGTGAATTTCCAAACCGCTCACGCGCTCGGCTTCTTCGACCGCCCGCTTGATTGATTCGACAACCGCGTCGGTTGTCGTTACGATGCCGCGCCGCAGCCCGCGCGATTCCGATTGTCCGATGCCGACGATATTCATTTTGCCGTCGTCCGACGATTCACCAATCAAGCAGCGCACTTTGCTTGTTCCGATGTCTAAACCGACTGCTTGTATTTCACGATTCATATTTTTTCGCCGCCCGCGTCCGCCCTTCCGATTTAACCATTACGATATTTAATCACCACGTTTTGTCCGTTTGAAATGACCGACTCGATTTGATTTCCCTTGTTCGCCACAACTTCCAAAGCCTTTTGCAGACGCTTGGCGAAACTTTCCTTGCCAAGCGAAATCGTTACAGCTTCGCCCGAATCTTGGACGATTGCCTGCGGGTCTTGCAAGTCGGCGAGATTGACCGCAGTAACGCGCTTGGCGAGTTCATAATCTTGCCATTCATTCAGCATTTTCAGATAAATTTTCACGCGCTCTTGATTGTCTTTGGCGGCGCGTTCGGTTTTCGATTCGTCCCAACCGCGCAGAACGAACGGCGGACGTTCCTCTGTTTTGCCGACCGCGCAGAGAATTGACGCTTCATCGTCAATCCAAAAATCGCCCGCGTTCAAATGTGCCACGACGCGCGGAACGCGCTCGCTCACGCTGACGCGCAAACCGTCGGGCAAGACGCGCGAGACGACCGCCGATTTGACGAACGTCAATTTCTCGACATTCGTTTTTATCTCGTTCAAATCCGCGTTCCACACGCCGGATTTTTCGGTTTGACTGCGAACGATTTTTTCTACGTCGTCTTTTGAAGTGCGAGATGTGCCGCGCACGTCAATCGTTTTGACATCGAAAAAATCCGAAGCCGTAACCGTTCGATAACCCATAAACATCAAAAAACCCAAACAGAATAAAATGCCGCAAATGAAAAATAGCGGGACGAAAAAGTTTGTCAGCGTTCCCGAATTTTTTCTGCCGCGGCTGGTCGTCGTTCGCCGTCGCGGACGTTTTGTCGCCATATTTGTTTTGCGCGTCGTTGTCTTTCGTGTTGCCATAGTTTTTTAGTTAGCCACAGAGAACTCAGAGTTTTGCCGCCGCAAACTACGCGAATTATTTTTCACTTTATAAATTCCTCACGTTTTATTTTCTCTCTGTGTTCTCTTCTGTGTTCTCTATGGCTAAATTTTCTTTAAAGTTTCCAAAATCTCATCGGAAAGCCGCGTAATGCTTCCCGCGCCCAAAGTGATAATCAAATCGCCCGCCTGCGTATTTTCCGTAACCCGCGCGGCGGCTGTTTCGATGTCGCCGATATACTGCACGTTTTTGTGTCCGAACTCTTTGATTTTTTCCGTCAGAATTTCTGCCGTAACATTTTCAATCGGCTGCTCGCTCGCCGCGTAAATATCCAAAATATAAAGCACGTCAGCGTTGTTGAAACAGCGCGCGAAATCTTCCATCAATTCATTCGTGCGAGTGTAGCGGTGCGGTTGGAAAACGACGACCGTGCGCCGTCCGCCCGAACCGTTTTTCGCTGCTGCGAGCGTCGCCGAAATTTCCGTCGGATGATGTCCGTAATCGTCAACGACCGTGATGCCGTTCGCTTCGCCCTTAAACTGAAATCGGCGATTCGCATTTTGAAATTTTGAAAAAGCCTCGGCGATTTTTTCAAACGCGATGTCCAATTCGAGTGCGACGGTTGTTGCCGCGAGTGCGTTATAAACATTATGTTTGCCGGGAACGGGCAAATTTATTTCGCCCAATTCTTCCGCGCCTTTCCAGACCGTAAATGTCGAACCGAAATTTTCGTTATATGAAATATTGTGCGCCGAAACGTCCGCCTGCGCGGTGAATCCATAAGTTACGCGGCGGCGTTTAATCGCCGGAATAATTGACTGCACATTTGGGTCGTCGAGACACAAAACGCACGCGCCGTAAAACGGAACTTTGTTGGCGAAATCGGTAAAGCACTGCGTAACGTCTTCCATTCCTTTGTAAGATTCCATATGTTCGCGGTCAATGTTCGTCACGACGC
>JBPCMK010000079.1:0-19012 GCA_051002375.1 Pyrinomonadaceae bacterium | reverse complement strand
GGACAACATTATGAAAACATCGGACGCGGCGGTAGACGAGCAGGTAAGCCGTTTGATGAGTTCGCAGAAAGCATCGAACGACGCCGAGTAAATTATGGATGACGAAAAGTTAGAAAAAACGATTGAGTTTATTTTGACTAATCAAGCGCAATTTACGGTTGATATTCAAAAATTCCAGGAAACGCAGAAAGAAGGCGAAAAACGCGTAAATGTTTTGGAGCGCGTATGTCTAAATTTATACAACGCTTCGGTTGAGCAAAAAGATGCGATTGCCGAACAAACAAAAAATATCAACCAACTAAGCGTAGATGTTAGAGAATTACGCCAAGGGCAGAAGGAAACAGATGAGCGTTTGAACGCGGTGATTTTAATGGCTGAGAAATTTTTCAACGGAGAAAACGGCAATTCCAAAAGAAAGAAATAACCGATAACCGAAACTGACAAATATGCTAAGTTACATCATTCGCCGATTGCTGATTATCATTCCGATGGCTTTGCTCGTCGTTACTTTGACGTGGGGTTTAATCCGAATGGCACCGGGAAGTTTTTATTCGTCCGAAAAGAAATTGCCCGCCGCCATTGAAGCCAATATCAAAAAGAAATACGGACTCGACAAGCCATGGTATCAGCAATACGGCATTATGATCGGGAATATCGTGCGCGGCGATTTCGGCGATTCGCTCAAATACGAAGGGCAGTCGGTTAACGAAATTATCCGACGGCATTTTCCGTATTCGGCGACTATCGGGATTCTCGCTTATATTCTGGCGTTAATCATCGGACTCGCGGCGGGCATCATCGCCGCGCTCAAGCAGAATACGGCGGCTGATTACGGTTCGATGTCGCTGGCAATGCTCGGTTTGTCAGTTCCGAATTTCGTTTTAGGTCCGATTCTGGTGCTGGTTTTCTCGTTATGGCTTTACTGGCTTCCGCCTGCCCGCGTCGGCGGCTTTTTAAGTTATGTCTTACCGGTGATAACGCTCTCCGCAATTTATGCCGCATATATCGCGCGGCTGACACGCGCCGGAATGCTCGAAGTGATGCGCTCGGATTACATTCGCACGGCGCGAGCCAAAGGCTTAAGCGAATGGAAAGTTTTGCTCAAACACGCGGTTCGCGGCGGTTTGATTCCGGTCGTATCGTTCACCGGTCCCGCGCTCGCCGCATTGCTTGCCGGAACGGTCGTCGTCGAAAAAGTATTTGCGATTCCGGGTTTAGGCAACATTTTTATCCAAGCGGTTTTGAATCGGGACGAGCCTTTGATTTTAGGCATCGTCGCGTTTCTTTCGATTTTGATTATGATTTTCAATTTGTTGGTTGATATTTCCTACGCATTTTTAGACCCGCGAATTCGTTACGAATAAATTTTATGGAAGAACAAGAAGTCGTTAAAGGCGCGTCGCTTTGGAAGGATGCTTGGAAGCGTCTGCTGAAAAATAAACTTGCGGTTTTCGGTCTGGTCATCGTTATTTTGACGGCGATTGCCGTCATCATCGGACCGGCAATTATCAAATGGGCGACCGGCTACACATACGATTTTATTCCGCCCGACGGCAATTTAATCAAATCGTTTCCGCCATCGTTGCAACATCCGATGGGAACGGACGATTCGGGGCGCGACATTCTCGCTCGCGTTTTGCAAGGGGGCAGAATTTCCTTGATGGTTGGCATTATCTCGACCATCGTTTCGCTGATTGTCGGCGTTTCATACGGCGCGACTGCCGGATATTTGGGCGGCAAAATTGATAATTTTATGATGCGCCTCGTGGATATTATTTACGCCGTTCCGTATATTCTCATCGTCATCGTTTTGTTATCGGTATTCGGTGGACCGAACACGCCGCAGTGGATTCAGGCAATCGCCAACTCTGTCGGCGGCGGCGGTTCGGCAGGTTTAAGTCAAATTATTTTACTCTTTTTCGCGCTCGGACTCGTCTCGTGGCTGACGATGGCGCGAGTCGTGCGCGGGCAGATTCTTTCGTTAAAAAATCAGGAATTCGTAATGGCGGCGCGGGCGACCGGCGTTTCCACGCCCGCGATTATTTTTCGCCATTTAGTTCCGAACGCGCTCGGACCTGTCATCGTTTATGCGACGCTGACGATTCCTTCGGTAATGTTGTCGGAAGCATTTCTTTCATTTTTGGGTATCGGCGTTCAAGCACCTTACGCTTCGTGGGGAAGTCTGGCGGCGGACGGAATAAAAAACATTTCCGTCTTTCCCTGGCAGTTGATTTTTCCGGGCGTAACGATGGCTTTGACTTTGTTTTCGCTGAACTTTTTAGGCGACGGTCTGCGCGACGCGCTCGATCCGCAGACGAGAAAATTCTAGGAGAGTTGGAATGAAACTTAAACATCTGTCAATTATTTTGGCGATGCTGATGAGTTGTTTTATTTCGGTTTCGATCAAAGCGCAGCAAAAAACGAATATCATTAAAGAAGGTGTCGGCATCGAAAATCTGACGGTTGGCAAATCGAACAAAAAAGATGTCGAAAAAAAATTCGGGAAAGATTACAAATGGACTGCGAACAAAAATTATTCGTATCAAATGATATATCCGAACGGCGTGTCGTTTTACATTTGTCAGGCGGACAAACGGCAGGAAATTTTCGACATTGAAATTCGCTCGCCGTATCAGGCGAAAACGTCGCGCGGAATTACGCTTCGCAAAAGCACGCTTGATGACGTGAGAAAAATCTACGGCACGGCGAAAAAAGGTCTTCGTTATCGCGGCATCGAATTTTACTATCGAAAATCCGGCGGCAAAGATGTGGTAACGGTGATTGACGTAGTTGAAAAAACGGGTTTGAGACAATGCACGGAAAATAAATGAGCGAACACAACGGCACAATTTTATCGGTCAACGATTTGAAAACGTATTTTCAAACCGAAGACGGCGTGGTCAAAGCGGTTGACGGCATCACGTTCACTTTGGAGAAAGGCGAAACTTTGGGAATCGTCGGCGAATCGGGCAGCGGCAAATCGGTAACGAATCTTTCGATTATGCGCTTGATTCCCGAACCGCCGGGAAAAATCGTCAATGGCGATATAATTTTTGACGGCGTTGATGTCAGAAAACTTTCGATTGACGAAGTGCGAAAAATTCGCGGCAAACGCATTGCGATGATTTTTCAAGACCCGATGACTTCTCTGAATCCGTTTTTGAAAATCTCGACGCAGTTGACCGAAGTAACGCGGCTTCATCTCGGATATACGAAACAGCAAGCCCGCGAACACGCAATAAAAATGCTTGAAACCGTCGGCATTCCCGACGCGAAAAATCGGATTGACAATTATCCGCACGAATTTTCCGGCGGAATGCGCCAGCGCGTAATGATTGCGATGGCTCTCTCGTGCGACCCGGAATTGTTAATCGCCGACGAACCGACGACTGCTTTGGACGTAACGATTCAAGCGCAAATTCTCGAACTCATCAAAGACTTAAAAGCGCGAATGGGAACGAGCGTAATTCTTATCACGCACGATTTGGGCGTGGTCGCAGGAATGACCGATAAAATTATCGTGATGTATGCCGGAAAAGTTTTCGAGCAATCTCCGACCGAAGAATTATTTGCGACTCCGGCAAATCCATACACGAAAGGATTATTAAAATCCGTGCCTGACCCGGCGCACGAAGAAGGAACGGAGCTTTATCAAATTCCGGGACTTCCGCCGGATGTCGCGCATCTGCCGCCGGGCTGTCCGTTTGCGCCGCGCTGCGAACGCGCCGAAGAAATTTGCACGCGGGAATTTCCGCCGTTCGTGCAAATCAACGAAAATCACTGGTCGCTGTGTCATTTTGCGAAGGAAGTTTATGCCGAATCATTAAAGGAGAATGAAGCCGAGAATGTCTGAAACCAACGGAAAAAATTTAATTTCGCTTAAAAATTTGCAGGTTCACTACGACCTCGGCGGCGGCGGTCTTTTGGATAGGATCACGGGCGGAAGTCGTGTGCGCCGCGTCGTCAAAGCCGTTGACGGCGTTTCTCTTGACATAAAAAAAGGCGAAACGCTCGGCTTGGTCGGCGAATCGGGCTGCGGAAAATCAACTCTCGGCAAAGCGATTTTGCGTCTGACCGAGCCGACCGGCGGACAGGTTTTCTATAACGGCAAAGATTTGGCGAACGCCTCGAACAGCGAAATGCGCGAGCAGAGAAAACATCTGCAAATGATTTTCCAAGACCCTTACGCATCCTTAAATCCGCGAATGACCGTCGGGCAAATTATCGGCGAGCCGATCAAAACATTCGATTTGCTGAAAGGAAATTCCGTTGAGGAACAAGTGCAGAATTTAATGGAAACCGTCGGCTTGAATCGGCGTTTTACAAAACGCTATCCGCACGAATTTTCCGGCGGGCAGCGGCAGCGAATCGGCATCGCCCGCGCTCTGGCAGTTGACCCGGAATTTATCGTCGCCGACGAACCGATTTCCGCGCTCGACGTTTCGATTCAGGCGCAGATTATGAATCTGATGAATCAACTACAAGAGGAAAAGAATTTAACTTATCTTTTCATCTCGCACGACCTTCGCGCCGTGCGCCACGTCGCTGATCGAATCGCCGTGATGTATCTCGGCGAAATCGTCGAACTCGGCGATGCGAAAACGGTTTATCGAGAACCTCTGATGCCTTATACGAAGGCTTTGATTTCCGCCGTGCCTGTTCCAGACCCGAAAATCGAAGCCAAACGAACGCGAATTATTTTAACGGGCGACGTGCCTTCGCCGATAAATCCGCCGTCGGGCTGTCATTTCAATACGCGCTGTCCATATGCCATCGCCGAATGCAGACAAATCGAACCGCAACTTGTCGAAATAAAACCGGCGCATTACGCCGCCTGTATCCGCATCTCGCCCGAACGCCCGCATATCGAAGAAAACGCGGCGGAAAATTTGGGCGTGGTCGGAGTTTGATTTTTAACGCAAAGGCGCAAAGACGCAAAGTTTTAAAATCAAACGGGAAATTTCTTTCTTACTTTGCGTCTTTGCGCCTTGGTGTTAATTTAAAAATCTAAACAAAAAAGGGAGCGTTTTCGCTCCCGTAATTTTAGGCTGTAAATGAAAAAGAATAATTTGTCTTTTAAGTTGTCGCCGCGTTTGCCGAGTCGCGCATATCTCTGACTTTATCGTGCGCCGCAAAAACTGCGTCGGCTTGTCTCTGCACAATCGTTTGCACATTCGACGGAAGGCTTAACGCTAGAGCATCTTTGTAGGCTTTCTTCGCCACATCTTCGCCGCGTTCGGCTTCGTTCAAAATCGCTCCGTCGTCTTGTCCGGTAATCGCCGATTTGATGTTTATCCAGCCGCGATGTAGTGCGCCCGTCGTGCTTGATGTAGTTTCCGGGTCGCCGCCAAGTTCTCTGACGAGAGTTTGCAATTCACCCGCAAATTGCGAGCGTTGTTGTCCGAGTTCGTAAAACGTCGTTTTTAAATCCGAACGCTGCACACCTTCCGCCGCCTGCTTGAATCCTTCCTGTCCGTCCTTACATGTTTCAATCAAATTGTTCAGCGTCGAAATAACATCGTCGTTCGTCGCCGAATTTTTTGTCGTATTGTTCATAGTTCCTCCTGTGGTTTCCGTCGCCACCGCGTCCGTCGTAATCGGTTTGGTCGCTTCATAATCATTAATTTGCATTTCTAAAATATCCCTCCCTAAATTTTGAAAATTACAGTCAAATACCGTTTCGCTTTTAATACATTTTTGACTTCTATTTATTATCTAAACAATCCGTATGCCAAGTCGTATTTCGTCAAAACATTCGAGCTTAATTTTGCTTTAATCGAAACGAACCGCTTTTTGTGATAGCAAATAAGACAGTTGTGTATCGAATAAATTCAGAGCGATAAAAAGGGTTTTTGCCTGAAAAAGACAAAAACCCGCTGGATTTATTGAGCCGCCGTTTTTTGTTTTTGGTGTTTTCCTTCGGCAAATTCTTCAATCATCTTTTTATTAAATGCCGGAATGTCGTCGGGTTTTCGGCTCGTTACGAGTCCGTTGTCCACGACGACTTCCGCGTCCGTCCATTTCGCGCCCGCATTTTCCAAATCTTTTCTTATCGTGTGAAATGAAGTTAATTCTCTGCCTTTGACGACTTCGGCGTTTATCAAAGTCCAAGGCGCGTGGCAGATTGCCGCCACCGGCTTGCCCGCGTCGAAGAACGACTTAACAAAACGAATCGCATTTTCGTCAACGCGCAGTTTGTCCGGGTTCATTACGCCGCCGGGCAATTCCAACGCGTCGAAATCTTCCGCGTTCGCCTCCGCCACAATCAAATCAACTTTAATGGTTTTGCCCCAATCAGTCTTGTTCCAACCTTTTATTTCTCCGCTTTTGAGCGACACGATTGAAACAATCGCACCCGCTTCTTCCAGAGCCTTTTTCGGCTCGAATAATTCGCTCTGCTCAAAACCGTCCGTCGCTAAAATCGCAACTTTTTTTCCTTCTAATTTGTTACTCATAAAACCTCCTTGAATTTCGGGCGACAAAACAAATAGCGTTTCGTATCAATTCATTTTTGTCGTCCCGATAGTCTTAGCAACAATTTATATGCCATAATTATTTATCGGAAAATTTGTCAATCTTTCTTGAAACTCGGCGGCGATTGGTTATATTTAGCCTTATAAGTATTTTTCAAAGACAAATTTGCCAGACTCGTTCGAGACAAATTTTGCCTTAAAATCTCAATGAAAACAGGCGTGCAAACTAATGCGGAATCACGAAAAACGACGCTCGACAATTTAGCCGCCGGGAACGGCTTGGCGATTGTTTTAATTGACGAGAATTCGTCAGCGTTGAGCGCGTCGAATAACAATTCGTCGAATAATAATTCGATGTGCCGCATTTTGTATAACTCAGAAAAGTTCGCGCCCGAATGTGAAAAGTTTTGCGGCAAGGCTTTCGAGCGGGCGACCGAAGCCGGAGAAATTGTCGGTTATAAATGTTACGCGAATTTGGAATGTTTGGCTGTTCCTATGAAAAAAGAAAATAAAAAAATGGTTGCCATCGTCGGCAGAGCGTTCACCAAAGCGGAAGATTATCGCCGCGCGACGACACGCGCCGCCGACGGCGATTGGAGTGAATTTCCGCCGGACGAATTTTTTGAAAACGTGCTTTTGACAAGTTCGGAAGAAAACTTGAAAAAGCTGGCGAAGCGCGTCGAGCGTTTGAGCGAGACGGGAAAAGAAGACGGGGAAACGGGAATTTCAAATTCGGAATCTCAAAACTTGAGTCAAGAATCGGAATCACACATATTAAGTCAAGAAACGGCAATTAGCGAACAATCGGCGAACGACGAGCGACAGACCGATGACGAACAACGAACGACTGACAACGAACAGCAACCAGCAAGCGGCGAACAGCAAGCGAGCGAACCGCAGACAGCGGAAGACAAAGACCAAAATGCCAATCCGCAATCCGCAACCCGCAATCCGCAATCCGCTTGGCGTTCGCTGTTCGGCTCGCTCCTCGAATTAACTTATAAGCAGGCGTGTCTCGCCGTTATGCAGTTTGTTTCCGGTCATTATTCGCTCGGCGATTTGGCTTGGCTCGAACGTCGGGAAAATCGGCTCGAAACGATTTATGCGACGGGCGAATTAAAAGACCGGCAAATTAAATTGAGTGTTTCGGCGGACGATGAAAATCTGCTCGAAGCGTTGCGAAATGAGTCGCCGCTTGAAATGCGCGAACGGCAAAGCGCGGACGAAACTTTGAAACCGCCGCAAACGATTCGGCTTTTTCCCGTCGCCGTCGGCAGCGAAATCGGGAGCGCGTTAATCGTCGGCGATGAACTCGAAGACGACGTGACGAAACGCCGGATTGCGAAATTTTGCCAAAGTCTCGCGTCGGATTTGGAGATTCTGCGTCTGCGCGAGCAACTTGCGCGGCGCGGCTTTGTCGAACGCGCCGTCGAGCGGTTTAACGAAAGTTTGCAAACCGTTGATTCGGAAGATTTCTGGTCGCAGCTAATAAATGTTTCCGCCGAATTGATGCGAGCCGAGCGCACTTCATTACTCGTCTTTGACGAAAAATCTAACGCTTTTACCGCCAAAGCCGCGACCGGAATTCGCGCGGATTTCATCAAACGGGAAGCGAAAAATTTAGGCGAGCGAGTTGCGAAAAATGTTCTCATCGAAGGCGCGGCGGTTGCCGTCGAAGACGTAAATAAAATCGGTTTGCGTGCCGCGCCCGAAGAATGGCTTTACAAATCCGATTCGTTTATTAGTTATCCGATTGCCATCGGAACGCGAAAAATCGGCGTGCTGAATTTGACGGAAAAAGCCGACGGCGATATTTACAGCGAGTCGGATTTGGAACTGCTCGACGCAATTATGCCGTCGCTCGCCGTGTTGATTGACCGCGCCGATTTGAAAAATAAAGCGGGCGAATTCGAGCATCTTTCCGTAACCGATGCGCTCACGGGACTTCTCAATCGTCGGTATTTAGAAGAACGCTTGACCGAAGAAATCAAACGCTCCGGTCGGCACGGCTCGCCGATGAGCTTTATGATGATTGACGTGGACGAATTCAAATCTTACAACGACAATTTCGGACACGCGGAAGGCGACCGCGCTTTAAAATTAGTCGGTAACGCCTTAAAAGAAACTCTGCGCGACGAAGACGTAGCGGCGCGTTACGGCGGCGAGGAATTTTCGATTTTGCTGCCGCAGACAAATTCGTTTGAAGCCGCGACCATCGCCGAGCGCGTCCGCGAACGAGTCGAACAGACCGATTTTCCGAACCGGCAAGTAACCGTCAGCATCGGCATTGCGAGTTATTCGATAAGTTTGGATTCGGCTGAAAAATTAATCGAGGCGGCGGACAAAGCACTTTACGCGGCAAAACGGCAAGGTCGAAACAACGTGCAGATTTATGAAAATTTGAATGATGCCGAAAAAGATTGATATTAAAAAGATTGATATTGTAGAGAAGCAGAGAAAATTTCAAACAGGATGGACAGGATAGGTAGGATAAAATTTTCTAAATAAAAATCCTGTCCGTCCTGTCTATCTTGTTTGAATCTCATTTTATTTACACGCTCTCTTATCGGAAAAATGGGTGAAAAAATTATAGCGACAATCGCGCCGGAAAATTTTATCGGTAGGACAGGCGAACTCGACGCGCTTTTGCGGCACACGCGAGGCGAGTCGAAAACAAACGCGCTTTTGCTTTTGTCCGCGCCCGCCGTCGGCGCGTCGGAACTTCTCAAACAAACTTACGACCAAATTTTTATCGAGCAAACCGAGACGATTCCCGTTTATTTCGCCGTCAAGGAATTTGACCGCACGGTGCGAAACTGCGCGTCGCGTTTTCTGCAAACTTTTCTCGCTCAAATAATCGCCTTTCGGCGCAACGACTCAAGCATCTTAAACACCGCGCCGAATGTTTGCGAAATTGCCGAACTTGCCGACGCGAACGACGGTTATTGGATTGACCAATTAGTCGAGGCGTGCGGAAACGAAAGCCGTCTAAATGACGAACGCTCGTTCGTCCGAAGCTGTCTGAGTGCGCCGCTTCGCGCCGATGCGAACGGCGCAAAAGTTTTTTTGATGATTGACGATTTGCACGAAGCCGAAAATTTCGCCGACGAAATCGATTTCATCGGCGAGCTAAAAGAAATTTATTCGCGGGCAAATATTCGATTCGTTTTCGCGGGCAGAAGAAGATTTTTGTCGAATGCCGCGCAGACGGGAAGCGCGAAAATAACCGGCGCGGAAATCATACGTCTCGAACCGCTCGCGTTTTCCGACGCGAAATTGTTCGTTGAAAATCTGGCGGAAAAATACGCCGTCGAAATCAACGAACAAACCGGAGATTTAATCGCCGAGCAATTCAAAGGCAATCCGGCGTTTATAAAATTTTTATTTCAAGCCGCAAACGAACATAAATCGAATTTAGACAGTTTTCAGCAAGTCGAAAAAATTTACGCGGTCGAGATTTTCGGCGGCAGAATCAAAAGATTTTACGATTCGATTTTTCGGAAAGCCGCGCCGCGTCTCGAAAAAAATATCATCGAATTTTTAAACGACGCGCTGATGATCGAGGAGAAATCCGAACGCCCGCATCTCGAAGATGTTTTTCAAAGTCAGCAGTTGAACGGCGCGGCATCGGACAAAGATTTACATCGCTTGCTGTCGCTTTTGAATTGGCACGAAATCATTCGTCTGTCTTCAAACCGAATCGAGGCGATGAGCGAAAACGACGTTTTGAACGATTACATTCGGGCGCGTTACCGACTTGAAACGCTCGCGGAAAATCGCGCCGCCGTCTTTGGCGAAACGCTCTCGGAATTTATAATTCGTGCGCCGAAAACGATGGCGAAATTTTATCGTCGGCAAGCGTCGGTTAATTTGCGCGAGATACTTTCAAATTTCGATTGTCAGGAAACGCCCGTCGCGCTGCTCGATTATTCGATTTTTAAAGAGCGATACAAAGGGGCGGACGAGACGGAAATCTTCGACGGTAACTCGGAAAAAATTCGCCTGCCGCAAATCGTTTTCAACGCGCCCGCCGCCGCGTTTTATCCGGCGATTATTCAAGTTGCGGAAAAAGAGCGCGTCGCCGTCGCGCTCGGTTTTGAAAAACGCGCTTACACCGAAGAAGACAAAACGGTCTGGATTGCGGCGGAGATTGATTCAAAGCTCGAAGCCTCGCCGGAGACGACCGAATTTTGGTGCGACCGTCTTGAAATGATTGCGCTGGCGCGAAACTTTCCGAAATATAAATTGTGGCTCGTCGCGCCCGAAGGTTTTGCGCCGGAAGCGGCGGAAATTTTGCAAACGAGAAATGCCTTCGGTTCGAGCCGCAAACAAGTCGAGCTTTTGAGAAAATTTCTCGGCGCGAAGGATTTGCGCGATGAAGAAACGTCGGGCGAAGAATATGAAATCATCGTGCCGATGGGCGACGACGCGGAATTGATTGTCGCGCACGCGCTCGAAGAAATCGCCCGCAAACATCAATTCGAGCCGAAGGCAATCAACCAAATCAAAACCGCGCTTGTCGAAGCCTGCATCAATGCGACCGAACATTCTTTGAGTCCCGACCGGAAAATCTACCAGAAATTCATCGTCGAAAACGATAAAATTATTATCACGATTTCCAATCGCGGCTTGCGTTTGGCGGACAAAAAAGCGGAAGCGTTCGCGCCTGAAGAAGGTCGGCGCGGTTGGGGTTTGAAGCTGATAAAATCTTTGATGGACGAAGTAAAATTCGAGAGCGTTGATGACGGAACGCGAATCTCGATGACGAAATATCTGAAAAATAGTTGACAATCGGGCGCGATAATTTTAAGTTAAATTTCGAGTCTTAAATCTAACCGACAGCTTCTAACAAAATTCGTGAATCAAGAATATAAAGTTCCCGTCGAAACTTCGGGCGAAACGGCAACCGTCTACGCCAGCGATTATTTGAACAAATTGACCGGCGAAAAAATCGAGCGCGAATGTCGTCGGCAGTTGGACGCGGGCGCGAAAACGCTCGTCGTCAATTTCCGCGAAACCGAAATCGTCAACAGCATCGGCGTTTCGATTTTGCTCGGCGTAATTGACGCGGCGGAGGACAAGGGAGCGGAAATCGTTTTCTCCGATGTCAACGACGACACGATTCAACTTTTCGAGATGCTCGGTTTGACGAGCCACATAACAATCGAGAAATGAGCAATGAGAAATTTTGCTTTTTATTTCTCATTGCTCGCTTATAAAAAATGGCAGAAAATCAACAAAAACTAATTCATACTTTCGGCGCGCTCGCCGAACTCGGACACGAGGTTTCCCAAAAGAGTAATTTCCAAGAAATGATTCGCACGTCGCTTCATCTGCTTCTCGGCTCGCTGGGAATTATGCGCGGCGGCGTGGCGCGTTATTCGCGTTTCGGACACGAACTCAATATGCTCGCCGTGCGCGGACTCGGCGACGATTTTCCGCTCAGTCTGACTTTGTGTTACGAAGACGAGCGGCAGTTTTTGACGAACGGTTTAGTTCCGATTGAAACTTCACAGGCGAAGGTTTTGCCGTTTTTTCAAATTTACGACAACAGTTTCGAGAGAAAAAAAATCGAACTGCTTCTTCCGTTAATCATTCGAGATGAAATCGTCGGCGTAATTCTTTTGGGCGAAAAAGCGACGGGCGAGCCTTACACTTCCTACGACAAAGACATTATTTGCGCGATGGCGCGGCACATCGGAGTCGGCATCGCGCAGAGAAATTTGATGTCGGAACTCGAACGTCGCGCCGAAGAAAATCGTCGCTTGTATAATGATTTGCAAATAACCTATAAAGACACAGTGAAGGCGTTTGCGACGGCTATTGACTGCAAAGATAAATACACCGAAGGACATTCTGTCAGAGTCGGAAAATATTCGGAAATCATCGCTGCCGAACTCGGCTGGAGCGAAGATGAAATCGAAGGCGTAGCGGTCGCGGGTTACTTACACGATGTCGGAAAAATAACCGTCGAAAGCAGCATCATCAACGCGCCGTATCGCATCAACGCCAAAGAATCAGCCGAACTCAACAAACATCCGGCAATCGGTTACGAAATTCTGCTGCCGATTCATCATCCATACACCGACGTTCCGCTCGCCGCCAAATATCATCACGAAAGATTAGACGGTCGCGGTTACCCGGACGAACTCGAAGACCGCGAAATTCCATACATCGCCAAAATCGTCTGTCTCGCCGATTCGTTCGACGCGATGACGACTGACCGACCATACAAACGCCGCCGACCGGCGCACGAAGTCGTCGAAGATTTACAGCGAAATTCCGGCAAACAATTCGCGCCCGAACTCGTTACGGCGTTTTGTCGCGGAATGTTAAAGGAATTGACAGGCGAAACGAAGCAAAAGAAGTTTCGCCGTCTGTTAGGAAAAGATTATATGGAAGCCGAAGGAATTGTGCCGCAACTCAAAAATGCGCTTAACAATATGAGCGGAACTTCTTCTTTGACGTTGGTAAGTTTGGATTGATTGAAGAATTGATTTTGCGACTAATCTTTTGCCTTTTGGCTTCGGTATTTCTTTTAAAAATTCCAGCGGCTCAATCATCTCGCACAAAACGAAATCGCTGCCAGAATTGGTAGTTCTAACACAAACTGATTATTTCCTAAGCTAACAAATCGAGAACGCCCGACCAGGCGAATTTAAAGATAAATGTAAAAATCATCTGAAGGCGAAAGGCATTGTTCGGCACAATGTTTGGGAAAAGTCTTTTTAAAAACGAGCTATGGTAGTAACAGCGGATCGGTGTTAGGGTCATACAAAAACTTGTGAATAAAAAATTATGAAACACTTTAGACGGATATTTCAATTGTTTGTCGTTTTGCTTGTCTTGACAATTTCGCTGTTAGCTCAAACAAACGGAAAAATCAGCGGAAAGATTACATTCGGAGACACCGGAACGGCTCTCGGCAACGCGACGGTGCGAATCGTTCAGATTAATCGCTCCGTCGTTACGGATGCGGACGGCAGCTACGAATTTACGAATATCGCGCCGGGACGTTACACGATTTTAGTTCACCAAGAAGGATTTGTTGATTTGGCAAAAAACGTGGTAATGGTTGCGGGCGCAACGGCGGGCGTAGATTTTCAGATGAGTTTGATCGGCATCAAAGAGCAGGTTACGGTAACGCCGACGGGCAGCAAAGAATCTACGTTGAACGCGATTCAGCCGACCGAATCGGTCAGCGCGAATAAAATTTTGGAGCGCAACAACGGCGGTTTCGCCGACGCACTGATTGACGAACCGGGCGTGAACAAACGCAGCGCGACTCCGGCAAGTTCGCGTCCCGTAATTCGCGGTTTCGATGGCGACCGCGTGTTGGTTACGACCGACGGTTTGCGCGTCGGTTCGATTGCGTCGCAGTCGGGCAATCACGCCGAACCGATTGACGTTTTATCGCTTGAAAAAATCGAAGTCGTCAAAGGTCCGGGAACGATTCTCTACGGCAGCAACGCCATCGGCGGCGTGGTCAATGCGGTCAGCCGACACGACGACGAACTGCACCGCGGCACGAGCGGCTATTTTTCGATTCTCGGCAGCAATAACAGCCGTCAGGCGGCAGTCAGCGGCGGCATTGAGCAGAGTTTCGGAAATTTTATGGTTTGGGGCAGCGGCAGCGGACAGCGTTCGAGCGATCATACGGCGGGCGCAGATTACGGCAAGGTTGATCATACATTTACAAAATACGCGAGCGGCGATGGCGGCATCGGCTATTTCGCCCGCAAAGGTTACGCTAATTTTAATTACAATTATTACCAAACGCGCTACGGCATTCCGATTGACCCGGAAGAAGACCCGCCGAAAGAGCGTTCGATTACGCTGCACCGCAACGATTTCAGATTCAACGGCGGCTTGCGGGATTTGAATTCGCCGATTGAAGCCGTGAAATTCAGTTTCGATTACAGCGATTTGAATCAAAAAGAATTTGAATCCGAAGGCGAGGAAATGACAGCCGTAGATTCCGAACCCGCCATCGTTTTCGACAACAAAGTTTATTCGTATCGCGGGCTTTTCAATCAACGCCGCTATAAAAAATTGACCGGAACTTTCGGCATTGACGGCTATCGCAGAAATTATCGCACCGAAGGCGAGGAAACTTTGATTCCCGGTCTTGTCCGTCAAGATTCGTTTTCGGTTTTCGGTCTGGAAGAAATCAATCTCGAACACATCGGTTTTCAGTTTGGTGCGCGAGTCGAAAACAATCGCTACCGACCGACCGACCCCGATTTGTTAAGACGCAGTATAACGGGTTTTTCGGGCGCGTTCGGCGTTCGCGTTCCGATTGGAGAAAACAGCGTTTTCGTCGCCAATTTCACACGCTCGCACCGCGCTCCCGCGCTCGAGGAATTATACAACAACGGTCCGCACGACGATTCGCTTTCATTTGAAATCGGCGACAATAATCTCCGACCGGAAATCAGTAACGGAATAGATTTGTCTTTGCGGCATCAATCGGGACGTTTCCGCGCCGAAGCGAATTTTTATTATTACGACATCTCGAATTTTACCTTTCTCCGGCTGACCGATGAAATTGACGAGGATACCGAATTGCCAATCGCTTTTTATGTGCAGGGCGACAGCCGTTTCGTCGGAACAGAAGTAAGTATGCAAGTCAAAACGCATCAATATCTGGATGCGTTCGCCAATCTCGATTACGTCAACGCGCAACTAAAATCGGGCGTTCCTTTGCCGCGAATTCCGCCGTTCCGCGCTCATTTCGGTTTGGACGCTCATTATAAATATTTCAGCGTGCGACCGGAATTAACTTTAGCTGCCGACCAGAATCGTGTCTGTGGCGAAGAAATTCCGACTGAAGGTTACAAAGTTTTCAATCTCGCCGGAAACGTAATTATTCCGCGAAGACATTTCGCGCATATTTTTTCGGTGTATGGATACAATCTGACGAACGAACTTTATTTTAATCACGTTTCGTTCATCAAAGAATTCGCGCCCGAAATCGGACGCGGTGTGAGATTCGGTTATACGGTTAGATTTTTCTAAAAAACGAATTTAGCGAGCATTGTTGTCGAGCAACTGCACAAACTTTTTCGCCGCAATCGAAAGCGTTCTATCGGTTCGATAAACCACGCCGACAGGTCGAACCCAATCTTTTTCGGCAAGTTGGACGACAACAATCTGCCCGTTTTTTTCTTCGTCTGCGACGCTCAAATAAGGCACGATAGCCACGCCGAAGCCGACTTCGACGGCGCGTTTGATGGTTTCGATATTGTCGAACTCGGCGACTTTGCAAACTTCAACGCCGTAGGATTTCAGGATTTTATCGGTTGCCTTGCGCGTCGGAATGTCCGGCTCGAAAAGAACGAAATCGAGATTGTTTAAGGCTTTCGCTTTGACTTTTTTTCTGGTGGCGAATTTGTGTTCGGGCGGACAAATCAAAACTAATCTATCGCTCGCCATCGGCACAATCGTCAATCCGCGTTTCGGTTCGGGAAACGAAACGACACCGAGTTCGACCGCGCCGTTGAGAACATCGCGCACGACGCGCGTTGTGCGCGAATACTCCAAATCAATTTTTGCCTGCGGAAATTTCGACATAAATTCGCGCACCTTCGACGGCAATTCGTGAAGTCCGACCGAATAAACCGTAGCGACTTTGACCGTGCCGCTGATTTTGCCGACCAACCCGCGCATACTTTCATTGAGCGCGTCGTAACTCGCCAAAACCATCTTCGATTCGCGATAAAAAATCTCGCCCGCCGCCGTTAGTTTCACCTCGCGTCGTCCGCGAACTCTTTCCAGAAGACGACGTTTGAATTTATCTTCGAGCGTGCGGATTTGCTGGCTGACCGCCGATTGCGTGATGAAATTTCTTTCCGCCGCGAGCGAGAAACTTTGCATATCAACGAGATCGCAAAATACTTTTAAGGTTTCAATGTGCATATAAATTATTGAAGAGTCAAAGAAACTTGCTCCGACCTCTTTCTTAAAGCAAAAATAAGAATTCCTAAATAATCCGCGCAAGAAAATTCATTTTATCTAATCAATCGAAAACGGTATGATGATTATTGCAAAGTTTAAGATTGCCGATTTGTGATTTTCTCTTTAGAATTTATTTACACTATTTACAGACGAAAAACCACAAATCGAAAATTTATTATGGCTATCAAAATTAGCAGAACATTTATTTTGCGAAAGCTACACCAATTGACGGGCATCGTGCCGCTCGGACTTTATTTTCTCGTCCATATGTATACGAATTCGACGGCGATGAGCGGCGAGAAGGTTTTTGAAGACCACGTAACCGATATTCATCATCTTCCTTATTTAATTTTTATCGAGATTTTCGGGATTTTTCTGCCGCTTCTTTTTCATTCGATTTACGGAATTTTCATTTCCGTCGAAGCGCGTCCGAACGCTTTGAATTACGGTTACGGGCGCAATTGGTTTTACGTTTTCCAGCGCGTAACGGGCATTTTTCTGTTTCTGTTTTTGACGTTTCATATTTTCAATCTGCGTTTCGGTTTGATTCCGGGATTAAACGAAACGCCGGTCGCCGGACACGCCGATTTAGCTTTTAACATCGTTTCGCGCGAATTTCATATCACTTGGGTTTTCATTCTTTACGTTCTGGGCGTAACGGCGACGGCGTGGCATCTGGCTTACGGCATCTTTTTATTCGCGGTTGATTGGGGAATTTTAATCGGCGAGCGGGCGCAAAAAATGGCTCTGTATGCGTGCGTCGGTTTCGCATTCTTTTTGAGCGCGGTCGGAATTAACGCGATGGTTTCGTTCGTCAAACCGTGCGGGCTTTTGCCGACATCGCTTTGCGTGGAAGCCGAGAAAAACGGCGTAATTCAGTCGAACGATTCGAGAAGATTTTAATGTGTAAGCGCGAGTTGAAATTAAGTGATTTATGTCGAGTAAAAATGAAATCTGCGACGTTTGCGGCAAAGAGCAGACGCAAATCAAATATGCTACGCGCAGTTACGGCAAAGGCGCGAACCTTTTAATTATCGAAAATGTTCCCGTCGTTGTCTGCGGAAGTTGCGGCGAAAGTTTTCTGACGGCGGAAACTTTGCACGAAATTGCGCGGATAAAATTGCATCGTAAAAGTTTTGCGAAAAAACGAAATGTAGCGGTCGCGGAATTTGTTTAATAAGGAAGAATAATTATGCAAACAACATTTGCCGAAGTTTTGGAAAAAATCGAAAGTTTTAGCTTTGAAGAAAAGGAAACTTTAGTTGATATTTTGCAAAATCGTTTGCGAGATACTCGACGGCAGAGAGTAATTAAATCTGTCAAAGAAGCGGAACGCGAATTTGAAAAGGGCGACTTAAAGCCTGCTTCCGTAGATGAAATTATGAAAGAGATTCTGTCGTGAAACTTATCGCTTCAAAAACCTTTATTCGTGATTCAAGGCGTTTTCTGAAAAAGAATCCGCAATCGGCGAAAAGCGTAAAAACAACATTGAGTCTTTTAGAGTCGGACGTTTTTCAGCCGCAACTGAAAACGCACAAATTAAAAGGCAGATTAAAAAACTGCTGGGCGTGCAGCGTCGAATATGATTTGCGAATTGTATTTGAAATTGTCAAAGACGAAAACGAAGACGCGATTCTGCTGCAAACGATTGGCAAACATGACGAAGTTTATTAAAAATTTATGGCATCGAAAATAAAAATAGCGGTCATTGGCGGCGGACTTGCCGGACTTGCGGCGACGATGAAAATCGCCGAAGCCGGACACGACGTAGATTTGTTGTCGGTCGTTCCGGTCAAGCGTTCGCATTCGGTTTGCGCTCAGGGCGGAATTAACGGCGCGGTCAACACGAAGGGCGAAGGCGATTCGCCGTGGAAACATTTTGATGACACGGTTTATGGCGGCGACTTTCTGGTTAACCAGCCGCCGGTGTTGAAAATGTGCGAAATGGCACCGAGCATTATTTATTTGTTTGACCGAATGGGCGTTCCGTTTTCACGCACACAGGAAGGTTTGCTCGATTTTCGCAGATTCGGCGGAACGCTTCACCATCGAACGGCGTTTGCCGGCGCGTCAACCGGACAACAACTTCTTTACGCGCTCGACGAACAGGTTCGGCGTTACGAATCCGACGGAAAGGTAGCGAAATATGAAGGTTGGGAAATGATGTCTTTGGTCTTGGACGACCATCAGGTTTGTCGCGGCGTGGTGGCGATGAATTTGCAGACGCTCGACCTGAAAGTTTTTCAAGCCGACGCGGTAATTATGGCGACCGGCGGACCCGGAATGATTTGGGGCAAATCAACCAATTCGCAGGTTTGCACGGGAAGCGCGAATTCGGTTTGTTATCAGCAGGGCGCGAAATACGCGAACGGAGAATTTATACAAGTTCATCCGACTTCGATTCCGGGCGAAGACAAATTGCGTTTAATGAGCGAATCGGCGCGTGGCGAAGGCGGGCGCGTTTGGGTGCCGCGCAATCCGAAGGACACGCGAAATCCGCAAGATATTCCGCAGGCGGAACGCAATTATTTTCTCGAAGAAAAATATCCGGCTTACGGCAATCTCGTGCCGCGCGATATTGC
>JBPCMK010000078.1:0-15823 GCA_051002375.1 Pyrinomonadaceae bacterium | reverse complement strand
GTGCTGTTGCTCGTCCGATTTGCAACGCGGCGGCAATCCGGCGCGAACCATAGCGGCGTGAGTTTTTAGCAAAACAAATTTTGATTCGCGATCTCAAATCAACCTTTTTAACACTCTCCCGATAGGTTGCGCCTTTCACATAACGGTAATAACTACAGTTGCTGACCTGCATTACCCGGCACAATAAATAAATCGGAAATAACGCCTTTTGACTTTCAATGAACCGGTAACGGCTTAACTTCCTCTGCCGAAGATAATCGCCGCCTTTTTTAAGATTTCATTCTCCATCTCTAATTCGATGATCCGTTTCCGCATCGCCAGTTTTTCCTTGTCCGGTTCCCCATCTTTCTGAATCAGTTCAGACTTCCACTTGTCAATCGTATTCTCGTTAACTCCGATTTCTCGCCCAATAGCTGCGACCGATTGCCCATCCAAATACTTCTTGATAACTTGTTTTTTGAAGTCCTGATCGTATTTTCTCATCCTCTCATTATACGAGAGTTTTCTGTGTCGTTTTATTAGACCATCTCAGGAGGTCGCGGGTTCGAGTCCCGTCGGCTCCGCCACAAAATCGAAAAGGCAAAAGTATAAATTCATATACTTTTGCCTTTTAACTTCTAACTTTTAACTTTTCTAACCTTTTCTTAATTCGGTCAAAACTTGTTTCGCCACAGCCTTCAGCGTATCGAAAACGCCAACGCCTTGCGAAGCGGTCGCTTCAAAAAACGGTTCGCCTTTGCGCTGGAGTTCGGAGACCAATTCGTCGGTCGGGGTAACATTTGGCAGATCGCGTTTGTTGAGCTGCAAAACATATGGAATCTGCAGTAAGTCGTAGCCTTGCGACTGCAAATTTTCTTCCAGGTTGTAAAGCGATTCGATGTTCGCGTCCATACGTTCGTCCTGCGAATCGGCGACGAAAACCACGCCGTCAACACCCTTTAAAATCAATTTGCGCGAAGCGTCGTAATAAACTTGTCCGGGAACGGTGTAGAGGTGAAAGCGCGTTTTGAAGCCGGGCACCGTGCCAAGTTCGAGCGGCATAAAATCGAAAAAAAGCGTGCGGTCGGTTTCTGTCGCAAGACTGATTAATTTGCCTTTCGCCTGCGGCGCGGTCGAATCGTAGATGTATTGCAGATTAGTAGTTTTTCCGCACAAGCCCGGTCCGTAATAAACAATTTTGCAATTTATTTCGCGGGAAGCATAGTTGATAAAAGTCATAATTTTATTTGCAATTTATAGTTTGATTTTTGGTTTTTGATTTTTGACCTTTGAAAAAATATTCGAGATTCGAGATGCTCGTCAAAGGTCAAAGCTCTAAAATCAAAAACCAAACCAAAGCGTAGATTTAACTGAACAAGCTGTCAATGTCATCGTCGGTAATTTCGGCGAAAAATGAATTTTCGCTCGCTCTCTGTTGTTCGGAGTCGCGGGCAATGTCGTCTAAAATCGAGGCGACTTCGTAGCTCGCTTTTTTGGTGCGGATTTTCACCAAACCGAGCGTCGAGCGTTCATCGAAAACGACGACCAGCAAAGTTCTGCCGATGACGCTGATAAAGATGCTTTCGCGCTCGCCTTCGTGGACGACTGCCGGAAAAACATCTTCGCCGATGAGCTTTGCCATACTCGTCGTCGCCGCGACGTTGCCCGCCGCGAGACTCGAAAAGCTGGTCGTGTCCATATCCGCAATATCGCCGTGAAAAGCAATCGGATGACCGTCGCGGTCAACCAGAAAAACGACGCGGGCGGCGCATTCGACGCACACTCGCGCCAAAACGGACTTTAATCTCAAGAACTGATATTCGTGTATAACGACGGGCGTTTCTGCCATTTGATTTTTCTCTCTTTCGGTTATTTGATTAATTGAGGTTGGAAGTTGCGGAAGTTTTCAATTTTGGTTTGTAAAAACTTTTTGCGTGGTGCTTTGGCGAGTTTTGCAACCAACCACATTTACAATCTAACACATCGAGCGCGTCGGCTTCAAGTATTTTTTACAATAATTTTTACGACCGGCAAAAAAGCCTGAATATAAGTTCGCGTTACAGGCTTTTATTGCTTGCTAAAAACGAAAAGTGTTAAACTTATTCGTGAAGACTGCCGCGTCTGCCCACGCCGCGCGAAAAAAAATTATTATCAATTCCGAAATTCTGAAAATGCGATTTTATTTCCTTGTCGTCTTATAAACTTCAAAAATCTCTCAAACAAATGAAGAATCATCTATTTTCAAAAAGTTCGCCCGGTCTGAATTTAGTCGCCATCGGCGGCGGCAACGGACTTTCGACGCTGCTTTCGGGATTAAAAAACTACGTCGCGGCTGAGGAGACGAAAAATATCTGGCTGGAAAATCTTTCGGCGATTGTCGCCGTTTCGGATGACGGCGGAAGTTCGGGACGTTTGCGAGACGAGCTTCAGATGCCGCCGCCCGGCGACATACGCAACTGCATGGTCGCGCTTTCGGAAGATTCGCATCTTTTATCGAAACTTTTCCGCCATCGTTTTCGCGGCAAAGGCGAACTCGGCGGACACAGTTTCGGCAATCTTTTTCTCGCCGCGCTCTCGGAAATCACCGGCGATTTCGCCGAAGCCGTGCGCCTTTCGTCGGAAATTTTGGCGAGCAAAGGTCATATCTATCCGGCGACCGTCGCCGACGTTCGCTTGACGGCGGAACTCGCCGACGGCTCGATTGTGCGCGGCGAAACGAATATTTCAAAAGTCGGCGTTTCGATAAAACGTCTGCGGCTCGAACCCGAAAATTGTCAGCCGTTGCCCGAAACTTTAGCGGCGATTAGCGACGCGGACGTTATCACGGTCGGTCCCGGTTCGCTTTTTACGAGTTTGCTGCCGCCGATTCTCGTTGACGGCGCGGCGGAAGCGATTGCCGAATCCGCCGCCGTCAAAATTTTTATCAGCAACCTGATGACGCAGCCGGGCGAAACCGACGGATTTTCGGCGCGTCGGCATTTGGAAATTTTCAGAGAATATGCGCCGGAAATCAATTTCGATTACGTCGTCGTCAACAATCATCCGATTAGCGACGAGCAGTTGGAACGCTACCAAAGCGAAGGCGCGGCGCAAATCGGGCTTGCCGATTCGATTTCGCCGGCGACGGTTGAAGGCGCGGAAATCGTTTATGGTAATCTATTGGACGAGAGCGACAAGGTGCGCCATCACTCCGAGAAGTTGGCGCAAGTCGTTCTGTTGTGCGCGGTGCAGGCGAGAAATGAAATTTTAGTTTAGCCACAGAGAGAGTTAAAACGAATGAGCTTCGATTTTCAGAATAAAAGTTTTATTCGTGTGATTCGCAGTTGAAATTTCTCTGTGAACTCTGTGTCCTCTGTGGCAAAATCTTTTATGGAAAATATTTCCAATGAACAAAAAACGCTCGACGTTTTGATTTTGGCGGCGGGTTTGGGGACGAGAATGCGCTCGAATCTGGCGAAGGTTCTGCACCGTATTGACGGTCGTCCGCTGATCAATCACGTTTGTCTGGCGGCGACGGCTCTTGCGCCGCGCAAAATTTACGTCGTCATCGGACATCAGGGCGAAGATGTCAAGCGTGCGGTTTTGGAAGAATTAGACGAAGAACATTCGGCATTCGTCTGGCAAAAGGAACAACTCGGCACGGGACACGCGGTTAATTCCGCCCGCGAATCGCTCGAAAACGAAGACTCGACGCTGCTGATTTTATCGGGCGACGTGCCGATGATTCGCGCCGAAACTTTAGCCGCGCTCGTTCAGCAGCATTACAATCATCGAGGGCGCGGCGCGGCTTGCACGATTCTCACGGTTAAACTCGAAGACCCGACCGGCTACGGTCGCATCGTCCGCGACGACGCAGGACTTTTCTCGCGCATCGTCGAGCAGAAAGACGCGAGCGACGAAGAAAAACAAATCAAGGAAATCAATTCGGGAATTTACTGTTTCAATACGAAAAAACTTTTCGCCGCGCTTTCGAGCGTGAAAAATAACAACGTGCAGGGCGAGTATTATTTAACGGACGTTCCCGCGCTGTTGCGCGAATCGGGCGAAGACATCTCGCTTTATCAGCACACCTACGCGCGTGAAGTTTCCGGCATTAACAATCGCGCCGAACTCGCCGATTTGGAACGCATTTTCACGCGCCGCACGATTTCAAAAATGATGCTCGATTACGGCGTAACATTTATTGATCCGAAAAACGCCTATGTCAGCGGACAAGCGAGCATCGGACGCGATACGATAATTTATCCGAACGTCGCAATCGAAGGCGCGTCGGTTATCGGCGACGGCTGCACGATTCGTTCGGGAACGCGCATCACGAATTCGCGCGTCGGACGCAGTGTGGAAATTTTGGACAACTGCGTTATCACCGATTCGGAAATCGCCGACCGCTGCACTGTCGGACCGATGGCGCATCTTCGCGGCAAAGCGAAAATGGAAGAATCCGCAAAGGTCGGAAATTTCGTCGAACTCAAGAAAACGATTCTCGGCAGAAATTCAAAAGCCAGCCATCTGACATATCTCGGCGACGCGACCATCGGCGAAAAAACCAACATCGGCGCGGGAACAATCACCTGCAATTACGACGGTACGAACAAGCATGCGACGATTATCGAAGACAACGTGAAAATCGGTTCGGATACAATGTTAATTGCGCCCGTGCGCGTCGGCAGCGGTTCGGTTACGGGCGCGGGTTCAGTCGTTACAAAAGACGTTCCGCCCGATTCGCTCGTCGCCGGAGTTCCCGCCAAATTCAAAAGAAACTTAAAGGAAGAGCCAACCGAAAACATCGGCGATAAAGAAGCCGAAAATTGATTACAAAGATTATAAAATTATGTGTGGAATTGTCGGATACGTCGGAAACAAACAAGTCGTGCCTTTAATAATTGACGGCTTAAGGAAATTGGAATATCGCGGATACGATTCGGCTGGGATAGCCGTCGTTGACGATAATCATCATCTCGAACTACGCCGCGCCGAAGGCAAACTTCGCAACTTGGAAGAATGTATTCGCCTGCATCCGCTCGACGGCAATTACGGCATCGGGCATACGCGCTGGGCGACGCACGGGCGACCGACCGAAACCAACGCGCACCCGCACCGCGACCAATCGGGGCGCGTCGTCGTCGTGCATAACGGAATTATCGAAAATTATCTTCAGCTTAAGGAAAGATTGATTGCCGAAGGCAGCGAATTTAAAACCGAAACCGACACGGAAGTCATCGCGCATCTCGTCGGACATTATTTGCAAAACGGCGCGGCGAATCTCGAAGAAGCCGTCAGAAAAACCGTCCACGATTTGCGCGGCATTTTCGCGCTGGCGATTATTTCCGCAGACGAACCCGACACGATTATCGCCGTCCGCGAAGGTGCGCCGGTCGTCATCGGTTTGGGCGACGGCGAATTTTTTGTCGCCTCGGACATTCCGCCGATTCTTCAGCACACGCGCGATGTTTTTTATTTGGGCGAAAGAGAAATCGCCGTGCTGACAAAAGATTCGGTGCGCGTTACGGATTTTGACGGCAACGTCGTCGAGCCGAAACAGCAGCGCATTACTTGGGACCCGATTGCGGCGGAAAAAGGCGGCTTCAAACATTTTATGCTCAAGGAAATCTACGAGCAGCCGCGAGCCGTCCGCGACACCGCGCAAGGTCGCATATCTCTGGACACAGGCAAAATTTATCTCGGCGAGATGAATATTTCCGAAGACGATTTCAAGAATATAAATTCGATTACGATTGCGGCTTGCGGAACATCTTGGCATGCCGGAATCGCCGGAAAATATATGATCGAGCAACTCGCCCGCGTGTCCTGCGAAGTTGATTACGCATCGGAATTTCGTTACAGAAATCCTGTCTTGGACGAAAACACTCTGCTCATCGTCATCTCGCAATCTGGGGAAACCGCCGACACGATTGCCGCGATGCGCGAAGCAAAGCAAGCGGGCTGCAAAGTTCTCGCCATCTGCAACGTGCAAGGTTCGATGATTCACCGCGAAGCCGACGGCACGATTCTCACGCACGCCGGACCGGAAATCGGCGTGGCTTCGACCAAAGCGTTCACGTCGCAAATGATTGCGCTCTACTTGTTCGCTTCATACTTGGGACAAGCGCGCGGAAAAATAAACGAAGAACAAGCGAAATATCACGCGCAGCAACTCGCCGAATTGCCGCTCAAAATCGAACATCTCTTGAGCGATGCCGATTCAATCGAAGAACTTTCAAAAGAATTTTTCCGCGTTCAAGATTTTCTTTATTTGGGGCGCGGCATCAATTTTCCAGTCGCGCTCGAAGGCGCATTGAAGCTAAAAGAAATCTCCTACATTCACGCCGAAGGTTATCCGGCGGGCGAAATGAAACACGGACCGAACGCGCTGATTGACGAAAAATTGCCGGTCGTCGTCGTCAATACAAGAGAAGAAGGAAACGCGGCAAGCGAACTCAGATACGAAAAAACGCACTCGAACATCGTCGAAGTAAAAGCGCGGGACGGAATTATTCTTTCGATTTTAACCGAAGGCGACGCGATGAGTTCGCTCGTCTCCGATCACGTTATCGAAGTTCCCGAAACATCGGATTTTCTCGCGCCCGTTCTGTCAATCGTGCCGCTTCAACTGCTCGCCTATCACATCGCGGTTCGTCGCGGCTGCGATGTTGACCAACCGCGCAATCTGGCGAAATCGGTAACTGTGGAATAAATTATTAAGTTTTAAAAACAAAGGCGAAGTGCGGTGGATTTCTACCGCACTTCGCTTTTGTGTCCGCATTAAATTCAACGGCTTGGCGAAGAAGACTGCACGGTTATTGACGAGCCGGCTTTTAATTGCAAATCGTCTTTGCCCTGCACGATGACCGAGCCTGCGCCTGCGCCGCCGCCTAAGATTGCGCCGATTGCCGCGCCTTTTCCGCCGCCCGCGATTGCGCCGATAATCGCGCCGATGCCTGCGCCGATGCCGCCGCGTTTGACGGTTTCTTTTGTTTGGCTGTCGCCTTGCGCCGTGCCTTCGGTGTCAATTTTTACGGCTTTTCCGGTTTCGTCGGTGATGCCCTGCAAATATCCGGCGAACTCGTAAGTTTGTCCGTTTGCCAGACGAATGCGCTCAAAATTAAATGTGATTTGCGAGCGTCCCGTAACTTTGCCCGAACGATTCACGCCGGAAATATGACCTTCGATAATCGCGCCGCGATATTCGTTCGGCGACTGCACGTTTAACGTAAAGCGGTCGTTGTTTTGCGAAAGTTTCGTGTCAATGTCTTTTTCGAGCAAGCCGTTTAAAATCGTTCCGTTCGGCACGATAAAATTTCCGGTTCTTCCGGTCGTGGTCGTTGGATAATTGCCGCCGCGATTATTTTGCGAATCGTTGCTCGAATAATTTCCGTTGTCGTCCGCGGAATTCGGATTGTTGTCGAGTTGTGCATTCGCGTCGGTTTTTTGATAAACGCTTTCGGCGAAAACGGTTTGATTTAGATAGTCGGTCGTGATGCGGCGCGTTACGCGCAAGGCTTTGCCATTTTCAATCGAAGCGAAAACGACCGTGTAATCGGTGTCGCCGCCGAGCGAAGAGACGGTCAATTCCTGTCCGCTCAGCGTCGAGCGCACGCGCAGCGTTTTGCCGTTCGATGTGGTTTCCGTCGTGTCGCGTCCGTCCGCCGTGAAGGTAATCGGCGCGGCGTTTGACGAAGAAAGCGTAACCTGATTGCCGCGCAGGTCAATTATTACTTGGTCGGGAGCTTGGAGTTTGTTTTCCAAATCGCTCTGCGCGTTCGCGTTGTTTTGAATGTTAGCGTCTTTGACGGCGCGGTCGGCGATTTCGCTCGTGTTTTCGCTGCGCGTCGCGTCGAGTTTATACGTTCCGGTCAAGGCATTGTTGTAGGCGGAATTATTCGAACGCGGCGCGGTCGGATAATTCGGCTGAGCCTGAGGAAAATAATTCGGGTCTTGCTGATTTTGGTTGTCCCAACTCCAGGCGATTTGATAATTTGAGGCGAGACGGTCGAGCAGAACGCGAACGTCTTTCCAATCTCTCTGCGGCATCGCGCCGAATTGTCTCGCCTTAAAAAAATCGTTGACGGTTTTCGCCGCCGAAAGCAAATTGGTTACATCGTCCGCGTTCTCGCGCCGCTTTTGAAATTTGTCGTCGAAGCGGTTGAGGCTGTCTTCAAATCTCCGAAAGTCGTCGGCAATTTCGTCTTCGTCGCGGCGCGAAACCGAATTTTTGTCGAGTTCGTTGTTCAGACTATATCGAAAATCGTCCGCCTTGGAATGCAGACTTCTTAAAATGTCGCGCACATTGCGCTCGTTGCGAATGCCTTGCGCGTCCGCCGCGAAAATCATCAAACCGATCATCAAACCGATTGAAAACAAGCCTCTGAATCTGTTCATTTTTTTATCTCCTTTTTGAAATTTTCCGTTTGGAAAAACCCGAAACCGCGTTTGCCGAAAATTAGAAGCATTTTCGATGCCAAAAGGTTTCTCGAATCTTCTAAATTTTGCTCGTCAGTTTTTCAAACTTATGCTAAACTTTCGCCTAGCATTTTCTGCGTTTTGATTTTTCAAATGGCAAACCAAATTTATCGAGCGACCGTTCAATACGCGGGCGACGAATTTTTTATCGGCACCACGCCGGGCGGACACGCGCAGGCGATTGATGTCAAAGGGACGCGAAAATCCGCGCCGACACCGCTTGAAATGCTGCTCGTTTCGGTTGCCGCCTGCACCGCTTCGGATGTCGTTTCTATTTTAGAAAAAAAAAGGCAGAACGTCAGCCATTACCGCGTCGAAATAAAAGGCGAGCGACGCGAAGAATTTCCGAAGGCGTTTGTAAAATTTCACATTCACCATATCGTCTACGGAAGCGACGTTTCCGAACACGCCGTCGCGCAGGCAATCGAACTTTCGGACACGAAATACTGCTCGGTTGCGGCGACCGTTCGACCGACGGCGCACATCGAGACGAGCTTTGAGATTATTGAAAATTGAATTGTTAAAATTTAGCGAGAAATTATCAATTTTTAATTATTTATTGCCGCCGCTTTGAATAATTGAAAATGAACAAATGATAATTGATAATTTGCTCCGCTTATTTTAACTTTCGAGACGAAACGTAAAGAATAAAAACCATTAACAAAAAGGAGAAATCCGAATGAAAACGAAATTTATAATTTCCCTGATTTTCGTATTGTTGCTCGGCGCGCATATATTCGCGCAAACCGACGACTTGAACGCGGAAAGAAATCAAGGTTGGAAAGCATTCAACAAAAAAGGCTGGGACAAAGTTGATTTTACGCGCAAGAAAATCACCAAAACGCAGCTTACAAAATTAAACAGCGACGACGGCGTAGTTGACGAACTCGCGCTTCTGCGCGGCGTGGTTTTCGGCAAGCGCGGGCGCATTTTTAAAGAACATTCGATTCAAGATTATCTCGACAAACAAACCTGGTATAAAAGAAATCCGAATTTTATGAACGCGGGTTTGACCAAAATGGAAAGCGATAATCTCGATACGATTCGTCTTTTGGAAGCCGAACGGCATTATTTCGTTCAGCCCGGCGATTTGCGCTATTGGGAAGACAAAATAATTCCCGAAGACAAAATGCCGACTGAAGGTTCGGTAACACGCGCCGAATGGGACGTGATGATTGCCGAATTTGAAGCGATTCACGGCAAAACTTTTCCCGAACAAGATTGGATGCAAAAGTATTTCAACGAGCGTTACTGGTATCGCGCGAATCCGAATTACGACGCGGCGGTTTTGTCGGAAAACGACCGCAAAAATTTGCAAGCCTTTATTGATGTCAAGAACAGCTTGCGAAAAGTCGAACTATCGCCCGGTGATATGGACAAGTTTGAAACCGTTTTGATCAAGCCCATGCAACTCGAAGGCTTGAATTTTAACGAGCTTCGCATTATCCGCAACGAATTTTTCGCCCGTCACGGCAAAAAATTTTCCACGCCCGGTTATCGCGCGTTTTTTGAATGGCAGGATTGGTATCGTCCGGTTAAAGACCAGAGCAAAATAAAACTCGATCCGACGGAAGAACAAAACGTCAAAACGATTGGCGATTACGAAGCGAAAATGCGCGAGAAATTGACAACCGAAGTTTTGCCGCCGGATGCGGTCGAAGGTTTATTCGCCGAAGATTTGCGGATTATGCGAAACGAGATTTTCGCCAAACACGGCAGAATTTTCAAAAAGCCCGAACTGCAAAAATACTTTGAAGCGCAAGCGTGGTATAAACCCGACCCGGAATTTACCGACGATAAAGTTCCGACGCTTCTCAGCACCGTCGAATTCAAAAACCTCGCGGCAATCAAGACGGCGGAAGACGAGGCGGTCAGCAAGTTCTCCGAAGTCGAGGGCTGATAAGGCACAAATTTTATGTTTCTAGTTTAGAAACATCCAAAAACAAAAAGCGGAAGAATAGAAATTGTTCTTCCGCTTTTTTAATCGAATCGAACTTTACAAAATAATTTGGAAGCCATACATTACAATTGTTATGAATACAATCACTGCAACCGAGGCGCAAACTGAATTTTCCCGCTTGATGGACGAGGTAACGGAAAAACACAAAACCATAAAGATCACCGGAGAAAAATCGAACGCGGTTTTAGTTTCCGAAGCGGATTGGAATTCGATTCAGGAAACCCTGCATTTAATTTCGATTCCGGGCTTGCGCGAATCAATCATCGAAGGCTTGAACGCGCCGCTCGAAGATTGCGCGGCGGAACTCGAATGGTAATGTGGAAACTCGTTTATACAAAGCAGGGTCAAAAGGACGCGAAGAAAATTGCCCGCGCCGGATTAAAGAAAAAGACAAAAATATTACTACAAATTCTCGAAGAAAATCCTTATCAAAATCCGCCCGCGTATGAAAAGCTGGTCGGCGATTTGAGCGGCGCGTATTCACGGCGCATCAACATTCATCATCGTCTCGTTTATCAAATTTACGAAGAATTGCAGACAATCAAAATAATTAGAATGTGGACGCATTACGAATAGACCGATGCAAGTTTTAGCACCTGAAGAAATCGAACTCGAAAAAAAGCGGCGCGTTCTCGAACGTCTCACGGAAATGCTCGCCACGCGCGAAGAGGAAATGACCGACCTTCGCGTCGAACTCGACCGATTCGAAGCGAATTACACGATGGAAGTCGGCAGACTTTACGCGCGGCTCGACGAAATCGAAGCCGAGATTGCCGAAGAAGAAGTCAAACTCGTGCCGGACGACGAAGAGATAAAAAAACGCGCCGAAGAACTGCGAAAACGCGCCGAAGAATCTGCGGCGGGTGTGGAAACGGCTGAAAATTGTTCGTTCAAAAACAAGCCGACCTTGGAGGCGAAAAAGGCGTATCACAATTTAGCAAAAATCATTCATCCCGATTTGGCTCTTGACGCGCAGGAGAAGGAAAAACGCCACGCGCTGATGGCGAAATTAAACGCGGCGTATTCGGCGGGCGACCAAAATCGCCTGAATAAATTAGTCGAAGATTTCCGCGATTCGCCCGATTTGATTATGGGCGATTCAATCGGCGACCAATTTGTCCGCGCGATTCGGCAAACTTACCAAATCAAAAATCGTCTGAAAGAACTGCGCGAAGAAAAACTCGTCGCCGAGCTTTCCGAGCTTTTTATCTTGCGCGGAAAATTTGAGGTTGAAATGCTCGAAGGCAGAAATATGATTAAACAAATGGCGGCGCGCACGCAAACGCTCATCAAAAAAGCCGAACGCCGCCTTGAAAACTTACGCAATGTAAATTCGGCGCAGGAAGATTATGTGAAGGAACGCTTCGGAATGGATATTTCGGCGTTTCGGTAAATTTTTGAGTTATGAATCGAGAAGTTTGATGAAGCCTTCTTGCTCGAAGTGTTTATCGGTTGTTAATGCTTCGGTTAAACTGCGTTCACGCATTACGACAAAACTCACGGCATCACAGAGCGAATAATTTTTATCGAGCCGGTTGGCAAGCAGTTCCATTGCTTGATTATGTAAATTTTCGCCAATCCAAATTAACTCTAAACGCGGAATTTCGAGAAGGTCATTGATAAAGGAAAGCGTTTCCCGCCGATTTTTCCCGCGAGCGTGAGATAAAGGCACAAACTCCGCCAAAACATAATTGGTCGTCAAAAGACGTTTCGCGCCGGTGAAAATTTCAATCGCCTGCGCGTTGCGAAAATCCTTTTGGTCGTGGATACAAAGCAATCCCGAAGTATCGAGAAAAAGCCAATCATTCGTCATCGTGCGTGTCCTCGTAAGCGCGAATCAAATCGGCATCTATTTTCTCATTGTCGGCAGACGTTGAATCGCCGCTGTTTATCGCTCCGAAATGACGCGCGAAGCGTTCTTCGGCAAGTCGCGCATTTTCACTACCATTGGTTTTTGACGGCGGAATGTTTTTCAAAACGATTTCCAAAACAAACTTCTCGGCGGTTTCGCCTCTTCGTTCAGCTTGCTTTTGAAAGCTGCTGAAAACTTCGTCGGGAATTTCTAAGGTTAATATTTTGCTCATATATTTTTACTTTTGCACATCTATAAAACTGTTTCAATTACTTTACATTTTCGTTTTCAAATAATTTATAAATGATGTGCAAACCAACAGAAAAAACTTCGCGTCATTAGCCGTTAAGTTCGGTTCATCCATCATTGCGTGTCTGATTCCGTTTGCATCGCTGGTATAACCGTAAAGTTTCAGAAAACCTTCCTTTAATGCTTTGTGAAAATCACCTTTTTTCTCTATCTCTTTTAATGCCTCTCCAAGTGTAGCCTTGGGATTATTTGCGATTTCTCTTGCAATGCTTTCAACTGCCGAAATTGATTCTTTGATTGAATTTCGATAATCAGGACTTTTTCTGTCGCTCAAAAGTTCCAATGCTCTTTGCAAATGTGCTTTGACATTCGGAAAATCCACATCAGTCAAAGCATCTTTAAGCATCTCAATTTCTTGTGTATTAGTAATGTCAGTAAAAATTCCACTAACAAATCTATACGCAGATAATTCTTGTTCTAAAATATTATTTATTAATTGATTTAACTCGTCATTTTTAAAGTGGTAGAGAATTTCCTCTAAAAAGTCGTAAACTTCATACCATTCAGCTTTAAAAAAATACTCTCTTACATCATGCAAGAAATTGTGATACTGGTAATAGGAAATATTATCAATCCGTTGTTTGAAATAATGATGTCTTAATTGAGTAAAAAATGGTCGATAATTACTCTCAAGAGTTCCTTCATCCCAAATATATACATGGAGAGCATTCCAGATTAGATTCCTAAGGTTACTGCTTATCGAATCTATTTGAATGATTTTTGAAACTTCCTTGTAACCTTTTCTTTCGCTGAATCTCATAGTTTAATAAGCCTTCGTCAAATCAATTCCCGTGTAATAATGCTTCAAAATCGCGTCGTATTTCACGCCCATTTTCGCCAAGCCGTAAGCTCCGAATTGGCACATTCCAACGCCGTGTCCCCAGCCGCGTCCGGTGAATGAATAGGAAATCGCTCTGCCATTTGCGTCGTAGCGTTTGTTGATGACGAAAAGCTGTTCGTTGAGTTTTAAGGCTGAACGGATTTTGCCGCCTTTCAGGTGAAACGTGCCGTTTGTGCCGACGATTTCGAGGTCAATGGCGCGGCGCGAAAATCCTTTTTGGGCGACGCGCACGTCAATCAAATTTCCGATGCCGCGCACGTATCGGGACAGGCGCGACTGAACGGCGGACGGCGAAAGATTGACCGTCCACAATTCAAAATTCGACATTCGTTCGGCGGTTGTGGTTTGGTCGGTCGGTTTGACTTCGAGATAGACGACTTCGCCCGCCGCGTTTGTTTGGTAATTGACGATTTCGCCGCCGACGAGCGCGGTTTCTTTGACTTGATAAAAGTCGTCGCCGAATTGCCGGAGCAGAAAAACGTCGGGGCGGACGACGATTTGTTTTTCCGATTTGCCGATTTTCAAAACGAGTTTGCCATCCGCGCTTGATTTCGCCGTCGCCGTCTGCAGCGTCGGCATCCATTTCTTTTTCGTGTAAATTTGCTGAATCAGGCGCAGCATTTTGGCGCGTGAAAACGCTTTGTTCGGCTTCAAAGTCAAATCAGGATAAAGCGCGAAATAACCGTCGCGGAAAAGTATGGCGACATCGGCGCGGCGGTCTTTCGGAACTTCGGCGGCATCGTCAAAGGCGAGTTGATAATTGATGTCGGCTTCCGAGAGAAGCGTGTCGGCGTAAGCGTCGCCGTAAATTATCGTCGCCAAAATATGCGCGAGTTCGGGCGGTTTTGCCGTGTCTTTATTGACGTTCGGAAAAGTTTTGCCGAATTTTACGGCGAGTTGATTGAGCCAATTCGACATCTCGCTCTGCGTCGGTTCGTCTTCAAACCAATCGTCGGTTAATTGATTGGTCGAAAGCTGAAAACCGTTGACGGCGAGCAGAGACATCAAACGCGCGAGTTCAAGATTTTTTTCGTCGCGCAGTTTTGCCGGTTGGCGAACGGTTTTTATCAAAAACGGCTCGAATTGTTTGTGTCCTTCGAGTGAACATTCAACGCCGCGCAAATATGGCTCGGCAAAATCGAAAACATTTTCCGAATTTTCCGTGCGCCCGCCGCACGTCGAAGTGTAGAGCGCGTTGATCGGTTTACCTTTGTATGTGGCGACGATGCCGCGCGTCTCTGTAACGGCTTGTGTTCCCATTTTCGATTCGGACGAATAGCCTTGATAAACCTGCGAGCGAACGGTCGGAAGAATATCAAAACCCTGTGTTCCGAATTGATTGATGTTGGCAATCGCGTAAGTTCGCGCCGCAATCGCCTGCGCCTTTTGCGCTTCAATCGCCGGCAAACTCAATTCATTCGGCACGACTCCGAGCAGATAATCTTCGAGCGAAACGGCATTGACAACCGACAGAGTGCCGCGCGAATTGACGAAAACTTCGATGCGCCCGCGATACGCTTTACCGTTAAATCGGACGGGCGTTAGGTGTTCGTTCGTCGAGCCGAATGCGATTGGTTTTAAGGAAGTAAAGCGGGAAGTCGCACTGCCGCCAGAGACGATGACTTCGCGCAGATTCGGGTCAACGGCATCGGCAATCGGGTTAATCGAAACGATTGATTTTACGCCGCCCGGCGTGGTCGTCGCGGGCGTTGATAAAATCAAACTGCGAACTTCCGACTTTGAATTTTGCGCGATTTGTTTTGAAAGATTAACCGCATCAGCCGAAAGCGACACGACTTTTTCGGTGATCATTTGCGCTTCTTCGTAACCTTTGTCGCTCAAATCGGTTTTGAATTCGTTGGCTTCTTCGATGGTCGAAATTTTCTCGCCAATCGTAACGCTCCAGGTGTCTTTCGCCGCGTCTAACGAAACGCTCGTTTTTTCATTTGTCGCCTCGCGCACTTCTTTGGCGAGCGCGTCGGCTTCGGTTTGCGTGGCGAGATTCGGAATTTCAAAATGATAAATTTCATATTCGGGCGGACGATACGAACGCGCCGCGACAGTAATTTTATTCGCTTCTAAAAATTTATTCGGCTCGCCGACACTCACGGCAACGAGCGTCGAATCGGTCGTCGTAATCGAAACATTCTGCGCGTTGGTCGCCAAACCGATGCGGATAATCGGTTCTTGATTGAGCATCAAATAATTCGTTTCGCCAAACGCCGGAATATTAAAAGTTGAAAAAAGAAGAACGAAAAAGATGAATATAAAACTGCGTAAATTCATAATTGATAATGATAAGTAGTCGGACATAATTATCTTATAGAATAACTGAAGTCCGAAAAATTGATTTTCAAAATACTTCCAACTGCTCCGAGAATCTGTCTGACCGAGTAGTGCAGTTGTGCTTTATCAACATAAT
>JBPCMK010000077.1:0-30085 GCA_051002375.1 Pyrinomonadaceae bacterium | reverse complement strand
CTAAAAAATGGACAATGCCGATAGCTAACTGGAGCGCGGCGATGAATCAGTTTGCCATACTTTTCGAGGAACGAGTGCCAATGAATGGATTCGGCACACACTCATTTACACAGATTTTCTAACACCCCCTTTTTTAATTTTTCCCATTTCGGGAAATACCATAAAATTATTTTGTCCGACTACTTACGATGGACAAAGCAAAGGCGCGGAGTATTTACAAAGAGATTTGTAAATACTCCGCGCCTTTGCCTTTTAAGTCTTCGAGCGATTAAATTATCGCTCTATAATCTGCCCGCTTAGATACGAACTACCGATGAAATTAACTTCATTCATATCTTCGATGACATTCAACACTTGCGACTGCTGCGCGAATCGGTAGCGTTTGCCGCTCGCGCTGAAAATGTATGTCGCGCCCGCTGCGACCTCCGTAAAACGATAATAGCCGAACGCGGAAGTGGTCGCCGTTCTGACTTCGCCGTTCGCGCCCGTCATAGTGATTCGCACGCCTGCGATGCCTCTGCCGCTTGCCGTCATCGCGCGTCCGCCGACGTTGACGCTCGCTGCCGTCGGGCTGGCGACGCTTAGGGAATAATTCGTGTTGTTAGTATTCGTGCCGTCTGTTGAAGTAATCGTGAAATTGAAAGTTCCGCCTTCGGTCGGCATTCCGGTCAGCGCGACGGTTTTGATCGCCGTCGGCGCGTCGGGTTTATCTTGACTCGCGCCGGAAGATTTGTCTCCGGTTAATTGGTTTGCCAGCGACGAAGTTTGCGTCAAATTTACGCCGTTCGGCAATCTGCCGTTCGTGATGCTGTAAGTTAAATTCGGATATTGCGTATCGTCATACTGCGCGATAATTACATTATAAGTTTGCGAAGTCGAAGTTGCCGGCAGATCGGCTCGATAGCCGGTCGTCGGATTGTCATTAAGTTCAAACGCGCCAATGTCCACCGTGCCGACACGCGCCGCGCCGCGCTGGTCGGCGGCAAGAGCGATTGCCGGGTCGTTAGTGCCGCACCCGTTTATCATCAGAACGCAATCGTTTCCGGCGTTGATTGCCGGAGAACTTGACGAAAGCGCGTGTGTGCGCGTCGCGCCGCCGTAATTACCCAAAGGTTCGAGCAGAGGCGATTGATTGAGGATGTCGGACGATTGCCCGTTGATACTGGCTCCGGTGTTGCCCGGTTCGCTGATGTGCGTCGCGTCGCCAATCAGATTATTGCCTTTCGAGGTGAAAACTCCATAACTCGACGGGTCGGCAGGATCGCCGGAACTATTTTTAATCAAATAAATATCAGGCGTATTGGTAGCACTCGGAGGATTTCCGAAATTAGCCGTGCTGAAATTGCCCGCGATAATACTGTTTCGGACGAAAAGAAGACTCAACGTATTGCTGCCGCCCAACTTGATTCCGCCGGTTGCTCCGCCATTTAACGTACTCGCGGGCGGGGTAGTTGCACGGTTATTGGTGATGGTGACATTGGTTAAGTTCAAGATTCCTCTGAAAACGACAATCGCGCCAATATCTCTACCGGTATTACCGCTGATAGTCGTGTTCGTGATTGAACTATTACTATTACTCGATGACAATTGGACTGCGTAACCAGTATTACCGCTGATAGTCGAATTGTTCATCGTTAAACTGCCGCCGCTAACCGTCGCTTGGAGCGCACCCGTCGTCGTGCTGCTGGTGTTTCCGCTGATGGTTGAATTAGTGATAATCGCCGAACCATAGCTGATGCCGCCGTTGCCGCCGTTGTTTACCGAGTTCCCGCTGACAATCGAGTTATTCATTGTCAGATTGGTGTTAACTGAAAGTCCGCCGCCCAGGTTGTTGCTGACGGTAGAATTGTTGAGAACCAACGAGGAAGCGGAAACGCTGCCGGGAAAATATGTCGTGAAATTATTGCTAAATTTGCTAGTCGTATTATTGTTCACGATACAATTATTCAGCGTTAAATTGCCGAACGAATAAATGCCGCCGCCCGTGCTGTTGACACCGCTCGTTCCGCTGTCGGCGAAATTGTTTGTCACAGCGACGTTTGTCAGAATCAGCACTGCCAAATTGTGTATGCCGCCGCCTGCACCGACGGTCGAATCGTTGCTGCCGAGAACGAGCAAGGTTTTGCCGTTGGTGACGGTCAAATCGGTAATCGTCACGGGAACAGAGCCTGGGCTGCCGTTGTCGTCTAAAATGCGAAAGATGCGGCTGTTGTTGTTGCCCGATATTTTGAGAGTCCTTGCGCCGGTGCCGGTAATAGTCAGCGCACCGCCGGTAGTGGGATTAGTAATCCGCAAGTCGCCGGTCGTCAGCGTGATAGTGCAAACGCCGCCGGTGCAACCAGCGTCGCTCGACGGAATGCTGAAATTAATCGTGTCGTCGTCAATCGTGTTGTTTGCCATAATGATAATATCGCGCAAACTGCCCGCGCCGCTGTCGGCGGTGTTTGTAACGGTGTAATTTGCCGCACTTGCCATCGTCGCCGCAATTAAAATGAACGCGCAGGCGAATAATACCGACCTAGCTGACGAAAACAAAAATCGCTTAAAGTGATAGATATTTCCTGCATTTTGAATCGTCAATTTTGTAAATTTCTTCATTGTTTTTACTTCCTTTTTGTGGATTTATTTTTCTTATTTTCTCAAGCGCAAAATTGTTGCCTACTTATACATGCAATATCTTTCGGAAAATAGGCTCAAAATTTTTCGACAAAAAATGCGGAGAATTGTAAAATAAATTTGATTCTCAAAAAACCGCAATGACAAAAACCGGGGAAATCACGAAACTCTTACAAGATAGAGACGAGCAGGCACTAGAAAAACTTCTGCCGTTTGTTTATGACGAGCTTCATTCGCTCGCTTCGGCTTTGTTTGATAAAGAGTTTCGCGGCAACCACACATTGCAGCCGACCGCCCTTGTTCACGAGGCTTACCTTAGGCTCGTCGGCGATGAAAGCGGAATTTCTTGGCAAAGCCGCGCACATTTTTTCGGTATCGCGGCGCGTTCGATGCGGCAGATTTTGGTGAATCACGCCGTCGCTCACAACACGGACAAACGCGGCGGCAAGCAAACGATTATCGCGCTCGACGACGCGATAAGTTTTTTTCAGACGCAAGACATCGAGATTCTCGCGTTGCACGAAGCGTTGGAAAAGTTCGCTGCGCTCGATAGGCGGCAAGCCGAAATCGTCGAACTGAAATTTTTCGGCGGGTTGACGATTGAAGAAATCGCCGAAGTCTTAAACGTCTCGACCGCGACCGTCAAGCGCGATTGGGAAATGGCGCGTTCGTGGCTTTACCGCGAATTGAAAAAATGAAAAAGTAAGATTTATGCTTTCGCCGAACATCGTCGCCGATTACGAAAAAATCAAAAATCTTTTTGCTGCCGCACTCGAACTCGCGCCGGAAAAACGCGCCGATTTTTTCACCGAAACCGGAGCGGACGCGCATTTAATTGCGGAAGTCGAATCTCTGCTCGAAGCCCGCGCCAAAGCCGGAGAATTTCTCAACAATGTTTCCGCCGCCGCCACCGTTCACGATTCGATTAGCCGCAACGACAAATTTCTCGGACAGACGATTGACCGATACCGCATCGAACGCGAAATCGGACGCGGCGGAATGGGCGTAGTTTTTCTGGCGACGCGCGAAGATTTTCATCAGCAGGTCGCGCTCAAATTAATCAAGCGCGGAATGGATTCAGACCAGATTCTCGAACGCTTTCGGCGCGAGCGGGAAATTCTCGCCGCGCTCAATCATCCGTTTATCGCTCGCCTTCTCGACGGCGGCACGACCGATGATGGTTTGCCGTTTTTCGTGATGGAATACGTCGAAGGCGTTCCCGTTAACGAATTTTGCCGCCGCGAAAATCTTTCGGAAAAAGAGAAACTCGAACTATTCCGCAAAGTCTGCGAAGCGTTGATTTTCGCGCATCAAAAACTCATCGTCCATCGTGATTTAAAGCCGTCGAATATTTTAGTCGGCAAAGACGGCACGCCGAAACTGCTCGATTTCGGAATCGCCAAACTGCTCGATTCGGACGAGGCGGAAACGCAGACCAATCAGCGCGTTTTGACTCCGGCTTACGCCTCGCCCGAACAGTTGCGCGGCGATGCGGTTGACACGACGAGCGACGTTTACAGCTTGGGGAAAATTCTGGCGCAAATTCTTTTGGGCGATAATTCCAAATCCTTGAAATTTTCGACCATCGAAAATCCAACCGCGAACGCGACGAAACAAAATCTGAATCACGATTTGCGGAATATCTTAGCGATGAGTTTGCGCGAAGACGCAGCCAGACGTTATCGTTCGGTCGAAAAATTTTCCGAAGATATTCGGCGTTATCTCGTCGGTTTGCCCGTTTCAGCCAGACGCGATACGTTTTCTTATCGCGCCGCGAAATTTCTCAAACGCAATCGGCTCGCCGTTGCCGTTTCGGTTTTGTTCGCGCTGACGCTTTTAATCGGCAGCGCGGCGACGTTTATCCAAGCCCGCCGGGCGCAGCGTCAGCAAACACTCGCCGAACGACGGCTCGATAATCTGCGGAAAATGTCCGATTCGTTCACGACGGAAATTCACGGCGCGATTCAAAATCTGCCCGGCAGTTTGCCAGCCCGCCAAATGCTGATGCGCCACGCGGTCGAGCAACTTGACGCGCTCGCCGCCGAATCTGACGGCAATCTCGCGCTGCGGGACGAACTCGCGCAGGCGTATCTTAATTCGGCACAACTGCCCGATATGCTTCTGACCGAAAAAGACGCGACGCTTCGCAAGGCAATCAAGATTTACCGTCAGCTTGTCGCCGACGATCCGGCGAATAGTCATTATCAGGAACAGATGGCGTTAGGCTATTCTTCGCTCGGCGATATTACGAAGGTGCGCGGCTCGGTCGCCGATTCGCTCGAATACTACAAAACGAGCGTTTCGATGCTCGAACGAATCGCCGAAAGCGAACCGGAATCAACCGAACATCTCGTCAATTTATCCGAAACTCTAATTGATGCCGGCAGAATTTATATTATGGAAGACGACATCGAAAACGCTTCGCAGTTGAGCCAGCGAACTTTGACAGCCCTTGAAGAAATAAGAAAAATCAACGCCGACCAGCCCGAATTGGCTTCGCTCGCCAACCAGACAAACTTGCAAATCACCATTGAACAGACACGCGAGGGAAATTACCAACCGGCGATTGAAACGCTGCGGCGTATTCTTGGCGAATACGAAACGCAACTTGCCCGCAACGAAAACGACACGCGCGTCAATTATTATTTATTCGTGATTCATCGCCGTCTGGCGGACACGCTCGAACAAAGCGGCGACGCTTCTGCGGCTTCCGAACATCTGCAAACGGCGTTGTCCATTATCGAAAATCTGCTTGCGAGCAGCCCGAAAGATTTCGGCTATCACCGTAACGCCGCCGCGACGCACGTTCTTTACGGCGAAATGCTGACTCGACAAAAACAATCAGCCGAAGCCCTCGAACATTTTCGCCGCGCGGTCGAGTTAAGCAAATATGTGCTGGAGAGCGACACCGACAACAGCGAAGCGAAAATTGATCTGGCGCGGGCAACCGCCAATATCGGAAACGCACTTGTCTTAACCGGCAAAAAAAAGGAAGGCTCGGAAAATCTGCAAAAAGCCTTCGGGGAATTTCAAGAACTCTACGCGCGAGACGGCGCGAACGCCGAACTAAAACGCGATTATTTCCAAACGCGCGATTGGCTCGACGCGGCTGCGACGAACACGCCCGCGGTGCGTTACTAGAAGCCATCTCAAAATCGGCGGCGATGTTTTGAGACAGCCTTTAGTCAGACAGATTTAAAAAACTTTATCCGCCGCACCGCATTAAAATCTTTTCGTGTTATTTCGTGTGTTTCGCGGACAGGTTTTTCTTTAACATAAAATTACGAGATTTAATCGGGAACGTCGCGGCGAGCTTCATCGTATCAAAATGGGAAAACGAATTTGACGCGAGCGACGCGAATTTTGAACGACGAAATTGATGTCGAAGCGGGCGAATCGCTGTTGGGCGAAACGACAATTTACGATGCGGAATTCGAGAGAAAAAAAGAAGCCGGTGCGAAATTTTAAGCGAATGAATTTTCTTCGGAGGCAGAAATGAAAACGGATGTAATTATCGTCGGCGCGGGTCCGACCGGATTGGCTTTGGCGTGTCAACTAATCAGATACGGCATTGACTTTATTATTCTCGACGAGAAGGAAACGACCACGCCGTTTTCGAGAGCCATTGGCGTTCAAGCCAGAACGCTGGAGATTTACGAGCAAATCAATCTGGCTGATGATTTAATCGCGCAGGGATTAAAAGCGGAAAACGTCCGTCTGATCGAAGGCGGCGAAGCGCGCGGCGAACTCGATTTATCCAATATCGGCGAAGGAATGAGTCCGTATCCGTTTCTTCTGCTCGTCGAACAAGGCAAGCACGAAAAAATTCTTTATGACTTTATCAAATCGAACGGCAAAGACGTTTGGTGGCAGACGACGCTCGAAAATTTTACCCAAACGGACGAAGGCGTAACCGCGAATTTTGCAAACGCGAGCGGCGAGACGGGAACGATTGAAGCGAAATTTCTGGTCGGCTGCGACGGCGCGAAAAGCCTCGTTCGTCATGCGCTCGGTTTGCAGTTTGAGGGCAGCACGTTCGAGCGTTTGTTCTACGTTGCCGATGTAGATATTGATTGGCAATTTCCGCACGACGGTCTGCACGTCTGTTTGTCGGAACACGCTTTGCTCGCGTTTTTTCCGATGGTTGGCGAAAATCGCTGGCGCATCGTCGGCACTTTTCCCGAAGAATTCAAGAAAGATGAAGGCGATATTTTATATGCGGAAATCGAAGATCAAATCAAAAAAGATTCCGAATTAAATCTCGACATCTCGAACGTCAGATGGTTTTCGACTTACAAAGTTCACTCGCGCCGCGTCAATAAATTTTCCGCCGGAAGATGTTTCGCCGCCGGAGATTCAGCGCACGTTCACACGCCCGTCGGAGCGCAGGGAATGAACACGGGAATTCAGGACGGCTATAATCTGGCGTGGAAATTAGCGATGGTTTTGCGCGGAAAAGCCGATCTCGGTTTGCTCGAAACTTACAGCGAAGAGCGTCTGGCAAACGCCAAACATCTTTTGCAAACGACCGACCGCATTTTCGATTTCGCCGCCAGCGAAGAATGGTTCGTCGTGTTTTTCCGTCAGCACATTTTCCCGTATATCGCCAACTTCGCGCTGCATTTCGACGCGGTGAAACGATTCATCTTTCCGCTGGTCTCGCAAATCGGCATCAATTACCGAAATTCGCCCCTGAGCGCGACCGACGGAAATTTCTCTATTAAAGCGGGCGATAGAATGCCGTATTTCGAGGTTGACGGGGCGAGCATTTACGAAAGATTAAAAGAGCCGAAGCTTCATCTTTTGATTTTTTCCGACGGCACGGGCGATTATCAAAACGTCATCACAGAATTTGAAAACCAATACGCCGGTGCGATTACTTCGAGCGTTGTTGCGCTTTATCCTCTCATCGCCGACACATTCGGCGCGAGCGAATCTTTTATGGTTCTTCTCCGACCGGACAATTACATCGGATTTATCTCTGCAAATATTTCAATCGAAGCATTGAAATATTATCTGGCTAACCGTCAATTTAAATAGAGTATACATTGATGCGAAATTTTCCGCCATCGTAAATTTCACACGAAAAATTTTTCGTGTTATATTCAAAACCATTATGAAAATAACCGTCCGCTAACGCGCCGCATCAATAGAATCTGATTCGGCGTTTTTCCGTCTAAAAGTCGCCGTTGAACTTTGCAATTCAATTTTTCTTTTCGCAATTCTTTCGTAAATTTCTATGTCTGACTTTTTAGAAAACGAGTCTGCTCGGACTCCTCATATCACTATCGAACAACGCGGCGGCTTTTGGTCAACTTTGCGCGAAGCCTTTCTAGGTTCAAAGCGCGATTTCACTTCCGGCTCGATCAATACGGCAATTTCTCTGCTCGCCGTGCCGATGATTTTGGAGATGGGAATGGAGAGCGTTTTTGCGATTGTGGATATTTTCTTTGTCGCGCATCTCGGCGCGGAATCCGTTGCGGTCGTCGGTTTAACCGAATCAATAATGGCTCTGGTCTATGCCGTCGCCATCGGTTTGAGCGTCGGCGCGACGGCGACGGTCGCGCGTCGGACGGGCGAAAAAGACGCGGACGGCGCGGCGAAATTTGCGGCGCACGCGATTTATCTCGGCGTGTTTATTTCGCTTTTGATGAGTGTCGTCGGAATCGTTTCCGCGCCTTATATCTTAAAATTTTTAGGCGCAGAGCCGCAGGTCGTCGAGCAAGGCGTAACTTTTATGCGAATAATGCTCGGCGGAAATGCGGTCGTCGTTTTTCTGTTTTTGCTCAACGCGATTTTTCGCGGCGCGGGCGACGCTGCCGTGGCGATGAGAGTTTTGTTTCTGGCAAATCTGCTCAATATTTTTCTCGCGCCGAATTTTATTTACGGCAAAGATATTTTCGTGCTGCTGGGAATTGCCGCACCGCATTGGTTGCTTGACGTTTGGATTTTTCCGCGCTTGGGCGTAACGGGCGCGGCAATCGGCACGACCATCGGGCGCGGCATCGGAGTTTTGTTTGCCGCGCTGATGCTTTTTCGCCCGTCGGGACGCATCACGATTCACAGAGAAAATTGGCGGTTCGATGTGAGTCTTCTGAAAAGCATAATCAAAATCGCCGCGCCCGCCGTTTTGCAATTTACAATCGGCACGGCGAGTTGGAGCGCGCTTGTGCGCGTGGTCGCCGGATTCGGCAGCGAGGCGATTGCCGGATATGTCATCGGTTTGCGCGTGATTATTTTCGCGCTGCTTCCGTCGCTCGGATTAAGCAACGCGGCGGCAACGCTCGTCGGTCAAAATCTGGGCGCGGGCAAACCGGAACGCGCCGAAACATCGGTTTGGCGGGCGGCGTATATCAACGCGATTTTTCTCGGCACGGTCAGTTTGATTTTTCTGTTTTTTTCAAACGCAATCGTCGGACTATTCACCGCCGAACCGGATGTTTTAATCTACGGCACAAACGCTCTGCACATCATCGCCTACGGCTTTGTGTTTTACGGTTTCGGAATGGTTTTGGGAACGGCATTTAACGGCGCGGGCGACACTTGGACACCGACCTTTATGAATCTGTTTGTCTTTTGGCTGTTCGAGATTCCGCTCGCCTACATTCTCGCTTATCATTTTGCGCTCGGACCGAGCGGAGTTTTTTGGGCGATTACAATCGCGTTTTCAGTTTTGGCGGTTGTCTCGGCGATTTTATTTAGGCGCGGAAAATGGAAAGCGAAAGTTGTGTAGAAATAATTCAAACAGGATACTCTTTCTTAATTTGATTATTCTGTTAATCCTGTCTATCCTGTTTGAATTATTTTTTATTTGTTGGAAATTCCTTTATCACCTCAAACTCGAAATGCAATTCCTTGCCGCGAAGGATATAGCTCAAGTATTGCTCCCAAAATTTTCTCGTAAATCGAAAACCCGGCGAGCGGTTGTCTAAATTCACCAGAAATTCGATTCCAAAAACGCGCCACAAATTTGCCAGCGAAACGTAAGTGCGAATCGGTTTCAGCTTTACTTCGGTGTAAAAATCGAAAACCTGCCGGTCGGCGATGAAAGTGTTGAATGAATAAGAATTGAAATGATTGCGGTGCGTCAAATCGTTCGCCCAATCGGGATTCGTGTAGTGCGGCGTAACCAATTTTATGCGCCCGCCGTTTTTCGTGATGCGGTAAAGCTCGGTGATAAAAGCCATCACGTCGGGAATATGTTCGACGGCGTGGCGCGAAACTATCAAATCGAATTCGTCGTCGGAAAACGGATATGGAACTTCGCCCAAGTCGTGAATCACGTCAGCCGCCGTGCGCGGATTATTATCCAAGCCGATTGCGCCTTCATATTTATTTGCGCCGCAGCCGACATCGAGAATTTTCATACATAATTTTTACCACAAGCGAAACGAGAAATGATAGCCGCAAAAAGGCGCGAAATTCACAAAAGTTTTTTTATTTCTTTTTGCGTCTTTTGCGCCTTTTTGCGGCTATTCGTCTTTAATTATTTTTAAGCGATGCGCTTCGGCTCGGTTTCGCCCGTCTCGACCGGCGGTTCTTCAATCGGTGCGCTCGGCTCGCGGTCGGGCGGCACGGGAATATCTTCTTCCGGTCTTTCAACGTCTTGGTTGCTTGAATGGCTGCCGAAATCGTCGTCTCTTTCGGTTGAATTCACGTCCGGGTTCGGAATGTTTTGAACGTCTTGCATAATCGAATTTCTCCTTGTTAAAAATTTGTATTTTAATTGTAACAAATTTCGGAAAATTGAAATACGCGAAGAAAATTCTAATAGTGTCCCGCTGCCACTATTGGCGTTGTCCAACTGGAGAATTCAACCGAATTGTCCAATCGAAACGAAAGGCGCAAAACCTAAAAAATAGATTTATAAGTTATTCAGAATCGTCTTCTGGTAATTGTTTTTCGCGGACTTTGTATTCTTCAACGTCTATTAATCCAAGATATTTTCTGATCAAATCTTCGTCGAATTCCGAGTGTTGATTCATTTTATTGAGCAATTTTCGCTGATGGTCAAGCATTTCCAGATAAATTTTTTGATAGTTTTTCAGTGAATTGTTTTCTCCATCATTCGGGTTTTTAAGTTTCCTTTCAAAAAAATTCAGATCGAGTTTCAGTCTGGCTTGCAAATTATTTAAGCGTTCGTTCTGCTCACGGCTTTCTCCGTAATTTTCTTCGAGGAATTTTTGCGAATAAAGCGCGATTTTCTTTTGAATGATTATTTCCTGCTTTTGTTCCGTTATCGGATTGTATTTGTCTTCGGGTTTTATTTTGCGAATCACCCACGGAAGCGTCAAACCCTGAAAAACGAGCGTTACCAGAATGATGATAAATGTAATAAAAAGAATCAGAGCGCGGAACGGAAAAGGTTGTCCTTCATTGATAATCAGCGGAATGGACAGGGCGGCGGCAAGCGAAACCACACCGCGCATTCCCGCCCAACCGAAAATTATCGGATTTCGCCAGCCCGGATTATCATCCGCGACCGTGATAAAATTGCTCATAAATCGCGTAAAAACGGAAGTTCCGAGCGTCGAAAGCAGGCGCGTTACAATCAACACGAAAGAAATAGCCAAGCCGTAAAATATAGCATTCGCCAAACTTATATTTCCGAGTTGTTTTGTAATCGAAGGCAGTTCGAGACCGATGAGCAGAAATATCAAACCGTTAAGCACGAAAACCAGATTCGTCCAGACGTTTACGCCTTCGATGCGGCTACGATAATTGAGCATACTCTGGCGTTTGCTCGACAGAAAAAGCCCGCCGCTGACGACCGCCAGAACGCCCGAATATTCAAAATGTTCCGCCAGATAATACATACAATACGGCGTAACGAGCGTTAAAACGATCTCGATGCTGGTTGTCGTCGGCAAAAAGCGATGAATTGCGTAGAAAACGAGTCCGACAAAAAGACCGATCAAAATTCCCATCAAAACGACGAGAACAAAACTTCCGGCGGCTTCCTGCAAAGAAAATTGTCCGGTGATGACCGCCGCCAGAGCAAAGCGAAAAACGATCAGCGACGAAGCGTCGTTGAGCAGACTTTCGCCTTCGGCAATGCTGACAAGCGATTTCGGCACATCAACGCGCCGCATAATCGTCGTTGCGGAAACGGCATCCGACGGCGAAACGATTCCGCCGAGCAGAAATCCTAGTGCCAGAGTAAAACCCGGAATCAGCCAAATTGAGAAAACTGCGACGACGCATGCGGTGATGATAACGATGGGAAAAGCAAAACCCGTAATCAAACGCCGCCAACGCCAGAATTCCTTCCACGAAACCTGCCACGCCGCTTCATAAAGCAGCGGCGGCAGAAATATAAGAAAAACGATCTCGGGGTCAATCGTGATATTTGAAAATTGTGAAACAAAACTGAGCGCAAGTCCGCCCACAACCAGCACAATCGGATAAGCCAGCCGCAGTTTATTGGCAATCATTACCAATCCCAAAATAATCAGGATAAGGTAAATAAATTGAACGAAAAAACTTTGCATAAAATAGCTGTTGAAGCTGATTTCCAGACCGAACTTCGGCTAAAAGTCAGCTTCAGACTTTTTTCATTTTATTTGAAATGCGCGGCAAATCCATTTTGATTTAATCATATCAACGATTAACCATCCTTTTCGCGTTTTCGGAATAACGCTCGCCTTTTACATCGAATTGCGAAGTGATTTCCGCGAGTTCGCGCAAATCGTCCTTTGTCAGTTCGACATCAACCGCGCCGAGATTTTCTTCCAAGCGATGCAGTTTCGTCGTTCCCGGAATCGGCACGATCCAATCCTTTTGCGCCAAAACCCAAGCAAGCGCGATTTGCGCCGGAGTCGCATTTTTCCGCGTGGCGAATTTTCCGATCAACTCGACCAGATTCAAATTCGCTTTGCGGTTTGCTTCATCAAAACGCGGTACAGTGTTACGAAAATCATTTTTGTCGAACTCCGTGTTTGCGTCAATTTTTCCGGTCAAAAAACCTTTTCCCAAAGGACTGAACGGCACAAAACCGATTCCCAATTCTTCGAGCGTCGGCAAAATCGCGTCTTCTGGTTCGCGCCACCAGAGCGAATATTCGCTTTGCAGAGCAGTTACGGGTTGAACGGCGTGAGCGCGACGAATAACATCAACGCCCGCTTCAGAAAGTCCGAGATGTCTGACTTTTCCTTCATCAATTAAATCTTTGACCGCGCCTGCCGTCTCTTCAATCGGCACATTCGGATCAACGCGATGCTGATAAAATAAATCAATATAATCCGTTCTGAGCCGTTTCAAAGATTCTTCGGCAACCTTTCTGATATTTTCCGGTCGGCTGTTCAAATGCGGATCGCTTTCCTTTTTATTAGGATCGGTATTCATACCGAATTTTGTGGCAATGACCACTTTTTCGCGCACACTTTCAAGTGCTTCGCCGACTAATTTTTCATTTGTAAACGGTCCGTAAACTTCCGCCGTGTCGAAAAAAGTAACGCCTTTTTCGACCGCCGAACGAATCAACGCGATCATCGCTTTTTCATCCTTCGCCGGACCCAAACCGAAGCTCATTCCCATACATCCGAGTCCGAGCGCGGACACTTCTAAATTGCTTTTTCCAAGTTTTCTTTTTTGCATAATTTCTCCAAATATAATTTATTTTTCTCTAACAGTTTTTTTCCCAATCTGTTATTTGAATTTGATTATAAAGGCTCGAAAAGAATGAGCGGTAAGACGATACTCGCTGATAATTGTATAATCCTGCAAAAATCTTCCGCGCGGCGTGAAAGCGGGAAACAAAGAAGTTAATATGAATTTATGACAAACAGTAATGCGAAACGCGAACGGCAAAGAAGGCAAAACAGCCGCGAGGAATTAATCGAGCGGATGACTCGCGCCGTGACTGAAGACAAAGTGATCGAAGTTTTTCCCGGCATTCATCTCGGTCGTTCATCAAAGCTGACGGAAAAGCTCCACTCGGTTTTCACGCCCGCTTTCTGTGTCATCGCGCAGGGTAGCAAACAGGTGCTTTTGGGAGACGAAGTTTTTCGTTACGATTCGGGAAATTATCTGATTTCGACTGTTGACCTGCCGATTGTCAGCCACGTTGCCGAAGCGTCGGTTGAAAAACCTTATCTGAGTTTTCGGATAAATTTAGACACTGCGCTCGTCGCTTCGGTGATGATGGAATCGGGCATCGAACCTAAAAAAGGCGCGGCGAACGTCAAAGCGATGGATGTCAGTTCGATTGATGCCGATCTGCTTGATGCGATTGTCAGACTCGCACGTCTGCTCGATGTGCCGAACGAAATGCAAATTCTCGCGCCGCTCATCATCCGTGAAATTATTTACAGGCTTTTAACCGGAAATCAGGGATCAAGACTCGGACATCTGATCGCCGCGTCGGGAGACACACGCCGCATTTCCAGAGCGGTCGCCCAACTCCGCGAAAATATGGACAGACCGTTAAAGATCGAAAATATTGCCCGCGAACTCGGAATGAGCGTTTCCGGTTTTCATCATCACTTCAAGTCGGTGACGGCAATGAGTCCTCTGCAATTTCAAAAACAAATCCGCCTTCAGGAAGCCCGCCGCTTAATGCTAGGCGAAGACCTCGACGCGGCAAACGCTGGTTTCCGCGTCGGTTATGATGATCCGTCTTATTTCAGCCGCGATTATAAAAAGCTTTTCGGTGCGCCGCCGCAACGCGACATCGCAAAACTACGCAGCCACCTTGAAGTTTAAGAAGGTGTAAATTAAAGGTTGACAAAAAAAACGCGCGTCGAAAGCCATAGTTTTCGCACAGTCTTTTTACACAATGCTCAAGTATTGAGGCACAAGATTATAAAACCATCGAATTTTTTTAATCCTGTTTTTTCAAAATATAAGTCGTCGAATGTTTTTGCGGAAGCGAGACGCTGAACACGCCGTCCGCCGCATTGACGTTTAATTTATTTCCGAAACGCCGTGCCGTCGCGTGTTCCAACTCGTTCGGATAATTGATAATTTCTCTGCCGCCGAGCGAAAAATGCGTGCCGCCGATTAAAACAAATTCTTCCGGCAAACCTTCGCCTTCGCTCAGACGCGCCCACAAAAATCGAAAGTTCGTGGTGAAAATTTCCGTGCGGATGATTTGCTCGCCGTCGGCGAAAACAAATAAATCTCGATAGCCGCGAAAATCAACGACGAAGGCGCGTCCGCCTTCGACCGTAGTTTCTAAAACTTGCGGCGCGTCCGCGCCCGCTTCGGACGGCAAAAGAAATGTGAAAAATTCTTGCGCCCCGATGCCGCTCGATGCGAATTGCAAATGCGGCGCGTCGGATTTTTCGCCGTAGCAGACGGAAATCGGGCTTTCCTTTTCCTGCCAATTTCCGTTGTCGCCAAAGGTGAAAAGACGCAAGCCGTTTTCCGCGTCCGATGTTTCGCCGACGTAGGAAAAATCGTTTTCCGTCTTCTCGATTGCCGGATTTGTCTTCGGGTTAAAATGAAAATTTAAACGGTAATCGTGCTTGCCGTTTGTAGCGACAAAATCGCGCATAATCCAATAATCGTTTTTCAAAAACAAAATACTGCGCGTGTGCGTCGCCGGCGCAGGCAGACGTTCGTAACCGTCGTGCGAGCCTTCAAAAAAATCGAAACGCGGCTCGGAAATCCATTGTTCCAAACGAGCGTTCGCTTTTGTTTTCCAACTGAATTTGCTACCCGTTTCCGATTGCGATTCGTCGTCAACGGTCAAAGTGTTATGCGCTTCGGTCGAACGAAAATAATCGCGCACGCTTTCCGATTCGTGATATGTGTAAGTTCCTGAATCGTTCAAAATGCTTCGTCCGCCGACGGCTAAATCAATCGAAAGCGCGTCGGCGTGCGCGTGTCCGCCGTTCATCGCGCCGAGTTCGCCGCAGTCAATTAAAAGATAATTGTCCGTTTCCTGCCAGCCGTCGCGCATTATGAAATATCCGCCGTCCCGAAACGCTTTGGAATTTTCCGAAGGTTTTTCGGCGGGCAAATTTTCGTAACTTTGTGCGCCGCCTTCTCCCAAAAGCCAAAGCGTTTCTTCGCAAAAATCTCCGGCGGCGAATTTGTAATCGCCGCGCTCCAGCAGCACCGCGCCGGTCGAAAGCGTTCCGCGAAAATCGTCGCACCGCCGGTTGGCGAGCGGCAGACATCTTCCGCCGTCGTCGTCGCCGATGAGCGGAGTCGTGCCGTCTGGACGAGTCGCATACATCAGAAAATCGGTTAAGTTTCGCAATTTTTCCGAGAGCTTTTCTTCCAAATCTTTGCCTGCATCGCCGCCATTCAAAGTTTTCAAAATGTAAAAGTGCGTGTAAAAATCCGCCGTGTAACGCTGATACCACGTCGTCTGCTCGAAATAAACGCCGTCGTCTAAAATCTGCCGGTCGAGTTCGGCAAACAGAATTTTCTCGCCCGTTTCGCGCCAGTTTCGCGCCGATTTGAAAAACGAAAACTGCGTTCCGAGATAATAAAGTCCCAACGCTTCTCCCGTCAGATGCGTGTTCGGGCTGTAATAAGTCGAGAGATATTTTTCCAGATGTCTGCCGTGCTGATAGATGAATTTCAGCGCGTCTTGAAAAAGCGCGGGCGTGAGACTTTCCGAATCTTTGAAAAAATTAAATGCCCAAGTCCAGGACATCGCGCGAAAGGCGACTTCCAAACTGCTAAACCAATTGATGCCGATGCCGGGCGGATTTTCCCGCATCCAGCTTTCGAGATGGCGGGCGAAAGTTTCCGCGTAGCGTTCGTCGCCGGTCAGCCAAAATGCCGCGCCGAGCGTGAAAAAATATTGATGCCGATTGAGTTCCCAAACGATTTTTTTATCTCCCGTCTCTTCAGACGAAAGCTCGTCGAATTGTTTCCAATGTTTAACCGGAATTTGTTTGCCGGAAACGGGTTCGAGATGCCAGTTGACTTGCGAGCCGAAGTTTAAGTTTTTGTAGCCGAGCAGATCGAAATTGCCGTCCGCGATTTTGTCTGCCTGCTCGATAAAATTTTTCGCGCTCGCGCCGAACGTATTTTCAAACGTCTCGACGATTTGCTCTTTTTGCCGGAACGCCGAGAAAAAATTAAACTGTGCGTCCTCGTAAAATTTCTCGAACAAATCTTCCGCCGCCACGTCGTCCGCGCCGAACGCCGCCGCGTCAATTAGCTGAAACAAATCCGCATCGGACGGCAGTTTTCCGCTCAAACCGATTTGCTCGGCGCGGGCGGAAATTTCCTGTTTGCCGCGCATACTGATTTCTCTTAAACTGCGTCCTTTCATTTTTTTAATTTTTTCGAGTGGGTTTGCCATTGTCGTTTCCGTCGTCATATTGATAATTTTTCTTTTACCGTTGTTTTTGCCCGTTCGTTTTTCCCGCTCATAATCGTTTGCAGACGATAACTTCTGTAATCGTTCGGTGTTCCCGTTTTGCCGTCAATCGCCGCCGAAACAATGTTGAACGCTTCACGCGCCGAAGCGAAATGAATTTGATAATCGCCCGTCCGCTCGCCGTTTTCAATCACTTCGCTAAAGAACCTCCGCGCCCGCTCGCCGATGCACGACGATTGATCGTGGTCGAAAAATCCGTGACAATAAAGTTTGACGAAAATCCATTCAGGACGATTTTTCACTGTGATATTCGCCGAACGCCAGCGATTAAATCTCGCCATATCCAACGGTTGATTCGCCGTCAATGCGCCGTCGTCTAATCTCGGAACGGGAACGCCTCTGATGCGCCGCGTCCAATTAAAAACCAACGGTCCGGTAAATATAAGTGGTAATTCGGGCTGATTTCCAAAAGTTTGAACGCGCTTTCCGGTGCGGTGCGGCGTTTTTTCCGTCAACGGCAAGCCGCATTCGTAAATCGAATTAAGCATCAGAACTTGCGATTCGTCGGGCGCGGACGGCAAAGTCATATCCGCATAACAGCCGGTTTCCTGCAAAATCTGCATCTCATTATCAACGCCGCAAAACTTTCCGCCAGCCGAATTAGCGAGCGCAAGATTGCCGTGAACAAACGCATACGACGGTTGTCCTGTGCCGCCGAATTTTGAAAGACATTTGTGTTCTTCGGCTAAACAATCCCGAAACTCGATTAAAGTTTTCCGAAGATTTTCCGCCGTGTCGGGCGCGTCAACGCCGTGATGCAGATGAATTTCCACCTCGCCCAAATTTTCCGACTGCATCTCCGCCATCTGTTCGAGAATTTTATAATCGTATTGCTCGGCTGGATAAAAATTCGTGTGGCGAAATTTCGTGCCGTCCGCATCCGTTACGGCTTCGCCGATTCGTCGGGCTTGCTTGTGCCATTCGTCAAGCCGCCGCCTTTGCGTGTCTAAATCGAGCAAACCATTCTCGCTCCAACTCGGTTCGAAATGATTAGCAATCGTAAAAATAATATGTTCGGGCGCGGCAGATTTTCTTTCCAGAAAAGATTTGGCGCGGACAAACGGATAATCTATCAGCCACGGCAGATTTGATTTTAGTTTGGAGAAAAAATTGTTTCGAGATTCAATCATTCGAGTTCCCGGTTTTGATTATGACGAACGAAGGCGTTTCGCGGTTCGTGTCAGAAAGATGTTTTACAATTTGCAAATTGTTTCGTGAAAATTCGCGGCGCAAAAATCCTTCGGTTTGAAAAACTTCCTTGCCCGCCCAAAATCCGTTTTGCGGCTGGCTGCCCGTCAAGAAATGCCACGCGCCGCCCGTCAAACAAATCAACGGATAAGCGATTTGTTTCGGGCTGAAAGTTTTCCAACGCCGCCGAATCATTCCGAAATAAAACGACGGCGCGTGCGTCTTCAAAAGGAAAATTCCGTCGGGGCGCAAAACTCTGGCGACTTCGGCAATCGTTCGCCGGTTGTTCATATACGGCAGCGCGACGCGGCATAAAACGACATCGAAACTCGCGTCGGCAAACGGCAGATTTTCGCCGCGCGAGCGCACGAACACGGCTCGTTTTTGCCGCCGGAAAAAGCCGCCGGAAACTTCGCCGAGCTTTTCGGCGATGTCTGCGCCAACGCAAAAGGCAGACGTTTTTTCGATGAACGGCAGAAGCTCCTGCCCCGCGCCGCAGCCGAGGTCTAAAACTTTTTTTATTTTTAAATCTCTGACGGCATTGACCAGCAAGTATCGGCTCGCCGCGTCTTTGAGCGCGAAATTTTCGATTGCTTGATTCGCATATTCCCGATAATTGTCGAGTGTCGTCATTCGTTTTGTAAAAAGTCCGAACGAAATTAAATATCCATAAACCGCCGCTGCCAGAGTTCGAGCATAAATAAAATCCAGAGCGCGTATGAATTATCGCGTCGCTTTTTCGCGTGTTCGTCCAGAAGCGTTTTGATATATTTGCTTTGAAAATATCCGCGCTCCAACGATTTTTTCTCCAGCAGCGTTTCGCGCATTTTGTCTCGAAGCTGCAAATTTATCCATTCGTTAAGCGGCACGCCGAACCCTTGTTTCGGGCGGTCGAGAATCGCGTCCGGCACGAGTCCGCGCACGGCGCGTCTGAAAATATATTTCGTTTCGAGATTTTTTAATTTTAACGTCGTCGGAATGTTGGCGACAAACTCGATTAACTCGTGGTCGAGAAGCGGCACGCGGGCTTCCAAAGATGCCGCCATACTCATCCGGTCAACTTTCGTTAAAATATCTCCCGGCAGATAAGTTTTACTGTCGAGATAAAGCAGATTATCCGTCGGATTGCCGGTCGAAATTTTTCCGGCGATGCGTCGAAAAATCGCTTCGCCCGCGCCCGCATCGCCGTTTAAATTTGCCAGAAAATTATCCGAATAAAGCGCGTTTTTTCGCAGCCGGTTAAAATGCGAAACGCTGTCAATGTAGCGGTCAACCGCATCGAGCGAAGCGTTGTAAAGATAATTTCTCCCTTTGAAATTCGGCGGCAGATTTTCGCCGAGCGGCTGCAATAAATTTTTTCTCAAAGCTCGCGGCAGCTTTTGTAAACCGCTTCTTCGTTTATCAATCACATAGCGCGTGTAACCGGCGAAAAGTTCGTCGCCGCCGTCGCCCGACAACACCACCGTTACATATTCTCGCGCCATTTTCGAGACCATAAACGTCGGCAAACTCGAAGGATCGGCGAACGGTTCGTCGAAATGCCAGACGAGTTCGTCAACAATTTCGACTAAATCCGGCGTTACGACGAATTCGTGATGTTCGGTGTGAAAATGTTCGGCGGCGAGACGGGCATATTTCAATTCGTTAAAAGAATCTTCGTTAAATCCGATGGAAAATGTTTTCACCGGCGCATCGGAAATCTGCGACATCAAACCGACAATCGTCGAAGAATCAACGCCGCCCGATAGAAACGCGCCCAACGGAACTTCGCTAATCAAGCGAATCTTCACCGCTTCTTTCAGCAGTTCACGCAACCGTTCGACGTATTCCGTTTCGCTTTTTACTTCGGTGATTTTTGTGTATTGAAAATCCCAATACTTTTTCGTTTCGATTTTTCCGTCTTTGAAAATTAGAAAATGACCGGGCGCGAGTTTTTCAACATTTTTGAAAATGCAGAATTCTTCCGGCACATAACCGAATGTCAAATACGCATCGAGCGCGGCGAAATCAATTTCTTTTTTCACCTCGCCGTGCGTCAAAAGAACTTTCAACTCCGAGCCGAAAACGAAATTTCCCCGTTCGGTCATCGAATAAAACAAAGGCTTTTTGCCAACTCTGTCGCGGGCGATAAATAAACTTTCTTCGCGCTTGTTCCAAATCGCAAAGGCAAACATTCCGCGCAGCTTTTGCAGACAATCCGCGCCGAATTGCCGGTAAGCGAGAAGAATCGTTTCCGTATCGGAATTGGTTTTGAAGCGGTGTCCCAAAGATTCGAGTTCCGTTTTCAGTTCACGATAATTATAAATCTCGCCGTTGAAAACGATAATCAAATTTCCGTCTTCGGTCGAAATCGGCTGCTGTCCGCATTTCAAATCAATGATGGCAAGCCGCCGCATTCCGAGCGCGGCGCGACCTTCGATTGTCGCGCCCTGCTCGTCCGGTCCGCGGTGCGTGATGACTTTGCACATCGCATCGAGCAGCATCTCGCGCTCGGCGGCGGGCGCGTCTCTCTGCTTTGAAATGAATCCGGCTATTCCGCACATTCTTTTAATTTTCGATTTGCGATTTGCGATTTGCGATTGGCATCGGTTTTTCTTCCTTTGTCCTTTGTCCTTCGCTTTCTTGATTTGAAATTTGAAACTCGAAATTTGAAATTTCTTTCTTCTTCTCTTTTTCTCCAAATCGCCTCGTCAAGTTACTCAAAACCGACCACAATTTTTCCTTTTCTTTATCTTCAATCACGCCGAAAAAGTTCGCGGCGAATAAATAAATCGGAGCAAAAAGAAGCGCGGAAAATCCTAAAACCAAACTGCCCGAAACGAAATTAACGAGGCTCGGTTTCGAGACGGTAAAAATTGTCTGCGTTAAACTCGCGCCCCAATCGTAAATCGCGTCTCCGAAATTTCGATAAAATAAAAACGTAAAAAATCCGGCAATCAGACTTGCGGCGGCGGTTGCGCCGACTATTTTTAGCTGAAGTAAGTCGCCCCGTTTGACGTTTAATTTTCTATAGACGACGACGGTCGAAACGGCTCTTTCGATGATTGCCGCGACGACGACAATCGCAATCATTCCGCGCAAATCAAAATGTTTAATTCCGAAATAAAGAGCTGCGATTAAACCGGCGAGAATAAAAACGCGCAGCGTCAATATAAATCTGCCGAGTGCTTTGTAGGCGCGAACAACCGGATCGGTTACCCAGATATAAACGGGCAGAAACGTCAGATTGATGAGAAAAACCGGAACGCTTGCCAGATAATTTTTGGTGAACAGCGTCGTGATAAAAGTCTGCGCCGTGATCATCAAAAAAACGTAAATCGGAAAATAAAAAAACGCGAGTTTTTGCGTCGCCCGCATCATCAAGCGAAGCATTTCTTCTTTGTCGTTACGCGCTTCGAGTTCGCTCATTCGCGGAATTAAAACCGAGGCGACCGATTCGACGAGCATTCCGATGAGCGGCAATTCAAAACAGCCGATTGCGTAAATCGCAAATTCGGCTGCGCTAAAACGATAGCCGACGAAATAATTATGAATGTCGTTTTGCAAAGTCCAGGTGATGCTTGCCAAGCCGAACGGCAAAGCGTAAAAAAGCTGCTCGCGGAAAAACTTCGCGTCGAACGCCTTCCAAAAACGCGGAAAGCGCGAATTTAGATAAACGAGCAAAATAATTGATTGGAGAAACGCTTGAATCATCGCCGCATAAACAAACGATTCGACGGTGGCAAAAATCACGACCGCCGCCAGCATCAGAGCGGTTTTCGTGAACTGCGCGAGAATTATAAACGCGGTCGCCATTTTCGGCTCGCGGTTAGCGATGGCGACGGTTTCCAGAAATGTCGAGAAAATCCAAAGCCAAATAATAACGCCTATCCGAGGCGCGAGCCGCGTAATTTCCGCGCTTTGGAAAATGTCGCCGACGAGCGACGGATACAAAAACAAGATCAGACAAATCAGTCCGCCGACGATAAAATTAAACAGCAGCGTATTGATGATGACCGACGGGCGGCGCACACTCTCGCGCGGCAAAAAATAATACGCGCTCATCCCGAAGCCGAGCGTAAAAATCGTATTGGCGTTGACGATGACGAGAAAAACCTGCCGGTAAATTCCGACATCTTCCTTGCTCAAAAAACGAACGATAAGCAGCGGCAGCAGAAAGCTAAAGCCGAAGCCGACGACTTTTGCGAATAAAAGCCACGCGCTCTGCGTTTTTAGCGATGCGGTTTTGGTGATTTTTTCTGCCACTTTTAAAATAAATTCTAAAATTTGTCCGGCGAGATAAATGAAAATTCCGACGGGCGCAACGCTCTGAATAATTTCAAAGTAAGACGCGGCGAAACGCGCATCAGCAAATTTATCGCTGACAATTTCGGCTTGCGGTAAAAATTATTGGCGGCGGCAATGTGCGCTTTCGCATTTGTGAAATCGCCTTGCGCGAGACATAATTTCCCCTTTTCCAATTCGAGTTCGGCGCGGCATCGAGCCATTCGGTTTTCCCAAATTTTTAACTCCGCCGCGTCGAGGGTGTGTTTTTTACGAACTACTTCGAGCGAGCGAATATCCCGCGCCGTGCGGTCAATATTCGTTCCCGAAAGACTGTTCCGGCGCACGCGGTATTTTATCAAACAATCACGGCTGTAACCGATTCGCGCCTTCGCTTGCGCCAGCCGAACCCATAAATCGAAGTCCTGCATTCGCGGCAAATCAGTATCGAACAATTCTGATTTTTCAAGGAGATTTTTTCGGATAATCGTGCCGGAAGTTATCACATTGCAATCGGCGTTTATCAAACTCGCCGTCGTAACCGCGCCGCTTGACGGCGAATCTTCCATAAATGTTCTGCCCGCGAAAAGCGGTTCGCCGAAAAGCAGCGCGTCGCAATAAACCATTTCGAGATTTTCCCGTTCGAGAAAATTTATTTGCGCGTCGAGATAGTCGGGAAACCAAACGTCGTCGCCGTCGAGAAAGGCGAGAAGCTCGCCGCGCGATAAACAAATCGCGGCGTTTCTCGCCCGCGACGCGCCGGAATTTTTCTGCTCGGCGTAAATTATTTTCTCGATGTAAGGCGCGAGCGCGGCTTTTAATTCTTCTGTGTCAGTCGAGCCGTCGTTCACCAAAATCACTTCGTAATCTTTAAAAGTTTGCGCGAAAATCGAATCTAAAGTTTCTTCGATATACGCGGCAACGTCGTAGGCGGGAATTATCACGCTGACTTTCGGCGCGGCGGGCGAGACTTCATTTCCGACGCGCCGCTCGATGAGGCGTTCCGTAATTTTCGGACAATCGGAAAGTTTTTCCTGCATAAATTTTTCAGCCGATTCGCACTTGAATTAGGCGGTTTGATCGAAAGTCGCGGTGTTTTCGTCCGCGTCCGTTCGCTCGCGTATCGGCTGCCAGGTCGCGTAGCGTTCGCCGCTCAAGAATTTGTAAAAGCCGCCGAGCGACGCGAGATTTGTCAAAACGAAATAAAGCGGAACGGCGAAAAGTCCGATGTTTTTTCCGCTTCGTTCAAAAAGCCAGCCGACGAAAGCGCACGAATAAAAAACGATTTGAAAAATCAATATCGCCGAAAAAAAAGCGGAGCGGGCGGCGAGCAAAATTGTGGAAACGAAAAGCGTCAATAAAAACAGCGGCACGGCGTAGCGCAGTAATTTATGAGAGATAAGCTGAACGGCGAAAAAACCGCTTCTGAGCGGATTCAACATTCGGCGGCTGCGCCACAAATCGGTGAAGGTTTGCGCGACGACGCGGACGCGCATCGCTAATTCCTTTCCGGTTTGCCGGTTCGTTTCTTCGGTGCAGACGGCTGCCGGCTCGAAAACCGAGCGCAGATTTTGCTCGTAAATTTTCGTGCAGATTAAAAAATCAGAACACGCTTCGGCATACATCGGACGATACGCCGAACGTCTGACGGCATACAAACAGCCCGACGCGCCGATTAAAGAACACGCCCGGCTTTCGCTCCGTTTCAGAAAAGTTTCATAACTCCAATATCGCTTTGCGCCCGCGCCGACGGTCGAGCGCGAATCGTCAACGTAAATCAATCTGCCCGCCACGCAGCCGACGGTTTCATCGGCAAAGTTGGGCAGCATCTGTTGTAAAACGTCCGGTTGATAATTTGTCGTCGCGTCGGAGAAAAGGATTATTTCGCCCGCCGATTGTTCGACCGCCGCGTTTTGCGCCGGAGTTTTGCCGCGCCGTTCCGGTTGACGGAAAAGTTTTACGCCTTGCGCGGCAAACTCTTTGACGATTTCATCGGTTCGGTCGGTCGAACAATCGGAGGCGACGAGAATTTCCAATTTCTCCGGCGGATAAGCAATTTGCAAAGTGTTTTCGAGTTTGGCGCGAATGTCGCGTTCTTCGTTGTAAGCGGTGATCAAAACGGTAACGACTGGCTCGAAAAAAGATTTTGTAATTTCGCGCGGACGGGCGCGGCTGACCGCATATACGAGCAGCGGATAGCCGAGATAAATGTAAATCAGCGCGGCGATGCTTACCCAAAAAATTATTTCTTCCGTCAACATTTTTTCAAACTGCCCTTAAACCGAATGTATCGGTTTCCGATTCTTTTATTCCTCGCTCGATTCTATAAATTCTCCTGAAGGCGACCGCGTAGGCGACCAGATAATAGATAAACCAATTATACGCCACCGCGACAAAGAAACCCGAAACCATATAACCGACTATCGAGGCTTGCAGTCCGATTGATAAATAGTAAAACCAATCGAGTTCGTCTTTGGCAAACAAGGTTCGCTCGATTGCGCCGAGTTTGCGAAACGGGCTGATCATAAAAATCAAATAAGCCGCGAGTCCGAGAATTCCGAGTTCCGACGAAACCTGCGTAAATGAATTATGCGTTACCAGATTGCGTATGCCGACAATCGGAAAATTGCCGATGCCGATGCCCCACGGATTTCTCGCCGTTACGACGAGCGAGCGAATCAAAAGTTCCCTGCGCTGGTCGGACGAGCCAACCGGATCGGGGGCGAGTCCGAAAATCGAAAGAATCCGCACGCCGTAATTGCCGGGCGCGAGCAGAATAAAAAGTCCGCCGACAACGATTGATGCGAGGCTGATGTTCAGACGATTTTTGCGTCCGAGTTTCCAGACCAGAACCGCCGACGAAGCGATCAGACCGAGAAATCCGCCGCGCGAAAAAGTTACCGTGTTTGCCGCAACCAAAAGCGCGGCAAGCAGAAAATAAATGATGCGCGTCGCTTTATGACGGCTGGCAAAACCGAGCGCGACGGCGAGCGGTATCATCGTTACCAGATGCAGAGCCAAATCGTTCGGATTGCCGAACAGACCTTTTACGTCAACGTCCACGCGATAACCTTCGGCGTTGAGTTCGCCGCGCATATACATACTAATCGCCGTGTAGCTCAGATAAATTCCGATGGAAAGCGAAATCCACATCAGCGCGACCAGACGGCGGCGCGTCCGCACGACATTGACCATCACGATAAACATCAAAACCGCTTTGCTGAACGAATCGTTAAAAGTCGCCCACGCCGTCGCCGGGTCTTTGGCAATCGGCATCGTCAGAAGTGCGAGTCCAGCCATCACCAAAATACATTTGACTTCGGTCGAAAAAATCGTCAGCGAGCCTTCGACGGAAAGCTGCGTCGGAATGTAAATCGCCAAAGTTACCAGCGCGAAATAAAACGCTGACGTTGACAGAAACGCGAGCGACGGAATCATTTCATACGGGCGATAAAAAACCAGAATCGAAAAAAGATACAGCCCAACGTAAGTTAAATTATGTCCGTTGCGCCGCAGCCATTGCTCGCCGCCTAAAAGGTCGCGGTCTTTTTGTTCCTTCTTTTCCTTTTTTTTGCGTTTGAGTCGTTCGCCGTATTCGATTTCATTTTCCGGCGGCGTAGCGTTTGCGGCAGACACGAAAATATCCGTCCCGTTAAGTTTCTCTTTTTTTGAAACTTCTTCGGGCAGAATTTCTACCGTCGTTTTTTTTTGCGGATTGATTAAGTTTTCAGAGATTGAATTTTTTTGTTTGTCCGACGGTTTAAGCGTTGCAAGGTCGTCGCGCTTGTTCGCGTCGCCGATGGCGGCGTTGAGCGATTTGTAATCAGGACTTGTATTTTTTTTGGCAGGCATCAATTGCTTTACGCGCCGCTGCTGTCAGGAGAGGATTTTTGTCGTCGGCAATCTGCTTCGATTTGTCGGAAAAATTCGCTGGCTGCATTTTAACATTTTCGGCAGAAAAAAAGTAAGTTTCAGGTTTCAGGTTTCAAGTTTCAGGTTTTGGTGTTGCCCGTTTCGACTTAAAATTTAATCGCTCGATTCTTCAACCTGAAACTTGAAACTTGAAACTTGAAACCTTAAACCGTGATTTCATCTTCTTTTTCGACGGCGATAATTTCGCGCACGGTGCGGCGCAGAGCTTTCTCGAAATGTCTGGCTTCGTTCACGCCATTAAAGGAAAGATGTTGGAGATTTGCTTCGATGCGTTTGCGATAATCGGAAACTAAAGAGTCGGACACGCCGAGCATTTCCGCGACTTCCAACTGTGTGCCGCTGTCGCTGATTAAATAACAATGCCACAAAACGCTGATCATTCGATTGTATTGTTTGGCTTTGCCGCGCACGCTCTTGTTCAAATTATTGAGAAAATTTTCCACGAAGTTCGCCGCCGCCAGTTCGGCTTCGCGCCGCAGAACATTTTCTTCCGGCGTTTCGCGCGTGTCGGCAAAATCGAATTCCATTTTGTCTTCTTCGCCGTTGTCGTTTCCCGCGCCGCCGACCGGCACGAGATAAATATCCATAATCGGCAAGCGCGACATCACGAACGAACGAAGCGAACGCACGTCAACGGGCGAGTCAACCGCTTTGAAAACTCTGACAATCAATTTTTCCAACTCGACGTTGCTGATGACGATTTGCGCGTCGCCCGTGCAGCCGACCATTCTGGTATCGCGGCTTTGAAACGAGACGGTTTTCACGCGCTCTTCCATTTCCGGCACATTGCGGCGCGTTTTTTCGTTTTTCCATTCCGCAAGTCCGTAAAGCCGGTCGGCAAGCCGCCGGTGAACGTCGAGATTTCCGATGTTGTCGAATCGCTTGAAGGTTTTGCTCGTTTGAATCAAAGTCGAGACGCGCCGCGCCAGCCGATATGATTCGGGATAGCGTTTGCGAAGCTCGGCGGTCAGCATATTTGTCAATTCGATTTGGCTGATTTCCGCTTCGATTTCCGCGTCCGACATTCCGGTATCAATGTAATGCGCGAAGCGTTCCTTGCCCAAAAGCGCGACGAAAAGCTCCTGCGTCAAATCCGTGTAAGCGTTGTGCTTGCCTTCTTCGACGAGAAATCCCGCCCGCTTTGACGCTCTGACCAAAGGGTGCGATGAAACGATGCGGTGAAGTTCCGCCCAGATTTGATTAACGTCAGATATTTTGAGGCTTTCGTTCCATTTGCCGACTTTTATATGACGGCGTTCGACTGGTCGAGGCTTTCGCTCCTGCTCTTTTATTGCACTCATATTAAAACCTTTCGATTGTCCTTTTTTTAATTTTGGAGATTTATTTTTTAGAAAGTTTTGCCTGCTCCGCAAATTAGAAGTGGAAATCTCTTCCCGTTGAGATTTTTATTCCACTTCGGCTCAAGCGAATTTTTCCTTCTCTAATCGAATTTGCGTTTTAGAGATTGGTTAGAAAAATTTTTGAAATCAGCTCCGAGCTAATGCAGCTAATTCCGGTAGGTCGGTCGCCGGTTGGTTTCTCGCTTCCCGACAACAATTTAAATGGTAGCAATTATTTCCGATTTGGGCAACAGTTTTTTGTAAGTTTTTGTTTTGTTTAACCTAATGGGTAAGTTTTATTATTGCAACACTTAAAGCGGCATTTTGTGGCGCGTCTGAAAACACTCGTGGAATTTATAAAATTAAAATCACGAAGTTTTGGAAGCAGGCGAGCATTACGGATTTATTTTCTTGTAACGGTTTTAATTTCTACCTTGTAAAATTTCGACGTGAGATGCGAAGAATTTTTCGGTCAGGTTCAATCTATGTTTTCGTTAAAAATGGTAACTTTTTGTAAAGCCCAAAATTGTCCTTCGTCGCAAGAATTATTGGCGTATCAGAACGGCAAAGCGTCGCCTCTCGAACGCGAGCAAATCAAAGCGCATTTCGCCGTCTGCGAATTTTGCGCCTCCGAAGTCGAATTCTACGCGCATTATCCGCCGTCCGAAGAATCGGTCGCCCGCGTCGAAATCCCGCTTCCGCTCTACGAACTCGCCGAAGCTCTTTTAGGAAACAAACACAAAGATTTTTTAGCTCTCAATAAATTGTTGTGCGAGAATGAAGTCTTAATCAAGTAAAAAGGTAAAAGTAAAAAGTCAGGAATCTCGTTTCTTCACTTTTTACTTTTACCTTTTTACTTTTTACTTGCGAAGCGTTTTACTTGAACGTCAGTTCCCGCAGATTTCGTTAATCGCTTCTTCGTATTTTTCGTCAATCACGCTGCGTTTACTCGCGCTAATTCACAGCATTTTGATACTTCCAATATCCTTCCAAATTCCGTTAATCAACAGCATTATTCCGATACCGCTGTCAGATTCGTCGTTATAGGCGGCGGAAAGCATTATTAAATCAATCTTGCCGTCGCCGTCTATGTCCGTCCAATTATCAAACCGAAGTGATAAATCGTTTTTCCTACGTCCGGCATCGAGGGCAAATTTATTGTTGAGCCATTTTTTCGTGTCTTTCGGTAAAGAAGCAAATAATTGTTCGGTATTGATTTTATTAATTTTTATGTTTCGGCGATTATTGTTTCTCGGAGCAATCGCAAAAGCACTGCTGGAAATAAACTTCCCCGTTGAGTCCGGCTCACCATCACATTGTTTTACTTTTTCTATCGCGTCTTTGGCGATAGTTTCAGGTATTATTGAAACTTTCCATTCAGGAACGGTATCTTCTATCTTAGAGAGATAAGAAATATTCCCCGAACCCAGATAGCCAGCGCAATTCATTATATCTACCTCGATTTTCGTTCCAATTTCGCTTTTATCAAGAACTTTGTCTAACTCGTCATTTGACCAAATCACGTTATCCCGGGAAATTACTTTTTCGTCTTCAACCGAAATATCTCCCGCCCAAATCATCGGATTTTTTAACTCGGCTCGACCCAAATCAAATTTTCTGTTGCTTTCTTGTCTATCTTTGCCGGTGTTGCCGATTTCATTAAAGTGCGAGGTCGTTTCAGAAACTGCGGAATTATCTTTCGAGATTGTCGTTGCCGGAAAATTGCAGGCTATTAACGGAAGTAAAAATATAGCCACTATAAAAATCAGATATTTCATTATTAGTTGCCTCCCGGAAATATAACGTGCAAGTGATTGTCATGACCGCCTCTTCTTTCAACAAAACTGTTAAATTCGCGGTCTTCCCATATTTTTTTGTCATTGAAATAAAACTTTGTTCCCGGATAAAGTTTCCGAACTAAAAGGATAAATTCTTTAGTTAAATTTCGGTCGTAAGTTGGATCACCATATGTAAGTTTTGCTGCGTTCCCGGTCTGCGAATCATTTCGTAATGGACGCACGTCAAACACTTTACCATTATTGTGTGTTCCGTGGTCAGGAGTATTTATGCCTCCGGGACGACTAATATCGCCATATTGCAGTAATCTGTCAGGATGTAAGGCGTTCCATTCCTTAGCAATCCGCATCATTGCTTCAATGGTTTCCTTCGTCCCGATTTGGTCATAACCGTATTCAGTATCCTTTAATGCTTTATAACTTTTGTCGTTCTTAAAGTCGTCAGGATTATAAATTACAAACCCGACTCCGCTTACAGGTAAGTAGTCGGACATAATTATCTTATAGAATAACTGAAGTCCGAAAAATTGATTTTCAAAATACTTCCAACTGCTCCGAGAATCTGTCTGACCGAGTAGTGCAGTTGTGCTTTATCAACATAATCT
>JBPCMK010000076.1:0-5194 GCA_051002375.1 Pyrinomonadaceae bacterium | reverse complement strand
GCTGTAACGCGAGCGGCATCTGACTGATTTCGTCGAGAAAAAGAGTGCCGTCGTTTACCGCTTCAAATTTGCCTTTCGTGTCCTGCGTCGCGCCTGTAAACGAGCCGCGCTTGTAGCCGAAAAGCTCGGCTTCGATTAAAGTTTCGGGAATCGCCGCGCAGTTAATCGGGATAAACGGCAAATCTCGCCGCTTGCCGGAAAAATGAATGCCTTTGGCGACGAGTTCTTTTCCCGTGCCGCTTTCGCCCGTGATTAAAACGGTCGCGTCCGAACGGGAAACGCGCCCGACTAAATTTAAAGCCGCCCGCATCTGCGGCGAATCGCCGATGACGTTTTCGAGGCGAAATTCTTTATCAACCAACTCGCGCAACTGCCGATTTTCATTTTTCGTTTCGCTGAATTTAACGGCGCGTTCGAGCGTTAGCAGGATTTCGTCGCGGTTAAAAGGCTTGTTGATGTAATCGTAAGCTCCGATTTTCATCGCGGCAACCGCCGTTTCGACTTCGCCGAAAGCTGTGATAACAATGACCGGAATTTCAGAATTGGCGGTTTTGATTTTCTCCAAAAATTCTAAACCCGAAAGTTTCGGCATTCTCAAATCGGTGATGACGCAATCAAAATCGCTTTGGGTAAAAATCTCCAACGCTTCCGCGCCGTCCGATGCGGTTGTAACTTCGTAGCCGGCTTCTTGTAATTGGAACTCCAGCACGCGGCGCAAATTTGCGTCGTCGTCGGCAAGCAGAATCGTTTTTTGAGGTTTAGTATTTTTCACGATTTGGCAACTATTTTCCGCTCATTGAGCCACGATTCGATTGAGTTGAGAGTTTCGATTGCCCGCGCCGTTTCGCCCACCTGCACGAGCCGGCTGAATTCGAGATATTTTTTGGCGAGTTCGTCAATTAAGTTAGCGTCCGTCGTGATTTCCGCCGCGAGCCTTCCGGCGGTTTCGTCAAGCCGCACGGAATTTCTGTTTTGGAGTTGTCCGACCGAACCCAAAAGCCTCAGCGCGGGCGCGTCAAGCTGTCGCTGGAAAGCGATGACAGCTTGCTCTAATGCGCGAAGCTGCCGCTCGCGCCAATTTGCCCGCCACAAAAAAACGCCGAAAGCGACGGCGACCACCAGATAAAGAAAGCGAAAAATCAAAGTGGTCGGATGCGGAGCAAAAATTTCTCTCGATAAACTTTCCGCGTGAACTTCCGCGCCGAGTTCAACGTGCATCACGGCGTCAACGAGCCACGCGAACAGACCCAACCCGAAGCCGAACCAAATCTCCTTGTAACATTTTAAAAACTTCATATTTGTTACTTCCTAAATAAATACCTTTTAGCGATACGACATATATTTTATTTTATCTTTCACAGGAAACCGATTTTACCGCTCAAGCGGCGGAGAGTAATTCGCTTGACGGTTTTCAACTTATCAATATCGCTCAAGCAAGCCTTATGCCCTCTTAAAATGCCGATATTTGGTTTGTGCAGGCTTTATTATTCTTAAAAAATGCGCGTTTGCAAACAGGTATGTCCAATAACAAACAGTTCGACCGAAATTTTGAAACTGTAATTCTGCGGGTTTGTAATTGTTGCTCTCTGCTTATTCAAAGTTACTCGATGTAAATTGCTCCAATCCATCCATAGCCAAACTTTTGAATAATTCGTTCATCTCTTCCGCTGAAAGCTGAAGGTTGTTATCGAGCCAAAAGGTGAGCATCGAAATTAGCGAGCTAACGTAAAAATGCGCGGCGGCTTTTGTTTCAATCGAATATTTCCGGTTTTCAGGCAGAGAGTTTTGCAGCTCTTGAAAAACTAAATCGTAAATTTGCCGGAACATATTTTTAAGAAACAAATCCCCGCTTTTTCTGCCCGCAAAAGCCCGGTAGATTCGGCGACTCTCGTCGGCGTGTTGGAATAATCGCAGCGAATTAAAATTGAAATCACCGCCGATTTTATTGATTTTGTCGCTCGTTTCTCCAGTCTGCAATAATACGTCGCGCACTTGATCGAACGCGCTCAAATGCAGTTTGTCTTTGTTTTCAAAATGCGCGTAAAACGTCGAACGCCCGACATCGGCGCGGTCTGTGATGTCCTGCACGGTTACAGCGTCATAACCCTTTTCAAAAATCAAAGAAAGCAAAGCCTCGCGCAAATTTCGCTCGGTGCGCTTGGTTCGCCGATCCTGTTTTTCGGTTTTTGCCATAAATTTTCGGGACTTTTGCCGCCATTTGTTCAGTTCGGAACAAACGACGAAGATTGATTATTGACGCTTCTATTTTACCTTACCGATAATAATTATGAACACCGTGTTCGGCAAATCAACCATTTATGAAAATGAAACCCAGCCTTCGCAAATTCGTGTTGACCGCGCACATTACTTTCTCGGTCGGGTGGCTCGGCGCGGTCGCCGGATTTTTAATTCTCGCCCTTGCCGGACTGTTCAGCCAAAATGCTCAAACGGCACGTGCCGCTTATATTGCGATGGATTTAATCGGTTGGTTCGTCATCGTGCCGTGCAGTCTCGCAACCTTGGTAATCGGACTCATCCAATCGCTCGGAACTAAGTGGGGTTTGTTTCGGCACTATTGGATACTGATAAAACTCCTGCTGACCGTCGGCGCGACATTTCTCCTGATTTTGCATATGCAGGCGACCAGCCGCATCGCAAACGCGGCGGCAGAGATGTCATTATCTAACCTCGACTTTCGACCGCTTCGCATCCGGCTCGCTGCCGATGCCGTCGCCGCACTGCTCGTGTTGATCGCCGCGACGGTTCTTTCGGTTTATAAACCGTGGGGCTTAACGGCTTATGGTCAGCGAAGGCAGCGCGAGCAGAGTTCCGGTCTCGAATCGAAGAACGACATTTTTGCAGAAACCGACGGTGAACTGAAAAGCGACACTCCCTGGGGTTTGTATTTTGTCATCGGACTCGGCGTTCTAGCTTTAATATTCGTCGCTGTTCATCTCGCCGGCGGCGGATTAGGTCAACACGAACATTAAGCGTTATTCGGCTCGACAATCAGTTTTCCGCGCAGCATATTCATTCCGCAGGCGAACGTAAATTCGCCGGATTTTTCGGGCGTAAATTCAATCGGCGTGGTTTTAAATGCCGGCAAATCCTTGGCGATTCCGAAATCGCCGAAAACGACCTGCTCGCTGCACGACGAGGTTTCATCGCGGTAAAAGTCGAGCCGCACGGGAACGCCCTGTTTGACGACGATGACATCGGGCGAATAACCGCCTTTGACGGTAACTTTTATTTCCTGAATGCCCGCTTCATTAGTTTCGGCTGATGCTGATTCGCGCTCGCCGAAAAAATACCACAGCGTTAAAGCTATCAAACCGATTCCGCCGGTAATCACCAAAATTTCCGTCGTGTCCATAAAATTTTTACCTCAAAATCCGAAGAAATTTTTAGCCACAGATTAACACGGATTAACTCAGATAAATCAAAGCCTGATAAAACAAAATTCATAGAAAAAGCATTTATGAATACAGAATTTCTTATCAAAAAAATCTCTTTCCTTATCCGTGTCTATCCGTGTCAATCTGTGGCTAAACTTCTTCTGTTTTCAAACTCGCGGCGCGTTAAACGAACGCAGCCGCAAGCTATTTGCCACCACCGAAACGCTCGACAAAGACATCGCCGCGCTCGCTAAAACGGGCGAGAGCAGAATTCCGAAAATCGGATAAAGCAGTCCGGCGGCAATCGGAATGCCGATGACGTTGTAAACGAATGCCCAGAACAGATTTTGTTTGACCGAGCGAATCGTCGCTTTCGAGAGCGCGATTGCCGTGACTACGCCGCGCAAATCGCCTTTGATTAAAGTAATATCGCTTGCTTCAATCGCCACGTCCGTTCCGGTTCCGATAGCGATTCCGACATCAGCTTGCGCGAGTGCGGGCGCGTCGTTGATGCCGTCGCCGACCATTCCGACGATTTTCTTTTCGGCTTGCAGACGTTTTATTTCGCCCGATTTTCCTTCGGGCAAAACTTCCGCTAAAACTCTTTTGATGCCGACTTCTTTCGCCACCGCTTCCGCCGTTCTTTGGTTGTCGCCGGTCATCATCACGACTTCCAAGCCTAAATTCTGAAGCGACGCAATCGCCTCTTTCGATTCGGGTTTAATCGTATCGGCGACGGCGACGATGCCCGCAAATTTTCCGTCAATCGCCGCGAACATCGGCGTTTTTCCTTCACCCGCGAGTTTCTCAACCGTTGCTTCCGCGCCGTTCAAAGCAATCTTTCGTTCGTTCATCAGGCGCAGATTTCCGAGCAATAAATCTTTTTCCGAAACTCGCGCCTCGATGCCGCGACCTTCGAGCGCGTTGAAATTCTCCGGTTTTTCAAACTCTATTTTTCTATCTTCCGCGCCGCGCACGATTGCCGCCGCTAATGGATGTTCGCTCTGCTTTTCAGCCGACGCGACGATTTTCAGGAATTCATTTTCATTCATTCCATCAGCCGCGACGACATCGGTCAAACTTGGCTCGCCTTTCGTAATCGTGCCGGTTTTATCAAGCACAATCGTATTTAATTTATGCGCCGTTTCCCGTGAATCGCCGCCTTTGATTAAAATTCCGTTTTCCGCGCCGCGTCCCGTGCCGACCATAATCGCCGTCGGCGTTGCCAAGCCGAGAGCGCACGGACAGGCGATAATCAGCACGGAAACAAAATTAACAAGTGCCAGTGTAAAACGAGTTTCAGGCGACGCGGCGACAAACCAAATCACAAAGGTCGCAATCGCAATGCAGATGACAATCGGCGTAAAAATCCCGCTGATTGTATCGGCTAATTTGGCAATCGGCGGTTTCGAGCCTTGCGCTTCGGAGACGAGTTTGACGATTTGCTGAAGCGCGGTGTCTTTGCCGACCTTCGTCGCTTTGAAGGAAAACGCGCCGGTTTTATTGATCGTCGCGCCGAAAATTTCATCGCCCGTTCGCTTTTCGACCGGAATTGATTCGCCCGTCAGCATTGATTCGTCAATCGCTGAGGAACCTTCGGTTAAAACGCCGTCAACCGGAATTTTTTCGCCTGGACGCACCATTACAATATCGCCCGGCACGACTTCTTCCGTTTCAATTTCAATTTCCTTGCCGTCGCGGACGACACGCGCCGTTTTCGCTTGCAGTCCGACGAGTTTCTTGATCGCTTCGCCCGTCTGTCCTTTCGCGCGGGCTTCCATCATTCTGCCGAGTAAAAT
>JBPCMK010000075.1:0-3756 GCA_051002375.1 Pyrinomonadaceae bacterium | reverse complement strand
TTCGACATCATTTTGTCATTCGACATTGACCTATTCGACATCGAACTGTTCGACATCGAACTATTCGACATTGAACTATTCATCGTCGAAGTGTTCATCATCATATTCGTATTCATTTTATTAGCGTTGGTATTAGCCGTATCAGTACAAGCCATTCCAAGCGCACCTAGAGCTAAAACTGCTGAAAGAGTTAAAGTCTTTTTCATTTTAATTATTATTCTCCTGTCTTCTTCAAAGATTATTTATTATTTGCCGACCGTCTTTCGGACAGTCGTGTCCCAAATAGTTTTTGGTAACATTGGACAATATAAGTTTCTCGTTTGAGATAGTCAAATCAAAAAATGCCAAAAAAACATATTTTCGATAAATTTTCTCAAATTATTTTCGGCTGAAAAATCGGTTTCCGACGCGCCGAAAACAAGTATTGACTTCTTTTGCCGCAAAAAGTTATCTTCAAAATTGGAAGGCATCTGCAAAATTCGTAACTTCAAATGCACGCCCGCGCTTTCTTCTTGGTTATGAAAAACTCTAAAAACGAATATCTTAAAACGAATTATTCCGGGACTTTCGGTTTTGGGCAATTGGTTTTAGCCTTTCTTTCAATCTGCGCTCTCATCGCCACCTTTTTCGTTTCCGTTTCAAGCCTCGACTTTTCAACCAAAGAGATAATTTTTTCTGTCGTCGTCGTTTTATATTTAGCGTTCTATTTGGCATTTATTACTTGGCAAAAGCGAAGAACTTTTCACTCGAACGAAAACGATTACGAAAATGCGGTCGGCGATGAAGTCGAATCGAAACTGCTTGCGTTGGAGGAAGCCAACCAATTTTTCGGCGCGTCGCTCAAATCCGCCGATATGTTTCGTTTCGTTGCCAGCCGCATCAATGAAATGATTCAGTTTTCAACGTGCGTGCTTTTTCTTTTGAACGAAGAAAAGACAAAATTAAAAGCGACCTTCGCCGCCGGTGAAAATCAGAGGGAATTTTCCGGTTGGGAAATCGAGACGAGCGCGGGTTTGGCGGGCAAAGTGTTGCAGAGCGGAAAGCCGCAAATTGACGATAAATTATCGCTGGAGAAAAATGAAATTTCAGTTACCGATTGGAGAAACTTAAATTCGGCGATTGCCATTCCGCTCGACCGCAATGGCGAGGCGTTCGGTGTTTTGACTCTTTACGGCGGCGATAAAAATGCCTTTGACGACAAATCGCTGCGGCTTTTTGAAGCCATCGGCGAGCGCGTCGCGCCGCTTTTTTTGAACTCGCACGCTTTTGAAAAAAGCCTGAATAACGCTTTGACCGATTCGCTGACCAACTTGCCGAACGAGCGCGCCTTTTATCTGGTTCTGGAAAATCAAATCGCCGAATCAATGCGTTTCCGGGACGAACGTCCGCTGACAATTCTGACAATTGACATAAAAAATTTCGATGAACTGAATCGGCAATTCGGACACTCTGCCGGCGACGGCATTCTAAAATTTGCCGCCGACACGATTAAAAATCAGCTTCGGCAGATGGACTTTTTGGCGCGGGCGGCAAACGATGAATTTCTCGCCGTGCTGCCGACGGCTTCCGACGAAATCGCTTCGGAAATCGTCGAGCGCGTCGAAAAAGCGTTCGTGTCGAATTCATATAAAGTTGCCGACGGTGAAAAAATCAACCTGAAACTTAATTTCGGCGCAGCTACTTTCGGCAAAGACGGCGAAGTCGCATCGCAAATTTTAAAACACGCACACTTGCGAAAAATACAGTCAAAAACGAACGAAGCCGAAAATATTCTCTGGTTTCCGAAGGAATTTATCAATTAAAAATCTTCCTTCGACTGCTCGTTCTTTGCCAGAACCGCCTGCAAAATCAGCATCTTTGCCAGAATGCGAACCTCCGGTCGCTCGAATTTACCGGCGAGATTTTTAGTTCGCGTAAAATCGGCGACGGCGAGATTGCGAACGGTCGTGTCGCTCGCGCCCAAACCGCGAAGAATGTCGCGCGTCATATCGCCGCCGAAACTTCCGACCTGAATTTCGCCGTCGTCAATTATATCGCCGGTAATGTCTATAAATTCGCCGACCTTGACAAACGCGGAAATCGTGTCGTTCAGACGAAAAATCGTATCTTCCAAAATCGGAAACGCTTTATCGGTATCAACCTGCGAATAGCCGCTGACGAGCATCCAGATTTCCAAATAATCACGATAATTTTTCGGCTGCAAATTTGTCAGACTGCGGACATCGTTCATCAAATCCTGCGCGAGTTCTTTGTCGCCGAGCTTGGCGACTTGAACCGCCAGAGCGTTCAGCGCGGCGAATTTGGTTTCGCGGTCGGACGTTTCGGCGATGATTTTTTTCGACTCTTCAACGACTTTTTTTCGGTCGTCATCGGAGAGCTTTTTGTCGCCGAGATTTTGCAGATTTTCACTTAATTGTTTCTGCGCTTCTTGTTCGGGTTTCACCGGCGCGGGCGGCGATTCGACCATCTGCTGCGTAATGCCGGAAGTCGTCGCGTTTTTAACTTTGTTCTTAATATCGAATTTCTGCCGAATCTGAGCGGCGCGGGCGGGCGAGAATCTTTCGATGTTTGGCAAATATCCGAGCAATTCAGAACCTTCGGCATCTTCGCGCTTTAAGATTTCCTGCGCCAGCAATTCCGAAAGGTCGCGCAGGGAGGATTCGCTGAACATCGGACGCTTATTCGGCTTGCCTTTTATCGCGTCGAGATTTTCTATGCCGATACTCAAAACTTGGCTGACGTAATAAAAACTTTCGGGATTGGAAGCGTCGGATTTTAATTTTGCAGCGATGTCCTCGCCGAACGCCGCGCCTTTTTCATCGTCTTTTTCGTAGATTTTTTTCAGCACATTGATGAGTTCGGCATTAAAACCCTTCGCCAAAGTTTTGCGCCCGTATTTGAGCGCGGCATCAACATTTTTGGCGGCGATTTGGTTGAGCAGCCGCGTTTCAAAATAAACGTCATTGCCTTCGATTTGCTTACGAAAAGTCGGGTTGGAAATGACCGTTCCGGTTTCGGTGTAAAAGTTAAAGGCGAGTTCCGGGTCGTGGAAAGCAATCGCCGTCGCAATCTGCTGGCGAACGCCGAAAGCCTTGTAAAACTTTCGCGTGATTTGCGCTTTCGCGCCGGAATCGCGCGAATAAACGTCGGATAATTCCGGCGCGACTCCGAGCGAATTTAGCTGTCCGTCATAATCAATCAGCAGCTGCCGAAAGTCATTGATGACGATTTGAAACATCGCCCGCGCTTCCTTTTCGTCATCGAACCACATCAAACCGGCGATTTCCGCCGAAAAGCTGATTCGATTTTCGAGCGTCCGCAAATTATTCACGTCGGCGGAAGTTTCGCGCAGAAAAGCGACGGCTTCTTTTTTGACATCGGCGGGAATTTCATCTTTTTTATTCGTCTCGACGGTTTGCGAAAAGGCAAACTGAGCGCAAATGGAAATAACAAATATCGCGGCAAATAGTTTTTTATACATTTTTATTTTTCGTAAGTTACAAATCAATCTGGAAAAATCTTTAGCTGGTAAATAATAATCCGATAATAAAAATTAGTAAATAAAATTCTCGCCGCGTGAGAATAAAATATGTGAATGAATACTAAAGTTTTCCAAATAGAAGCAAATCGGAGCGCGGACGGAAGCGTCCGCCAACGAAGCGGATGCGACGTTGAATGCTTATCAATACACAACTCGATTGCAAAGGGGTTGTCTCGCGCTGCCTGCGCTCGATGCGGACGAGCCGTCCGCGCTCC
>JBPCMK010000074.1:0-50027 GCA_051002375.1 Pyrinomonadaceae bacterium | reverse complement strand
CGAGCGCGGTCGCATAATCCGTAACCGCGCCGGAAACCAAACCGCTGTCGTAGCGATATGTAAAATCTACGAACGGCGCGAATTTTTTAAAGCTCTTGAATTGGTCGAAACCGTATTGAATTTGCGTCGTTTGCTGAAACGCCTGATCGTGGTCAATGCGGAACGCGCCCGACGGTAAATCCGAATTAAAAAAGAAGCCGCCCGTTTCCGGCGGGAAAAATCTCGCCCGCGTGTGTCCGGCGGTGAAAAACGCGCTCAAGCCTTTATAATTCGTTAAATTCACGCGAAACGAAACGCCGTCAATTTTCGATTTATCCCACGAAATCGGGAACGTAATCGGCGTGTTCAAAAGCACGTTAAAGTCGTAGGCGTTGCGCGTGTATTTATTGAAATAATCAATGTCGGCGACGATATATTTGCCGATTCCCTGCTGAAAACCGACGTTAAATTGGTTGCGTCTGCCGGGTTTGAGCGGCGCGGTGTTGACATTGCCAAAACTTCCGTCGGCGAAACCGTTCGCGCCCGCCGCGTTCGAGAAAATTAAATTTTCGTTATACGGCGTTTCAAAGTTGCGCGTGTAAGAAGCGCGAACAACCGTGTTCGTCGGTTTGAAAAGATACGAAACGCCAAGACGCGGCTGCAGGGCTTTGCCTTTGCTCAAGCCGTTGTAATTATCGAAACGCAAACCCAAACTCAGCGTCAAACCGTTTTTAAAGTTCATCGCGTCCTGTACGAAAGCCGCTTCCTGTTTGATGTCCGTTCGCCCGTTAAAGCGAAACAGATTGCCGCCGCGCGTTAAATCGAACTGCAAAAGTCCGGGCAGAAAATCGGGACTCGCCGGGTCGTTAAAATTCGGGTCGGTGATGCCGAACTGAAAGCCTTCGTTCAAAAATGTGTGCTGAAACTGACCGCCGATTTTGATGTTGTGAATGCCTTTGACGTAGGAAACGTCCGCCTTGATTCCGGCGTTCGCCAGCCTTCGCTGCTGGCTGACGGTTTGCGTCCGGTCTGAAAACGGATTCGCCGACGGATAATAATTTATCTGGTCGAGCCGAAAATACGGATTGACGGTCAGCACGGTCGAAGAGTTGAAAATATGAACGTAACCGGGCGCGATGTTGATTGATTTGACGCGCTGAGTTTGGTCTTGACCCAAAGCTTGCTGGTCGAAAGTGTTGGCGATTTCAAATTTATTTCTGGCGACTGATAAATTCAAATGAAACGCATCTTTGCCGGTTAAACTGTAATCGGAACGGTTGAAAACGCTGAAGGAATTTCCGTTGTCGTGCAGATTGACGAATTCCGGCGAATCCAGAAATCGGTTGGAACGCTCGAAATTGAGCGCGGTAAAATTGCCGAATTTCTGATTGCCAAAACCGAAAGTTCCTTCTTCTTGAAAAGTTCTGAAACTTCCGAAAGTCGAATCGAAACTGCCGAACGGTTTCGGCGCATTCAATCCCGAACGGGTAATCGCGTTGACGACGAGACTGCTTTTGTCGCCGTATTCGGCAGGCGTGGCTCCGGTGATAACTTCGATTGATTGAATCGCATTGGTCGGCAGCTGAGTCGAGAACGCTTTCGACTGTTGGTCGGTAATCGGTTGATTATCAATCGAATATTGCGTCTGCGCGTGGTCGCCGAGCGGATGAAAAAATCCGTTCGAGTCGGCGACGACACCGGGCGAAGTCTGCGTGATGACATCGCTCAAACCGTTGCCGGGCGACGAAATCGGCAAGCGATTTATCAAAGTTTGGTCAACGTCGGTGTGCGTCGTCGGAATGTTTTCGACGACCTGCGCGTCGGCGGAAACGTCAACCGTCGCCGTGCTTCCGCTCACCGAAAGAGAAATCGGAATCTGCATCGGAACGGAAGTTCGCACGACGATATTTTGCGCCGCGTTTTGAAAACCGTTTGCCGAAACGGTGATTTGATAATTGTTCGGCGGCACGTTTTGAAAACTGTAATTACCGTCGGTATCGCTGGTCGTTGTTCGTTCAAATCCGGTTACGGCGTTTTTGATTTTAACCGCCGCGCCGCTCACGACCGCAGTATTCGGGTCGGTAATCGTTCCCGAAATCGTTCCGGCAGTTCCGAGTGCTTGCGCGGAAACAATTGATGAAATACAAAAAATAAATAAAATTATTGCCGGTAATCGAAGGCTAGATTCTTTTCTCATATAGATTTTTTCAATAAAAATTCAATAGAAAAGAATATCTTTCGAGCGGGCAAATCACATCAGTTTTTCAATGAACGGTTGTTAGAAGAAACGGACGGGAAAAATTTCACAATCAACGGTTATTCAGCGATTATAATTTCAACAGTCTTTCGCGCAGAACGCGCGATTGCAGACGGCTCGAAGAAATCTCTTGATTGTTCTTTAAGGCGATGAGAAAAGTTCCGCCCGGCAGCGGCGCGATTCGGCGAATCTGTTCCAGACTGACAATCGCGCTGCGCGAAAGCCTGATGAATTTATTCGCGTCGAGTCTGGCTTCCAAATCTTTCAAGCGAAAATTTATCGCGTATTTTTTGTTGTTCAAATCGGTGATGTGCAAAAGCTCGCCGTCAGCGACGATTGAAACGATTTCCGAAACAGGCAGAAGAATAATTTCGTCTTTCGTGCGAATTGGGATTCTTTCGAGCGGAGTTTGCGCGGCGGTTTTTTCGTAAGTCTCGACAGCAGCTTTTAGTTTCGCCGATTCGGTTTCTCGAAAATCGGTTTGTTCGAGCCGTTCGTGCGCCCGGTTTATCGTCTCGCGCAGACGCGCCCGCTCGACGGGTTTGAGAAGATAATCAACCGCGTTGACATCGAATGCCTCGACCGCGTATTCGTCGTAAGCGGTAACGAATGCGACGAGCGGCATCTGTGATTTTCGCAGTATTTTAACGACTTCGAGACCGGAAATTTCCGGCATCTGCAAATCGAGCAAAGCCAAATCGGGTTTCGTTTCCTTGATTATCTCGACGGCATCCGCGCCGTTTTCCGCTTCGCCGACGATTTCCACGTCTTCAAAATCCGCGAGAATATTTTTCAGAAAAAACCGCGCCGGACGTTCATCGTCGGCGACGATTACGCGCAGTTTGTTCATTGATTTTCCTTTCCGATTTGCACTTTTTCGCGATATTGGTTGATAGCGACGTAGATGACTTCGGCTTCGGTTACGCGCACCGCATTTTGATTATGCGAGCCGAAGCGTTCGGCTTCGACGACGACTTTAATGACGATTGAAGTATTGCCGATTTTTATCGTTTCGGCGTAAAAACTCACGAGATCGCCGATAAAAACCGGCTCGTGAAGAATCAGTTCCTTCATTGCCACCGTTACCAATCGGTCGTGTCCGGTTTTCCGCACGGCTTCCCCGCCGCCCGCCACGTCAATATAGCTCCAGATGATTCCGCCGAAAACCGTGCCGTGCGAATTCGTATCGCGCGGCATCATTGTAATTCGGATTGCTACTTCATGTTTCGATTTCGCTTGCTCGTTTTCCATAGATTATGTTTAACGCAAAGGCGCAGAGACGCGAAGACGCAAAGTTTTTAAATTATTTTTGTTTTCTCTCTGTGCCTCTGCGTCTTTGCGCCTTTGCGTTAAATTTCCTCTTTTGTCCAATCGCGCACTGCCGCTTTCAAATCGTTCAAATGCTCGTCGAAAAAATGCCCGCAGTTTTCAAAAACAATCAATTCCTTTTCGCATTCGAGCAATTCGTAAAGTTCGCGCAGATTTTTCACCGCGCCGAATTCGTCGCGGTCGCCGTGAACGAAGAGAATCGGTTTTTGGCAGTTTTTCAAAAACGAAAAGTCGTATTTATCAACCGGCGTTCCGATGCTGATAATTCTTACAACTCTTTCATCGTCGAGCGCGACTTCCGAACCGACTCTTGAGCCGAAGGAAAATCCGGCTAAAGTTATCGGCTGGCGCGGATAATTTTCCGACAGAAAATCGAGCGCGTCTTTTACATCGTCTTTTTCACCGATTCCGTCATCGTGTGCGCCGGTCGAGTTTCCAACGCCGCGAAAATTAAAACGCAGCGCGACCAATCCGGCTTCGACGAGTCCGGCGGCGGCGCGATAAACCACTTTATTGTGCATCGTTCCGCCGCCGAGCGGGTGCGGATGACAGACGAGCGCAACGCCTTTTATTTCGCCCGAAGGTTCTTTTAGAATCGCTTCGAGCGTGCCGTGCGCGGCGGGAATTTGCAGATTGCCTTTCGGATACATAATTTAAGTTTTCGATTTTAAATTTTGAATTTTCGATAAGCAAATACGTTTAAGCGAAAATTCTAAAATTTCCTTGAGATACATTTTTAATGATTAGATATTTAAGCGGTTTTCGTGCTAATTTTTTGATGGAATTTATTTCAGATTTATCATTATAATTTTATCGGAATGGAAGAATTACAAGCAGACGCACCCGTTGTCGTCGAAAGGGAAACGGCGAAACGAACTTGGACTGAATGGTTCGGCACGGACGCGGCGATTCGCTGGGTTTATTTGATTTTCGGGCTTTTTGCGATTGTTTTATTGATGACGCTTTTGCAGTTTTCGACGAGTGCGATTTGCTGCGGCGATTGGGACGGCTATTATCACATTCGCTGGAGTTCGCTTTTGTGGGAAAATTTCAAACATTTCAAAGGGCTTCCCCAATTCGTCTGGCTGCCTCTGACGGTTCTCAACCCGCAGGATTATGCCGACCATCATTTTCTTTTTCATCTTTTGCAGATTCCGTTTCTGTGGTTTTTCGAGCCGGTAATGGCGGCGAAAATCGCGGCGGTTTTTTACGGCAGTTTAGCGATTTTTTCGGTTTATTGGCTGATGTATCGCTACAAAGTTGATTATCTGCTCGTCTGGCTTGCCGCGCTTTTGACGTGTGCAAGTTCGTTTCTGTTTCGCATCAATATGGCGAAAGCTCCGCCGCTCACGATTATTTATACGGTTGCCGGAATCTATCTGCTGTTCGAGCGCAAATACGTCTGGCTGCTGCCTTTGATGTTCGTTTTCGTCTGGACTTACAGCTTGTTTCCGATGCTGTTTATCGCGGCGTTTATCTGGACGATTATCATCGCCTGGAACGAAAAAAAGTTTGAATGGCAACCGCTTCTCTACACGCTGGTCGGAATGATTGCGGGCAATATTATCAATCCGTATTTCCCGAACAATCTATATCTTTTCGCCGAACATTTTCTCGAAAAATTCAAAGTCGGCTCGGATTTCGTCGTCTCGGTCGGCGGCGAATGGTATCCGTATTCCGGTCAGGATTTGCTTTTGAATCTTCCGATTGCGCTTTCGGCGATGCTCGTCGGTTACATTCTTTTTACGCCGAAGGGCGGCAAATTGCCGGAAAAATCTTCCTTCTTTTTAGCGTTTGCCACTATTCTGCTCGTTTCGCAATTTCGCTCGAAACGCTTTGCCGAATACTTTCCGCCGTTTGCGGTTCTTTTCGCCACCTTTAGCTGGCGCGAATTTTTCGCGCCGGTTTTTGCCGTGTCGCCTGCTGATTTTTCCGTTGAAGATGAAGTTTCTTCCGCCGAAAATAAAACGCCACCGAAACGAAACGCGCGGGGAATTTTGAAACAAGTCGGAGTTTGGACGCTCGGTTTATTTTTGGTTTTGTGGCTGGTTTATAATCTGCGCGGAATCAATTTTGCCGGCATCAACGAAAAAGGTCTAATCAGCGAATTGCAGGACAATGAGGCAAACGATAAATACCGGCGGGCGATGACCTGGGCGATTGAAAACATTCCCGAAGGCGAGCGAATTTTCAACTGCAACTGGGACGATTTTCCGAAAATGTTTTTCTTCGACCAGAAACATAATTACATTTATGGACTCGACCCGAATTATCTCTACACGAAAAACCCCGAACTCTCGAAATTGATTCCCGACTTGACGAGCGGAAAAATTGATGACCCCGCGCCAATAATTCGTGATAAATTCGGTTCGCGTTTTATCTTTTCCGACGCGAAGGAAAACGAAGAGATGATTGCCAAATGTTTGGAAAGCGGCTGGTGCGAAACGGCGTATCAAGACGACGAAGCGATATTTTTGAAAATCCGCGACACGAAAGGCGAGCCGCCGAAAGAAGCCGTTGACGACGCGCCGCCCACGCCCGCAGAAATGAAGCAGTTGGACGAAATGGAAAAAAAGGATGCGGCGAAAGATAACGAAAACGCCAATGACAATGAAGACAACGATGAAGAAAATTAAAAAATTCAGACCGAAATTTTTGATGACGATTCTTTTTTTAGCGGCGAGTTTCGCCTGCCATTACGCGCCGCTCGAAGAAAATAAATCAGCCGCGCCGACGGCGAACGCCGAAAACACACAATCGCAATTTGCAGGCGATTTGCAAACGATGCGGACGGCAAATTTTGAATATATCTTTGTTTTTCGCCGCAAAGACGGCGGCGCGTTCGACAGCGAAGACAGAAAATATCTGCGGGCAAACGCGCCTTCGGCAACCAATCGGTTTGTTTCGAGCGACGACGGCAAAGCGTTTATCGCCGGCTCGCGCTATAAATTCTCGCCGGAAAGTCTGGAAGCCTTGCGGCTGCGCTTTAACGTCGAAGATTATTCGTCGCCGACGGAAAACGCTAAATAAAAAGGACATTCATTATGACTGAAAAAAAAGCTGAAAACAAAATTACCGAAGCAATCAAACTCGTCGCCGGCGAAGACACAAGCGCACCGCCGGTCGCGTCGCCCGCGCAAAATGTCGTTCTCGATGCGTCAACGCCTTCGGTTCGCTCAATCGTCCGCGTGGTTTTAATCACGCTTTTGATTTTGCTCGTCGCCGGTTTTGTCGAAACACTTATCAGCTCGTTGACATATCTTTTTTTCTTAATCGTTCTTTCGGTTTTTTTCGCGTATTTGATAAAGCCGCTCGTCGAGATGATTCGCCGTCCGTTTGCGAATTTGAGTTTTGAGAAATATATGCCGCGCCCTTTGGCGATAGCGTTGGCTTACATTACCGTTTTTTCGACAATCGGCGTTGCCATCGCTTTGCTTTCGCCGATTGTCGTCGAGCAGGCGAAACAGCTTTCGACGAGTTTGCCGGGTTATACGAATTCTATTCAAACTCAAATCATAGATATTAACAATCGCTACATACGATATAAAATCCCCGAAGCCGTGCAAGCGCAAATCGGCGAAAAGGCGACGGCAATCGTCGCCGCGGTCGGCTCGCAGGTGGCGGAATTTTTTATCGCGCTGGTTTCCTATCTGCCGTGGCTGGTTCTCGTTCCGGTTCTGGCGTTTTTCTTTCTCAAGGACGCGAATCTTTTTCGCATCTCGCTGCTGCGAATTTTTCCGAGCGGCGATTGGCGAACGCGGGTCGAATCGCTGATTCACGATGTCAATATGACGCTCGCCGCATACGTTCGCGCACAGCTTATTTCGTGTCTTTTAATCGGAACGATCTGCACCGTCGCCTTTTATATTATCGGCGTAAACTTCGCGCTGCTCCTCGGCGTGCTGGCAGGGATTTTCGAGTTTATTCCGCTCATCGGACCGCTCACTATCGCCATTACGGTCTTGACGGTCGCCGCGCTCGAATCATCCTGGGAAGCGATTTGCGTCGTCGTTTTTCTGGCTGTTCTGAGAGTTTTGCAGGATTATATTTTTTATCCGCGCATCGTCCGCGAAGGAATTCATCTTCATCCGCTGGCGATTATTTTATCGGTTCTGGCAGGCGAGCAAGTGGCGGGCATTCCGGGCGTGTTTCTTTCGATTCCGGTCGTCGCTCTGCTGACGGTTTTGTATAAACATATTTTGGAACACAGCCGAAGTCGCGGCATCGTGGCGAACATTCTCGCGCCGAAGGATTTGAGCGAGGAAAACGAACAGCCGTCAACTTAAATTGACGTTGAGAATTTCAATTAAATTCATCCGACTTGAAAATTAAATACTAAAATCCGAAACTTGAAATATGTCTTCGCTTGCTTGGCTGATTGTAATTTTTTTCGTTTTGTGTTTTTTGATGATGCTGGTTTATATATTAGTCATCAAGGCTTATTACTGGGGCGACAAAAAAGAGCCGCCGAAGAAAGTAAAAAGGCAAAAGTAAAAAGTAAAGAAAACAGTTTCTACTTTTTATCTGCTGACGAGTTTATCAATCAAAATAATAATCTCATAAGAAATCGCCGCGATTACTGCCGCCGCCGGAATCGTTAAAATCCACGCCCAGACGATTCTGCTTGCCACGCCCCATTTGACCGCCGAAATTCTTCTTGCCGAGCCGACACCGACGATTGCGCCCGTAATCGTGTGCGTCGTCGAAACCGGAATTCCGGCGTAAGTCGCCATAAAGAGCGTGATTGAACCGGCGGTTTCCGCGCAGAATCCGCCGACCGGATGAAGTTTCGTGATCTTTGAACCCATCGTTTTGATGATGCGCCAGCCGCCCGAAAGCGTTCCGAGCGCAATCGCGGCGTGCGCCGCCATCGCCACCCAAAACGGAATGTCGGGAAGTTTTCCGGCAGCCGTGTTGTGCATAAATCCGCCGGAGACGAGAACAATCGTGATAATTCCCATCGTTTTTTGCGCGTCGTTGCCGCCGTGTCCGAGCGAATATGCGGCGGCGGAAAAGAGTTGTCCGACGCGAAAGCCTTTGTCAATTTTCGAGATTGATGTGCGATGAAAAATCCAGTAAACCGAAACCATCAAAACGAAACCGAGAATCATTCCGATAAGCGGCGACAGCACGATAAACGAAAGCGTTTTTATCCAGCCTTCGGCGATTAAAACGCCGCTGATTCCCGTCAGACCGAAATTTGCGATGTAAGAGGCGAGAGCCGCGCCCGCGTAGCCGCCGACGAGCGCGTGCGAACTCGATGTCGGAAGTCCGAGATACCAGGTGATAATGTTCCACGTAATCACACCGACCAATGCGGCGAGCAATACATACAGCCGCACGTCTTCGGGGATTTTGCTGATGTCAACCATATCGCCGCCGATTGTTTTGGCGACGCTCGTTCCGAAAACCCAATACGCGACGAAATTGAAAAACGCCGCCCACGCCACCGCGATGCCCGGCGACAAAACGCGGGTTGAAACGACCGTAGCAATCGAGTTTGCCGCGTCGTGAAAACCGTTCGTGTAGTCAAACACGAGCGCGATAAGAATAATGAAAACGACAAGCGCGGTGGTAGCTTCCATAGATTTTATTTGGGATTTGGGATTGCAGATTTGGGATTTCGTGTCGCAGACAAGTTAATAAAACTTAATTTTCCGCAATCTAAAATTAAAATTTTCAATTCGGGTTTTCAAATAAATCCGCAATCCGCAATCCCAAATCCGTTAAGTGTGTTTCAGAATAATACTTTCGACGATGTTGGCGACTCTTTCGCAGCGGTCGGTCGCATTTTCCAGAATCTCGTAGAGTTCCTTCCATTTAATAACCGTCATCGGTTCGGTGGCAGTTTGAAAAATCTCGCCGATGGCGCGGAAATAGATGTCGTCGGCTTCATTTTCAAGCCGGTGAATTTCGACGATATGCTGATTCAATCCGTCGGGTTTAGAAAGCATCGAGACGGCGGAATTTATTTCCATCGCCAGACTTTGAATCACTTTGGCAAATCCTCTGGCATGGTTGCTGATGTCTTGAATGGCATACATCAAAATCGCGCGTGCGCCCGCGTCTATGTAATCACAAACGTCGTCGAGCGCGACGACCAGCGCGAAAATATCTTCGCGGTCAAACGGCGTGATAAATGATTTGTTGAGTTTGGTAGTAACCGTATGCGTCAGTTCGTCGCATTCGTGTTCGACATCTTTGATGCGTTTGGCAAACGATTCAAAATTCGCGCCGTCGTCCTGCATCATTTCGACCAGCAGATTTGAAGCCTGTTGAATTTTTTCCGTCATCTGCGAAAAGAGTGTGAAATACTCGTCTTCTCGCGGCAATAAACTAAAAGCCATCTTTGTTTAGATTCTCCATAAATTCTGATTTTGACACGAAGAAACCAAATATAGCCGAATAAATGATGCCTTGTCTATTTGAATAAAATCGAGTGTAACAACTCTGTAACATTAGCGTCGAGTTTCAGATTTCAAATTCGATACCGATGCTTCGCGGCTATATTACGGCGAACTTTCATTTGCCCGTCTTCATCGGATAAAAGCCTTGCGTCTTTGAGTTGACTGCAAAGAAAACTTAAGATGTTACAGCATAAATTGATTAAACATACGGAGGAAGAGCAATGAAAAAATTTAACTCGGGTAGAAATTTCGCGGCGTTATTGTTGGCTTGGACAATGATTGTAATGCCGCTTGCGGCAATCGGGCAAACGCGCATCGTCGCGCCGAAAAATAAATACAAGGTTCAAGACGACGTGAAACTCGGACAGCAGGCGGCGCAGCAAGTCGAACAGCAAATGCCGATTTTAAGAGACGCGGAAGCGACGCGCTACGTGCAGCAAGTCGGCGAGCGTCTAGTGGCGGCGATTCCGCCGCAGTTTCAACATCCCGAATTCAGATATTCGTTTCAGATTGTCAACGCCAGCGACATCAATGCCTTTGCTCTTCCCGGCGGACCGATGTTCGTCAATCGCGGAATGATCGAAGCGGCGAAAAACGAAGGCGAAATGGCGGGCGTGATGGCACACGAGCTTTCGCACGTCGCGCTGCGGCATGGCACGGCGCAGGCGACCGAAGTCAACAAACCGCTCAATCAAATCTTGGGCATCGGCGCGATTTTAGGCGGCGCGATTCTCGGCGGACAAACCGGAGCGCAGCTCGGACAAATTTTCGCGCAGGGTTATTTCACGAAATTCAGTCGTCAATACGAAACGCAAGCCGACACTTTGGGAGCGCAAATTATGGCTCGCGCCGGTTACGATCCGCACGATTTGGCGAATATGTTTAAGACGATTGAAGCGCAGGGCGGCAGCCGAACGCCCGAATTTTTGAGCGATCACCCGAATCCTGAAAATCGCTTTGAAAATATCAACCGCGAAGCCGATATGCTGCGCGTTAGAAATCCGATTCGGAACACGGCGCAGTTCGAGCGCATTCAAAGCAAACTCGGAGGAATGCCCCGCGCTCAGACGATGGCGCAAATCGAACAAAACGCCAATCGCAATGAACAAGGCGGCGGACAAAATACGATGTCGAACGGCAAATACGAAAACCGCGTCGAATATCCGTCGTCGCGCGTCAGAAGTTACAACGGCGGTTTCGTAACTTTCAACGTGCCGGACAACTGGCAAATGGTTTCTCAATCGCAAACCGAAGTTTGGTTCTCTCCGCAAGGCGCATTCGGCAGCGACGGAATCACGCGCGGCGCATTGGTCGGAATTGCAAACTCGAACGGCAGAACTTTGCAGCAGAAAACCGACGAATATGTGAACGGTCTTCTTCAGCAGCAAGGCAATAATTATCTGCGGGCAAACGGCAATTATTCGCGCACATCCATCGGCGGCAGAAGCGGTCTGGCAATCGTTTTGTCGGGTCGCTCGCCGATTACAAATCAAACCGAAGTAACGACCGTTTCCACAACGCAACTCCGCAATGGCGAATTGTTTTACATAATTACCGTTACGCCGCAAGGCGAATCGGCAAGCTACAATCGCGCGTTTAGTAATTTGATTCGCTCGATTCGTTTGAACGATTAAGCGGAAAGATTTTTTAGCCACAGAGTTCACAGAGGACACAAAGAGATTTTTCAATTTTTCTCTGTGTCCTCTGTGAACTCTGTGGCTAAATTCTTTCAAACCGCGCTCGATAAATCGGCAAGCCTTTTTCTTCGACGGCAATCTCGCGCTCGGTTTTGATTGGAAACGGATTTTCCGTGATTTCAATTTCTCTTAAATTATCATTGGCGCGAAACATCTCAAACATTTCTTCGGCTAAAAAATCAACATCGGTTTGAACGTAAATCTCGCCGGAAATTTTCAAATGTCCGGCGACGGTTTCGACCAATTCATCTTTGACCATTCGCCGTTTGGCGTGCTTTTTTTTATACCACGGGTCGGGAAATTGGATTGTTACGAATTGCAAAATTCCGGCGGGAAGTTTTTCGAGAAGTTTGCCGAGCGAAGCAGTCGCGTTGCAAAATTCGTAATGCAGATTTCTTAAATTATTTTCACGAGCGAAGCGATTGGCTTCGGCGACGAGCGGCTCGCGGATTTCCACGCCGAGAAAATTTCTCGCAGAAAAAATCTCCGCCATTTTCAACGCAAATCTGCCCCGCGCCGAACCGATGTCGAGATGCAGCGGAAGATTTGCGTCGGCGAAAATTTTTTCGATTTCAATCGGTTTCGGCGCGAAACAAAAATAAGGCGCAAGCGGATTGACGTGCTGGTGAACGCGAATTCTCATTTTTGAAAATAACGGACTTTGATTTTTGACTTTTGCCCGCGCCGATAAAATCAAGCGAACACATCAAAAATCATATGATTCTGAAAATTAGTAAAATACTGAAAAGACAAACGGCGATGAAAATTCCGAGCGCGGCAAGTCCGCCGATTTCCGCAAATTTTCCAGCCTCGCGCGGGTCTTTGTGCAAGTCCTTTGGAATCTGTATAAAACCGTAAATCGCGCCGACGATTAAACCGCCGAGATGCCCGAAATTATCAATCGTCTGGTTGAGAAAAATTCCGTAGAGCGCGATGAATCCGATGTTGAAAAGCATACTTTTGAGAAACGCATTCGAGAGAAGTTTGCGGCGAATAAATCCGTAAGTTGCCAGATAACCCAAAAATCCGACGATGCCGCCCGACGCGCCGACCGACGTGCCTTCGGGCAAAAATATCAAACTCAACACGCCGCCGCCGAGTGCTGCGAGCAGAAAAACGATTGCTAAGTGAGCGCGGTTGGAAAGAGTTTCGATGAGCTTGCCGAGAATATAAAGCGCGTAGCAGTTGAAAAGCAGATGAATCGCGCCGCCGTGCAGAGCCGCGCCCGTCAAAATTCGCCAATGCTGCCCGTCGGCAAAAGCCTGTTTGACAAAACCGGCAAGCAAAATAGATTTTTCGCCGCCGAACAAAATTCCTGCCGCGCCATCAACCGCAAATTGACAGAGCGAAACGGCGATGAGCGACGCAATCAAAATGATTGAATAAACCGGAATGACCGGCTGCGCCCGCTGAACTTTTTCTTCGTCAAGCGACTCGATTTGCTCGTTTTCTTTTTCGTATTGCAAAGACATAAAATTAAGTAAAAAGTAAAAAGGTAAAAGGCAAAAGTAAGGCGACGATTTCAATTTTACCTTTTACCTTTTTACTTTTACCCTGCGATTACATCGCTAAACCGCCGTCCGCCTGCACGACTTGTCCGGTGATGTAACGCGCTGCGTCGGACAGCATAAAGCACGCGATTTGGGCGACTTCGCCGACGTTTCCGAGTCTGCCCAAAGGAATCTGCGCCAGAATTTTTTCACGAAATTCGGCGTTCATATCTTGCGCCATCTCTGTTTCGATTAAACCGAGTGCCAGAGCGTTGACCGTAATTTTTCGGCTGGCAATTTCTTTGGCAAGCGATTTCGTCAAGCCGATCATTCCCGCCTTCGATGCCGAATAATTCGTTTGTCCGAGCATTCCGACCACGCCGGAAATCGAAGAGATATTCAAAATCGAACCGCCCGCGTCGTTCTTCATCATCGGACGCAAAACCGCTTTCGAGAAATTCCACGCGCCCTTCAAATTCGTATCTACAACCGCGTCCCAATCGTCTTCCTTCATCCGCAAAATCAAAGTGTCGCGCGTGATTCCGGCATTATTGATTAAAAAATCAATCGTTCCGAATTCGCCCGTTGCCTGCTTCACAAAATCAGCAGACGCTTCCGTGTTCGCCACGTCGCACTGCGCGGCGAAACATTTTACATCTGATTTTTCGATTTCCGCCTTCAATCGTTCGGCTTCGTCCGCGCTTTTTGAATAATTAAAAGCGACGTTCGCGCCGCGCTTTGCTAATTCGAGCGCAATCGCTTTCCCGATGCCGCGCGTCGCGCCCGTAACGATTGCCGATTTTCTCGCAAATTGTTTTTCGCTCAAATGTTTATTCTCCAAATAAATTATTTCTCTTTCAGCTTACCATTCAACAAAACATATTTAACCTGCGCCTTTTTTGGGTTTTTACATATTCCCTGCGGTTCGCCTCTGGGGCAAGTTTCGGTTGCGCCGATTATTTGTTTGCCGACGACTTTTTGCAAAGTAAAAATGCGGAAGAATTTTCCGCCGACGGTTTCATCGTCCGACAATTTGAAAACGCCTTTTACATTGAGAAAAACGACGAGTGATTGTCCCCACGAATTTCCGCCGCCCGCGCCTTCAAGCGTGTATTGGACAACCGCGTCTTTTACGCCGTCGCCGTTCACATCGCCATAGACTATTTTTCTGGCTTCTTTATATTCGGAAGCGTCTTCACGGATTTTTTCGATGTATCGATTAATTGTTTTCGACGAAACGGTTTGCGCCTTAATTGATGTTGACGCAATTAAAATTACTGTTCCGACCAGACCCAAAAGAAATAAGTTAGCAAATAGTTTTTTCGATATTTTGTCAGCTTTCATAATTATTTTCACTCCTGTTTTATTTTACCCGTTTAGAGCATAACGCTGAATAGTAAAAAGTTGTCCGACCCCTTTTTCGGCGAGTTCGAGCATTTGGTTCATTTGGTCGCGGTTGAACGGCGCGCGTTCCGCCGTGCCTTGAATTTCGATGAATTTGCCCGCGCCGGTGCAGACGATGTTCATATCAACTTCGGCGTTTGAATCTTCCTCGTAACACAAATCGAGAATCGGCGTTTCTTCAATAATTCCGACGCTGACGGCGGCGACTTCAGAGATAATCGGATTCTTTTTCAGCTTGCCCGATTGCAGCATATTTTTCACTGCCAAACCGAGCGCGACGCACGCGCCCGTAATCGAAGCGCAGCGCGTTCCGCCGTCGGCTTGCAGCACGTCGCAGTCAATAAAAATCTGCCGCTCGCCGAGCAGTTTCGTGTCCACGACGGCGCGAAGACTTCTGCCGATAAGTCTTTGGATTTCCTGCGTTCTGCCCGACGGTCGCATCGTTTCGCGGTTCGTGCGCGTGTGCGTCGCTCTTGGGAGCATCGCGTATTCGGCAGTTACCCAACCGACACCTTTGTTTCGCAAAAACGGCGGAACTCTTTCTTCAACCGTCGCCGTGCAGATAACTTTCGTGTTGCCGACTTCGATTAAAGCCGAGCCTTCGGCGTAAGGCAAAAAGTTCGGCGTAATGCGCGTTTCGCGCAACTGGTCGTGTGTTCTGTTGTCAATTCGTGTGTAATTCATTTTTAATTTTTGCCCGCGAAATACACGAAATAAACGAAAAAAAGAAATTCAAAAAAAATTATTTTCGTGTGTTTCGTGGGTAAATCGTTTTATAGTTTATTTCAATTCGTCAATTCCGAAAACTTCGATAGCTTCGAGTTTCGCGGGCTTTACGCCCAGAAATCTTTCCGCGACGCGGGCAAATCTGTCTGCCGCGTCGGTTACGTAAAAGTGGTCTAAATCATCGCACAAAAGTCTGGCGTTTTTTCGTTTCGGCGGATTTTCATTGGTCAAATTTTTGTCGTCTAAAAGCTGTCTGACTTCTTCGGCGGTCGCTTCGCCGGAATCAATCAGCGCGACACCTTCGCCGACAATTTGCTGAATCACTTCGCGCAAAATCGGATAATGCGTACAGCCCAAAACGAGCGCGTCAACATTTTTCTCGACGATTTTGTTTAAGTATTTTTGAGCGATTGAAAAAGTTTCCGGCTCGCGCGTCCAGTTTTCTTCCGCCAGCGAAACGAAAAGCGGGCAAGCCGTTTGCAGAATATCGGCTTTGCTGGAAGCGCGTCGTATCGCTTCGGCGTAAGCGTCGCTCGCCACGGTCGCTTCGGTCGCAATCACGCCGATTTTCGGATTCGGTTTTTCCTTTGTAATTTCAACCGCGCGTCTCGCGCCGGGTCCGATTACGCCGACGACATCAATGCCGATTTTTTCTCTGATTTTCGGCAATGCCAAAGCCGAAGCCGTATTGCACGCGACGACTAAAATTTTTATTCCGCGCGAAGCCAAAAACTGCGAATTCTCGATTGCGTAGCGTTCGACCGTCGCCAAAGATTTCGTGCCGTAAGGCACACGCGCCGTATCGCCGAGATAAACGAAACGCTCGTTCGGCAGACGCTCGTGCAAAGCGCGATAAACCGTCAATCCACCGACACCCGAATCGAAAATTCCGATTGGCAGATTTTGGATTTTTAGCTTTTGATTCGTGGTTTTGTCGGAAAGATTTTTTCGATTGAGATTGCTCACGTATAAAAGTTAAATCTGAAGTTTGTTTGAAAGATTCAGCGTCGAAATTAACATATTTTACATTTCGGCTCAATCAGCATCTTTACCGACGCACAACAAAAATCGCGTCTCGTTTCTGACGAGCGCGATTTTCGATTGCGCGATAAAAGTTATGACGATTATTTTTTCTTGCTCGTTTTTTGAGCCAAAGCACTTCCGGCGGCTGTCTTGCTTTTCGCACCCGATTCTTTGTCCTTTAAAACCTTTGACGCTTTATCAGCCGCCTTCGCGCCGGTGGTTTTTTTGCCGCCGCCCGCCTGCGAAAGCGAACTTCCGGCGGCTGTCTTGCTCTTTGCCGCAGTGCGTCCGTCTCGAAGCACATTTGAAGAATCCTTTGCCGCTTTATCACTCGTTTTTTTGTCCCTAGTTGCCATACCCGAAAATCTCCTCGTTAAATTTAGAACCCTGCACTGTGATTCTACTCTAAAAGAAATTTTTATTCTACAAAATATATTATTAAATCTTCGTCCATAAAATTTTTTTCGCGGCTCGTTTTGATTTCGATTTTTCGCGCGTCGGAAAATGTATCGAGAAGACTGCCGATGTTGCCGACGAAAAAATCATTTGTCGTTTTTTCATCTTTTAACTGCGAAAAAATTTTGTCGTAAGAATTTTCTTTTTGGTCGAGATTGATGACCGTCAATTCGTCGAATGCCGACTGCAGGTTTTCATTTGGCGGGCGATTTTGCTTCGTCATAATTTCGGTTAAAAAATCCCGGCTGTTTGAAACAATTAACTCGCCGCCGCGCCGCGCGTAACCGATTTCCCAACCGAGAAGCGGCAGCGAAAGCTCGCGCCGCGCCGCGCCATTTTCCATTTTCGTTTCCCAATTTAATTCGGCATTTGCGGCGGAAATCGTCGCGCGGTTTGCCGCGCTTCGGGCAAGCGCAGATTCAAATTCCGATTGATTAAAACGGGCAGGCGCGGCGAGATTAATAACGACGGCGCGTTGAAATTCCGCAAACAGAGGCATCGGCAGTTGGCGCGGGCGCGTTAAACTCAAAACGCTTTGCGGGTTCGCCGCCCGCAGTATATTTTGCAAATCGGTTTGCCATTTTAAATTCGTTTCCGAATTCGCATCGCTCGTTTCCGCTTCGTCCGCCTCATTAATTCTCTCGTCGTATTCATCGCTCAGATATTTATAATTCGTGTCATTGTAATCGTCGTAATCATAGCTCGAATAGCGCGAATAATAACTTTTCTTATCTTTTGCTGCTTCAGATTGGCGAGCAAGAATCGCGTTGAAAACCGCGTCGGCGGCAGTTTTCGGCGTTGCCGTTTGCAGGCGATAAAAGGGAATATTTTCGGGTAACGATTCGAGAATCCGGTTCGCATCGGCAGGCGAAATCTTTTGAGAATTTACCGATTCATTCATCAAAAATTTTCGATGTTCGACGTATTTTCCTTCTTCGATTGACAAATCGAAAATTCCGGCGCGAATGTTTTTCAGTTCGTCCGCGTTTCGCATCAGCCAGTAATGCTTAAAATAATAATCTTCGTTGAGCGCGGTTTGATTAATCCAAATAGTCGCTGCGTGCGGCTCGATTTTTTCGCTCAAAACTTTAAATGCCGGCTCATCGCTCAATCGGTCTTTGCTTGATTTTTCGCTGATATTCGAGAGCGTCCGCGTAAGTAATCGCTCGCTCGTTGCTAAAACGAATCGTCCTTTGACGTGCGCGAAAAGAAGCGTTTGTTTTTGCCGTCCGCGGTCGGCTTCGACCGCGACGCTGTAAATCGTCGTGCCGTCAGAAAGTGTTTCCGCTTCAAATTTGTCTTCATTCTGTATGAATTTCGTCGCCACAAAAACTTCGTCCGAGACAGGCGCGGCGAAAACGAATTCGAGTTTGCCGATGTCATAAACGGCAATCGCCGCGCCCGTTTCCGTTGAAGTCGAGAGCGTTTCCAAATCAATCGGAAAACCGGCGGCATCGCTGAATTCCTGCCAGCGACTAACGAGTTTTAATGCGAGATGCCGATTTTTCAATTCGGCGAAATTTTCACTTTCGAGATATTTATCCTTCAACTTCGATTCGTCCCAGAGTTTGAGAAAAGCGGGCAAATCGCTCGTTTGCACATAAACAAGCGCGTCGCGCGGAAAATCTGCGGCGGGCGCAAACGCCGCTTTTTTATTGGCTGCAAAGACGACGTAAGCGACAACGCCAACAATCAAAATCGTGATGTAAATTTTCAGTTTCATAACTTCCTCGTGTTTTCCGCGTCAACCGTAAAATCCGTCGCCCGCCGATTTTTCTCATCGGCGAGTTGTTTTAAGCGAGTTATTTTTTCTTCGCTCGCCGCCGATTTCGCCCGCTCGAATTCAATCGCCCGCGCGAAATCATTTGTCTTTTCCGCCGCTTCGGAAAGCGTTTCGAGCAGCGCGTCGGACTTTGCCGTTTTGTCTGTCCCGGCGAGTTTCAGCGCGGCGAAAGGCTTGCCGGACACAGCATATAATTTAATCAATTCATGCCGCGCCGTCGTTTCCTCATCTTTGTCGGCAATCAGCGCATTGACAAAAAACGCGATTGCCGCGTCCGCGCGTCCGTTATTTTCGGCAAGCAATCCGTTGTAAAATTGCGAGAGCGAATCAAAATTTATATTTTTAATTTCCCGATTCGCATCCAGATTTTTCATCTCCCAAACGGCTCGCCAACGCTCTTTCCGCAGCGCGTTTCTATCGCCCGCAACCTGCGTTAAAAGATTCGCCGCTTCTTCTTTTTCGCCTTTCGCGGAAAGCAATTCGGCAAGCTCGATTCGGTTTGCCGCGTCCGTTTCACTAACGGAAAACAGTTGCCGCCGAAAAGTGATTGCCGCGTCAGTTTGATTAAATTCAAAAGCGATTTCGGCGGCGAGTTTGAGCGCGTCCGCTTCGCCCGTTGAAGTGGTTTCCCCGGTCGAAAATTTTGCCGCGTCCGCCGCTTGCGCTTTTACAACGTCAATCGCCGCGATTTCCGCTCGCGCCGTTTCCGCTTTTGTTTCGTCGCTTGCATCAATCATTAATTGCAAAATTCGCAGCGCTTGTTTCGTGTCATTCGCTTGAAAAAATACTCTGGCGAGTCCGATGAGATTCGCTGCCCCCGTTTGTTCGAGCGCGAGCATTCGAGCGAAAAATGATTCGGAAATCTCCAGCGTTTCGGCATCGCGTTTTTCTTTTTTCAGAACGCTCAGAATGTCGTTGAAACGCTCGACGCTCGGCGGTTTTATTTCCGTCGCGGAATCAGGAACGCGGATGCCGACGAAGCGTTCGATTTGCGCCGAATCAAATACGCCGCCGCGAATTTTCATCTGAATTTTCGCCAAACGCAGCCACGCCGGACGCGCGTATTTTCCATTTAACTCTTTTTCGATTTCCGAAATTAGCTGTTCGGCTTTCGGGTTTTCGCCGCGTTTGACAAGATGTTCGAGATATTTTTTCTGCCAATCATATCGCTCGTTTTCCGGCTCGTCCGTTTTGTAATCGCTTTCTTGGTCGAAAATTTCGTCCGCTTCCGCGCTTCCCCAAACTCGCTCTAAAAGCGATTCGTATTGATAATCCGAATCGTAACTTTTCAAACTTTCACCGCGTCCGATTAGCAATTCGTAAAATTCATCTTGCTGATTTTCGGCAATCAAATTTTCACCGACGAGCATCGCGGCGAGCGATTTATCGGTCGGACGCAACATTAAAATTTGTTTGAAATAAGCCGCCTTTTCCGTTTCATTTTCAAGCGATTCGGCAGCGGCGCGAATCAGATTTTGGAAATCTTCGGATTGGTCGGCATTGTTCGTCTCTAAAAATTTAGCGATAATCGGCGGCAGATTTTTTCGCGCCTCGCTGCTCAATCCATATTTCCGCAAAGTCTGAAAATAAACCGAACCGCTTTCGATTTCTTTGTCTTCCGTAACTCTCGTCCAAATTTCTGCGGCGTAATCTCGTCTGCCGATTTTGTAATAAGCCGCGCCGAGAGTTGCCGCAATCGTTTTGTCTCCGGCGTTCATTTCCGACGCGAGACGAAGATGTTCAATCGCCGATTTCAAATCGTTTTCTTCAAGATAAAACTCGCCCATCTTTAATTGTTCGCCCGTGTCATTCGGACGATTTTCCGTCATCGCCGGCAAATATCTATCGGCTTCTGAAAGTTTCCGTTCGCCCGTTGGCGAATCATTTTTTTTCGCCAGCCATTCACCGTATTCGCGCGACAAATGAAACCAATCGTCGTTGATTAAAAATTGATTTTTGTCGGGCGTTTGCGCGGTCATTTCGCCGATTGTGCCAAGCCGGAGCGCGGCGCAAAAATAACATTTCGCGCCGAATTCCATGAGCGCAAGACTCGTTTCCGCGTTTCGGGACGCTTTCCAAGCCTGCGGCAAATCGGCGTTTTCGATTGCCGCGTGCGCGAGTTCGCGCTCGCCTTTGCCGAGCAGAAAATTTATCAACTGTAATTGAAAAGCGGAAGATTTTTCGGTTATGGATTTTAACTCTCCGCGATTTTCCGCGTAAAGAATTTCCAGATAACGCGCCACATCTGCGTCGGGTGAGACGGCAAAATTCTCATCAGGTTTTTGATAAATCGTCCGCAAAATTTCGATCTCTTTTTCACGATTCCCGATGAGCCGCGCCGTCTCCACTTTGAGCGATAAATCGCCGCTTCCGAATTTTTCCAGTGCGTCAAAAGTCTTCTGATACGCTCCGCGCTCGTTGTAAAAATTAACCAGATTGGAGAGACAAATTCGTTCGTCGTTTGATGTGTTTGCCGTCTCCGTTTTTGCAATTAGAATTTTTTCTTCCAAGTCGCCAAAACCCGCGCGGCGGCTCAAATCCTGCACGAGCGAAACGGTTTTGTGCGCGTCGGATTTTAAGGAAGTTTGTTCGATTCGTTTCGATAAATCCGCGTGCAGCGTAGCGAGTTCGTCCTCGTCAGCCACAGTTTTTGCGATGCCGCCGACGGATTCAATCAACGCGCCGTCGAGAATTTCCAGACGCTTTCTCGCTTCGCCCGCTTTGGTCGAATCGGTTTCGTCGGCAATCGCAATCAACTTTTCACGCAACTGCCAAACCCTTTCGTTAATTGTGTTTAGCGATTCTTCTTCACGAAGCGAACTGACATAACCCGTAATATTCGCCGCCGACAATTCGCCGCTCAGAGGATTTTCGAGCAGCGCGTTGAACGCTTCCCGATAAATCGTTCGCGCTTTTTCGCGTTCCGTATTTTGCAAATTTCTGGCTTCGGCGAATGAATCAACCGTGATTTTCTTTTCTTCTTCGGCGGGCAGTTTCGCGCGTTCCGCTTCGATTTCCGAGAGCCTTCCGGCGCGTTTCAAAACTTCGATTTTGCGTTTGACATATTCCGGCGCGTCGTTCGTCAATTCCAAAACGCGGTCGAGATTTTTTATCGCTTCGCCGTAATCGTTTCGCTTGGTTTCGATGTCGGCGATTGCCAGATAAAGCTCCGGCATTTCCGGTTGATTTATAATGGCGGCGCGATAATTTTTCACCGCGTTTTCCCAATCTTTTCCGGCAGCGTAAATTCGCGCCAGCACGACGTTCCAGCGATAATTTTTGTAGGCTTCGGCGGAAGTTTTCCGGTAGTAATTTAAAAGCGTTTCCGCGCCGCCGTATCGCTCGACATAGCTAATCGCCGCGTCGGTTTTCGCTTCGTCGTCCGGCTCGCGGTTGATGATTTCGATGTGCTGTTCAATCGCTGAATTGTAATCCGCGAGCCGCGTAAAAGCGTCAATCATCGAGACGCGCAAATCGGCGATTCCCGCGTCAATCTCGCGCCTGTCCGCGTTTGTCTGCCGGAGCGCGGCGACGGTTTCGCCGAAAATTTTTCGCAGCAATTCCGGTTTATTTGTCCGCACGCAAACGCCCGCCAATTCGCGGAAAATTTCCATATCAGCTTTATCTTCGTCGTGCAGCGAAATCAAAATCGTTTCGGCGGAATCGAGCCGATTCAAAGTTACGAGCCGCTTTGCCAATCGCTCCGCAATCGCGCTGCGATACGCGCCGCGACTGCGCGGCAGAGCGTTTTGCAAAACCTGAACCGACTCGTTTTCAAATCCCAAACGCCAATAAAAATTTGACGATTCGGTCAAAACTCCATAGTTGGTCGGAAAGTTTTCGACGAGTTTAGCCAAAACCGCTTTGGCTGAATCGCGTTCTTTATTTTCCGAAAAATTCTGTGCAAGCTGCAAACGATACGCGATTGTTTGGCGCGAATTGGCGGTCGTTTCGGCGAGTCTTTTTAAAACAACTTGCTCGCCCGAATTCATTTCTTCCGAATCGTAAAAATCTTTCACCGCATCGAGAAATTCTTTGTTGCGGCTTTGCGCGATTGCCTGATTTAAAATCTTTTCGGCTTGCGCTTTTTCTTTAATCTCGACCAAAAATTCCGCGTAACCCAGAGACAAAAATGTTGAATCTTTTCGCTTTCTTTTTTCAGTCTCAAACGCCGATTCAATCGTTTGTGTTGTTTCGTGTATATTCGCGGCTAAATTTTCTTTCGCAGCTAATTCGGCTAAACGCTTGGTCGCTTTTTCCTTTTGCGCTTCTTCGTCATCGCGTCCCGCGTCTAACGCTTTTACATATTCTGCTATCGCGTTTTCCGTTTCGTGTTTCGATTCCAAAATCGCGCCCGCCTCAAAAGCGTAAAGCGCGTCGTCTTGAAATTTTTCGCGCAGATTTTTTATTGTCTTCAGCGCGTCGTCGTATTGAAAATAATCCCAATAAACGGTCGCCGCGTCGAGATAAATTTCCTTATCGCCCTGCGCCGTCCGAATCGTTTTCTCCCATTCTTCGCCCGCTTTTTTATAATCGCCGAGTTCGGCGAAAAGCTCGCCGCTTCTCGTGCGAAGCTCGGATGAGGCGGGCGAAAAATCAGCTTGCGATTTTGATACGGTTGACGCTTCAGTTAAAAATTCTCGGTTTCTCTGTCCGAATGAGCGCGTGAGATTTAAAAGACGTTCGGCGAATTCCGGCGTGTTGGGATAAAGCCGGTTCAGTTTTCGATACGCCGCGACCGCGTTTTCAAAGTCGGACAAACACACAAAAGCATCGGCGCGAAAAAGCTCGTAAATCGTGCCGTCGCTCGTTTCGGATTTCTCCAAATAATTTCTGAGTTCGCCTTTTTCCGACAAATTTTCGAGAAACTCGTCGCGGATTTCCTTCGATTCAAAATAATATGCGGCGGCTAAATCGCGCCAATCAATTTGTCGTTTATTCTCTTTGTAAAATTTCAGCAGACCGTTGACAAACGCGAGATTGTGCGGAAAACGCTCGTGCGCCGCGTTGTAAAGTTTCAGATACAAACGCTTATCAAAATCCGCCGCGGAAATTTTCGAGTCAACAAATTGCGCGAGATAATTTTCCACGTCCGCATCGTTTAATTTGCCGATTAAATTTTCAGAAAATTCAGCGAAATCTGCTTGGCGATTTTTTCTAAGAAACCAGCGAGCGAGTTTGTCGCGCCACTCGTTTGTTTGAAAACGGTTCAAGGCTTGCTGATAAACTTTCAATTCTTCTTCCGCCAGATTCGTTTGTTCGAGCCACGTCAAACGCTGCTGGTAAAGCCATTCTTCATTCGGATATTTTCCGATTTCGTTTGAATAAAACTCTAAAATTTCCGCCGTCTTTTTTTCCTTGGCGAGCGAATTGACAAATCTGTCAAGAACTTCCTGATAGAAAATTTCTTTGTCGCGGCGGTCTAAATAATCGTGAAATTTTTCTCCGGTTCGCTCGCTGTAAAATTCGGTTTCGTCCGATTTATTTTCCTCGCTTGGAATATTGATGCCGTCGTCTTGGGTTGATGCGGCGATGGATTTTTGCGGCGCGGAGTCGGTTGAAAAATCGAATTCGATTTTTGTTGGCGGCACAAACGGCTTGTCTTGCTTGCCGAGATAATCCAAAACTTTTTGATAAATCTCGCGCTCCCTCGCGGTCTGTTTCGTCGCCGCGAAAGCGTCGGCGAGTTTCAAAGCGACCGCCGGATAATCGCTCGCGTTTTCATATCGCTGCTCGAATTCATTTAAAGTTTTTTCGGCGATTTCCGTTTTTTTCGCCGCCGCGTAAAACCGCACGACATCGAGATACATCTGCGCTAATTCGTTTGAGGTCGGATATTCTTCTTTGTAGGCGAGAAAAATCCGGTAAGCGGCGGCGCGGTTAAAAAGTCCGTTGGCGATTTCCGCTTTTGCGTCGAGTTCGTTTTTCGGATTCGTATCCGAGAAAAGCAGAGACAAAATTCCCGTTGTGATTCCCGGATTTCGGTCGGCTTTCGCAACGTCTTCATAGAAACTCAAATCGCCTTTCGTGAGCGAAAGTTTTTGCGTTTCGGCATCGGAAAAAAGCTCGAAAAGCTGATACAAAATCTTCGCCCGCCGCTCGCTTTTCTCCTGCAAATCGCCGCGCAGATAGAGCGTGTAAAGAAAACGCGAAGCCGTATCAGGCGCGCCTTCTTTTATTAAAAGCCGCGCGACGGTTACGAGTTCGTCGCTCGTCCAATTTTTCTTTGCCACTTCGAGTTTTGTAATTACGGGCGCAGCCGAATCGTTCCCGTAACTGTAATCGTGTTTTTGATAAAGAGCCAGACGAATCGCCGTTTCAAAGTCCGCCGGATTCGATTTGAATTTAGTTTTGAGTTCCGCGCCATAAACGCGAAGGTGGTCTTGATTGCTCAAAAAATCGTAAAATTTCTGCGCTTCGTCCTCCGACCAAAACGGATTAAAAGCCGCCTGATAAATGGCTTCGGCTTCCTGAGATTTTTTCATTTCGAGCAGAATCTCGATTTCCTTGTCGAGCAATTCGCTCACTTGTTCGGGAAATTGCCGCTTCGCCTGTCTCGTGAAATTTAACGCTTCGGCATAATTTTTCTCTTCGGAAAACTTTTTAATCAGTTCACGAAAAATTGCAAACACCGACGGATTTTCACGCGCCACACGGTCGTAAAATTCCGGCTGTAAATAATTTTTAATATCGTGCTGCCGCGCTGTTTCAATCAAGCGTTCAAAAATCGCCGGACGATTTTCCGCTTTTTCCGTGAAAAGGATTTTCTCTAAAATCGCGGCTTCCTTTTCAAACTCGGCGTGACGCTCGTAAAATTCGACAAGCGTTTCGTTTTTCGACGAATCAATTTTTGCGAGGCGAATTAAATTTTTCTCTGCCGCGTCAAACTGTGAAAGTTTCTCGTTCGCGTCGGCGAGTTTTAATAAAATTTGCGGATTATCGGGCGAACTTTCCGCGAGCCGCGCTAAATTTTCCCGCGCCGTATCGGTCGGCAAAGGAACAATCGCCTGTGCGCCGAAAAATTCCTGACGCGCGAACACTGCGTTTTCGATTTCATTCTGAAAATCTTCGGCGGAAACTTTTTGCGAAGGATTTAGATCGAGTCGGACGACCGAGCCGATTAAAAATAAAAAAATGAAACCGCAGATGAGCGCAGATGAGCGCAGATTTTTTTCGATTTTCCTTCGTGCCTTTTCGTATTTGTTCGTGGTTAATTTTCCTGTTTTCATTTTCCCAAAACCTCAATCTGCACGTCTTCCGTCGTTTGATTGTGCGCGAAATCTTCCGCCGCCACTGTCAAAACGTATTTTCCCGAAGCCAAATTTTCGGGAATTTGCAGCGCACCGACATTCGCTTTTTCTTGATTTGACCAGAAAAGCCGGACGGGTTTCGCGCCGTAGAGTTTCGCCGTCAGACGATTCGTATCGCTGTCGGCGGAAACTTTTACATTTATCGTTTCGCCCGCGCGAAACGTCTGCTTTTCGAGATTGATTTTCACGCGCGGCGAATGACTGTCCACGACAAAAGTTTTTTCTTCCTGATAGCCGTTGCCGTTTTTATCGGTCAAAAGCAGACGACATTTATAACTGCCGTCAACCATCCAAACGGGCGCAAGAAAACGCGCTTCCCAAACGCCTTCGGATTCCAAAAATTTCAACGGCAAGGTTTCGCCAAACGGCAAAACGGCGAAAACTTCCCGGATTGATTCGTCGGTTTTAACGCGAATCACCGGATCGCCCGGCTGAATCAGGCGCGGTCGAAGCAGCGCACGCGGCGCGGCAAGGAACGCCGTGTAAGGCGTAACAAATTTATATTTTTCCGACAGCCGAATTATTTCCGCGATGTAATCTTCGCGCTCGCCGCTTTGATTCATCGCTTGAAGAAGTGCGTCAACCCGCGCCCGCGCCCAAACTCTCGGCAGAAACGAATGCGTTTCGTCGAGTTCCGGCAAATTCACGTCGCGCGAAAGATTTATTGTCTGCGCTCCGAACTGCGCGGCGAAATTTACGGTTTGTGTTTGAGGTTTTTTATAGCGTCCGACGAAAGCGAAACTCGAACCGGCAAACGAATTTTCGCCCGTCGCGTAAATGTCGTAAAAATTGTCCGTGTCCGGCGAAGTCAGATTTAAATTCTCGATTGTCGGCGTGCCGACTTTTTCCAAAAAGATTTTTAGCAGCAGCGAGATGTCTTCGGTTTCGCGGGCTTGAGAAAAGTAGCCGTGAGTTTTCGCGGTCAAGTTTTTCAGAAGATTTTCGTTCGCGTCCGCGCCGACGGCAAAGGCGAAAAGTCTGGCGTTTTGATTGTCGAATATGCTTTCGATTTCCTTGCCGCGCACGGTTTCCAAAGTCGGATTCGCGTCGGAAATCAAAACGATGTCGCGCTCGCCGCCGGAAAATTTGCGCGATTGTTCGAACGCGGTTTTAAGTGCGCGTTTCAAATTCGTGCCGCCGCCGAGCGTTGAATTTACAACAAACGCCATCGCTTCTTCGACATTTTCCGTCGTCGCGTTCATCGGATTTGCGGCTAAAACGTCCGCCTCGTCATTGAACGTAATCAAATTAAATTCGTCTTCCGGCGTTAAATCGTGCAGGAAAAAATCAACGGCTTCGACCGCCCGCGAGAGTTTGTCGCCATACATCGAAAGCGATGTGTCGAGCAGCAAAACGATTTTTCGCGGCGGTTTTGTCGCCGTTTGATTCGAGGCGAAAATCGCTTGCGCTTGAAAAAAACCGTCGGCGTTTTTATCGGCTAATTTCGGGTCGCGCAAATCGTAGGCGGAGATACGTTCGGGTGCGCGATAAGCAATGACGGAAAGCGAATTCTCCGTCGTGGTTAATTGATAATCGAAGGAAAAATCGTTTTTCAATTCGATGTTGCGGGCGTGAAATTCGCCAACGAATTCGTTTGCTTCCGCCTTTGAAATTTGCAAAGGATAATCGGTTTCCTTCGGCAGAACGACGGAAACGGGAGTGTCGCTGAGAACGTGAATTTTCAAATTAAATTCGCCGATTGTCTGCGTTTCGCCGAACGCCGGTTTGAGGGGAAAACTAAAATGCGACGCGAGATTTTCAACCGGCAAATCTTCGGCATATTCCATTTCGAGCCGTTTTGTGCCGAAGGCGTTAATCGGAAAAATCTTCGCCGAAAAAGCCGAATCGCCGCCGTGTTCGTCCGATTGCTGAAGAAGTCCCGGATCGGTTTGCTGTTGTTTTATCGCGCCGTAAATTTGTTCGGCGCGGCGGCGTTCCATCATCACGCCCGGAATTCTCGTGTCCGCGTCCCAAACGGCAAAATCGGCGACCGAAGAATTTTGCGGCAGCGCGAAAAGATATTTGCCTTCCAAAGTCTGCGCCGTGTGATTGTCGAAAATCTGCATCACTTGAACCGTCGCGTGTTGGTTGTCAATCGTAACGTCAACATTCATCACGGCGAGCGAGAGAATTTTTGCGTCCGGCTTTTCCGCAGGCGACGGAATCAAAACGCCCGACTGCGCGAAAGCGACGGAAAAGATGAAAAGAATTTTCACTACAGAGACACAAAGAACACGAAGTTTTTTTAGCCACGAACAAACACGAAAGGACACGAAAAGTTTTCTGATTTTATTTTTTGTTAATTTGTGTTTGTTCGTGGCTAATTTTTCTTTGCCTCTCTGCGTCTCTGCGCTAAATAATTTCATTTCCATTCCTCGCTTGTAAAATAATTTTTCTCGACTCGCGCGATGCCGTTAGTCGTACCGAAATAAATTTCTCCCGCGCTGCCGACGGCGATGCTCAACACGGTTTCGGCGGGCAAAATATCTTTGACGGTTTTCCATTCCTGCGTCCGCAAATCGAGAACTTTCGCGCCTTCCAGAGTTCCGGCGTAAAGCCGCTCGCCATCGCTCGTCATCGCGTTCGGATTAACCGTAAATTTTCCGGTTTCACCCGCAAAGACGCGAATCTCGCCCGATGGCGTAAGCTCGAAAATCCCGCCGCCGTAAGTTCCGATAAAAATTCTGTCGTTCGCCGAAATGAGCGACGTTACCCAGTTTGTCGTTAGATTTGAGTTGGAATCTTTCCAGACACGCACGACGCGGCGGTTTTCGATTTGCGCGAGACCGCCGAGCGTTCCAGCGTAAAGTGTGCGCCCGATTTGCAAAGTCGTGTAAATGCTGTTTGAAGGCAAACCGTTTGTGGCGGAAAGAATCTGCGGCTTGCCGTTTTGCATAAAGACCAAACCTCTCGCCGTCGCTAAAACGTCGCCGGAAAAATGCGCGACGGAATTGCTCGGCAAACCGTTTTCTTTGGTTAGTGAATTAACGGAAAAATCCGGTTTGAAATCGAACAAACCTTGCGCGGTGGCGGCGGAAATTTTCTTGTCTTCGGCTCGCAGAAAATTTATTTCCCGAATCGTTTCCGTTTCGATGTGGTTTATTTTTTTTCCGTCTTCAGCGAACACATCAACGCCGCGCCGGAAAAGTCCAGCCCAGAGATTTCCGCGATTATCAACGGTCAACGCCGAAACAAAATTGTCGGTCGGCGCGTCGTTTTCCGATTGGCTGAACGATTTGAATCGCTTTCCGTCGAGCGCGAAAACGCCTTGATTTCCGAGCAGAAATAATTTTTCGTTCGCTTGAACGAGTCGCGCGTCGGTTAAATCTTTTTCTTTGCGAATCGGGTTCAGCGATTTATCAAATGTGAAAATCTCGCTGTCGTCGCGGCTCAAAAAAACTCGATTGCCGAACTCGACAATGCTCGACACGGCGGTCAGATTTTGAAGCGTCAGCAAATTATTTTCCTGCAAAACGGACAAGCCGAAATCCGTCGCCACAAAAGTATTTTTATCTGTCGGCGCGATGCCGACGACGCGGTTTGAAGGCAAGCCTTCATTTGTCGTGAAGTGCGACCAAACGGCGTTTTCATAAATCCACAAACCGCTTGCGAAAGTGCCGACGTAAATGCGCGTTCCGTTTTTTGCCAGACAATTAACGGCGGAAATTCTGCTATTGTCGACTTTGATTTCGCGGAAATTTCCGCCGTCGAATTCAATCAATCCGCCGTTAAAAGTGCCGATTAAAAGTCGTTCGCCGTCAATTAAAAATGCTGTAACGGCTTGCGCTTTGCGATCTGTCCAGATGTAATTTACAAAACGCTCGCCGTCGAATTCGAGCAAGCCGCGAGTGCGCGTGCCGATGAAAAGTTTGCGGTCGAAAACCGCGAGCGCGGTCAAATCGCTTTCGGGCAAACCATCGAGAACGGTGAAGTGTTTCGTGATTTTTCCGTCGTCGGAAAGTCGGATGAGTCCGCCGCCGGTCGCGGCATAATACGAATCTTGAAATCGAACGATTGAGCGTATGTCAGTTGTATTCTGCAAAATCCGAATTGAATTTGAAGGGTGAGGAGCGAGCGTAACTCGTCGGAAAGCAACCGAGTTACGCTCGCTAAGGCGGGCGCGATCTTCGGCGAGAGCAGTTTGGGCGGAATGATAGATTCTGTAAATTTGATAAATGGCGGCGCAGGAAATTGCGATGACGACGCAGATTGAAATTTTTTTCAGCGACAACTTCATAATCAAATTGTCGCGGAAAATTTGTCGGACGTGAACGTGAAGACTAACAACGTCTCGGCAGGCGAACGCGGAAAGCGGAATGTGGAAAGCCACAGCTTTTGGAATGCGGAATGCGGAATTAAAAGCAAATCTGTTTTATTCCGCATTCCGCATTCCGTCGCGAAAGCGACTGTGGACATTATTTGCGAAGCTGAAAAATCGTGCCGCCGGTTTCGCTCGTTTGCCAGATTGCTTCGGCTTCGATGAGCGCGGCGCGGGATTTTATGTTGGCGATTCCGCGACCTTTCGGCGGTTTGTCTTTCGGATTGAAAGCCGCACCGTCATCTTCGATTGCCAAAATAAAACCTTCGGCTTCGGAAACGGAAATTCGCATCTCGACCGAATCGGCGTTTGAATGCCGCTTGATATTATTAAGAACTTCCTGCGCGATACGGTAGATTTGCATCTGCACGTTCGGCGTGAAATTTATGCGCTCTTCCGTGTTTTCTTCGGCGAAAAATTTATGATTTTCGATTGTGCTGCCAAGCAAGAATTCGAGCGCGGGCGTGAGACCGACGTTTTCTAAAACCGACGGACTCAAATCTTCGCAAATGCGGCGGATTTCATTCGAGATTGATTCGACCTCGCCGCGAAAAACGGAATTGTCCGTCGGCAGTTCGTCCGAACGCATCATTAAACGGCGAAGGTCGGCGAGTGTCTGGTCGTGTAAATCGCGGGCGATGCGGCGGCGTTCGCGCTCGGCTTCGTTTGCCAGACCGAAACGCGCGGCGGCGAGTTCGCGGTTTCTATACACGATTTGACGGCGTTCGACGGCGGCGAAAGCGAGCGCGATTAAAGCGACGGCGAGCAGCACGCCGAGCGCGGTTGCCGTCCAAGGGAAAGGCGAGCGGGCGACGGAAAATTTTATCGTTAAAGGCTCGGAAGCGAGCAAATCTTTGTTGAAAACGCGGGCTTCAATTTCGTATTCGCCAGCCGACAAATTGGCGGGCGCGAATTGCGCGTCGCCCGACAATTTTTTTTCGAGAATTTCGCCGCCGGAATTTTTCAATAAAAATGCGTATTGGAATTGTTCGGGAAAAGTGCGGCTGCTCAGTCCCGCGACTTCGACGAGCAGAGAGTTTTGCGGATATTCGAGATTGATTGTTTGATTTAATTCCTTTGCATCGTAAAGCCGCTGGCTCAGAACGCGAACGGGAATGACGAGCGGCGGAGTCGCGCTCGGCGTGTAATTGACGATGCCGCGATTTGTCCCGACGAGCAGGCGATTTTCAATCGGAAGAAGCGCGAAAATTTGCTGCGACGGCAAGCCTTGTTCAATATTTAAATTTGAAACGAGCCAGCCGAAAATCTCATCGCGTTTGATATGAAAAAGTCCGCCGCTTAAAGTCGCCGCCCAAACGTCCGCGCCGCTGACGATGACATTTCGCACGTCTTGATTAGCGATGACGTTTTGCAATTCGTTGTTTTTATAGAGAAAAAGTCCGCGTCCGTTGGCAAACCATAAATCATTTTCGTCGCCCTTGGCAATTTTTCGGGTCGCCGCGCCGCGCAAAGCGTCGAGCGCGTTTTCCGGTTTCGTTTCCTTGCCGTCAAATGCGAACACGCCGCTGTTTGCCGTGCCAATCCACAATTTTTTATCGTCGGCGAAAATTGTCGTCGGCGATGCGTCGGCGAAAATCGGCGTTTGCGTCGCGCCTTCGATTTGCAAAACGCCGCGTCCGAAAACGGCGATGTAAGTTTTATTTTGAAAGCGGGCGAGGGCGCGAACGTCGCCCGCAAGCTGCGGTTTTTCGTCAAAACCGAAAAGTCCGTTCGGCGTTCCGAAGAGCAGTTCGCCCGAAGCGTTTTCGGCGATTGTGTAAATCGCTTTCGCGGAGAATTTTTCCGATTGACTCCACGCGCCGTTCTCAAACGCGAACAAACCTTGATTCGTTCCGGCGAAAATTCGTCCGTCGCCGACGCGGTAAAGCGTCCGCACGAAACTGCCGTTCGGATTATCGGCGAGCGTTTGATTAAAAGGACTCGACGCATCAAAGCGGCACGCGCCGCGATTCGTGCCAATCCACAAAACATTTTCGCGGTCAACGAAAAGCGCGTCAATTTGATTCGAGCGAAGTCCGCCGGACGTATTTTCAAAAGTGTAATGTTCGAGCTGCCGCGTTCCTCGAAAATGAAACAAACCGTGCTTTTCCGTGCCGACCCAAAAATCTCCGTTATCGGCTTTCGCAATCGCCGTTACCGTTCCCGTATTTTCGCCGACGCGCTCCGGGCGATAAATATCTTTCGCCCAAAAAAGACCGCTTTCCTCGTCGCCGACTTTTGCGCCGAACCACAAATCGCCGCTTTGGTCGCGCTCCAAGACATTGACGAAAAACAAACGCGGTCGGCTCATCAATTCCTTCGGTTCGCCGTTTTCTTCCGTTATCAAACCGCGCCCGCGCGAACTGAAAAGGAGATTTTCGCCCGCTCGTTCGGCATCGGTAAATTCGAGCGGTTGATTGATTTTAGTTACGATTTGAAGCGAGCCGTCGGGGTTGTGATGCGCGGCGAAAACCGCGTCGCTGCTAAGAAGAATTGTAATCTCACCGGGCAGAATCGCGGTTATCAATTTGCCGTCGGTTTCGGGAATCGGATAAAACTTGCCGTTCACAAATCTGGTCGCGCCCGCGTCAGTTCCAATCCAAATTTCATTGGCGGAAGCTGCGGAGAGCGATGTGATTTTGTCGTTTTTCGTGTTTCCGGGCGAAACGGTTTGCACGCGCCGTCCGTCGAAACGCGCCAAGCCGTTATCAGTTCCGAACCATAAAATCCCGTCGGCGGTTTGCACGATTGCCCGCACATTGTCCGAAGGCAAGCCGTTGAAAAGCGTTATCGCGCCCCATTGATGAAAATTTTGCGCGTTTGATACGGGCGCGTCTTGCGCTTGCGAAACGAACGGGGAAAACAAAACGAAGAACAAATTAACCACGAAAAAACACGAAGAAACACGAATCAAATTGAAATTTGAAATTTGAAATTTGAAATTACAAGACGCGCTTTTGCATCTGTGTTTATTTACGGCGTTCATCGGCGGTTAATTTTTTCTCGTTCTGAAAACGCGCGCGGTCGCGTTCCAGCCATTCGGTAAATTCCGTTTCGGCTTTTCCGAGTTCGTCCGAGTTTATCAGCCCGCGTTTCAAGGCTTCAAAAAATGCGCGGGTGCGCGAATTGTAAGCGAATTTGTCGTAGGCTTCGTTTTGCGTTCCAGTCGAATCTTCGGGGAAAAGTTTTTCGTAAAGCGTTGCCAGACGACTTTCCACGCCGCGCTGCGAAAGGCTGCATTTTCTGGCAATCGCCCAATTTGAAAGCCCGAGCGCGAGATAACGCAAGGCTTCGGCTTCAAATTCCGTTAAAAGCGGTCGCTGAAACGAATCCTTAAACGCCGGATCAATCATATCCGCCCCGTCTTCCAAAACGGCGGCGACGAAACGCAAGAAACGCTGTTCGGGATTGTTTTTGTGAATAAAACCGTAAGTCGGCGGCGGCTCGATTGAACGCACGATTTTACGAATTTCGTTGATATAAATCTCGTGCGGAAACTGCGTCCAGAAAACGATTCGCGCCTTCGGAAATTCGCGCCAGACGGCACGCGCCGCCTTCACGCCCGAAAATTTCGGCATCTGAATATCGAACACGCAGAGCGTCGGACGATGTTCGAGCGTCAATCGAATCGCTGTCTCGCCGTCAATCGCTTCGATGACGGGCGTGTGCGCCGGAAATTCGCCCGCCAGCAAATCGCTTAAATATCGGCGTTGCGCGTTGTTGTCTTCGGCAATTAAAATTGACATCGGTTAAAGGCGGTCGGTTTATTTCACCGTCAAATTATTTATCGGCGTTTCGCATTTGAAAGTCAAACTACTTTTGAAATGGCGGTAAAAAATTAAGGTGAAATAAAAAGTCGCGTGAACTTTTATCGTCCGCGCGACTTTATCTGGAGCCACCTTCGAGACTCAAACTCGAGACCTTTCGATTACGAATCGAATGCTCTATCAACTGAGCTAAGGTGGCGTAAATCTTGCCGAATTACAAAGATACTTTTCAGTCTTGATTATGTCAAGCAAAGTTCCTTCAATGAAACGGTTCAAAATTATTTCCAAATAATTTAAAATCGAGCGACCTTTCGATTCGTAATCGAATGCTTTACTATTTTAACTGAAGCGATTGGTTTGCGAGAAAACTTCGTAAATTATAATTTATGAAGTTGACGAAATATGAAAGAAATAAATATCATCGGCGGCGGTTTCGCCGGAGTCGAAGCGGCGTGGCAGGCGGCGAACATGGACTCGAAAGTTAAACTTTTCGAGATGCGTCCCGTGCAGACCACGCCCGCGCATCGAACGGAAAAATTGGCGGAAATCGTCTGCTCGAATTCCTTAAAAAGCGATGAAGTCGGGAGTGCGCCGTATCTTTTGAAGGAAGAATTGCGGCGCGGCAGTTCGCTCGTGATGGAAGCTGCCGCAAAAACAAAAGTTCCGGCGGGTGCGGCTCTCGCGGTTGACAGAGGGAAATTTGCCGACTACGTTACCGCGAAAATCGAAGCGCATCCGAACATCGAAATCGTGCGGGAAGAATTTGTGAAAATTTCCGAAAACGAAATTACGATTATCGCCACCGGACCGCTCACGTCCGATGCTTTGACCAAAGAAATAATAAAATTCACGGGTGATGATCAGCTTTATTTTTACGACGCGATTGCGCCGATTGTCGCGGCTGATTCGATTGATATGAGCGTTGCATTTAAAGCGGCGCGTTATGGCAAAGGCGGCGACGATTACATAAATTGTCCGTTTGATAAAGAGCAGTATGAAATTTTTTACGATGGATTGACAAACGCGAAATCAGTTCCGCTCAAACGCTTTGAGGAAACGCATTGGTTTGAATCGTGTCTGCCGATTGAAGAATTAGCCAGACGCGGCGTTGATACTTTGCGGTTCGGCTGTATGAAACCGAAAGGTTTGCCGCTCCCTACGACGGGACGAGAACCTTACGCGGCGGTGCAGTTAAGACAGGAAGATTTAATGGCGGATGCTTTCTCGATGGTCGGTTTTCAAAACCATCTGCGTTACGGCGAGCAGGAAAGAGTTTTGAAATTGATTCCGGGACTTGAAAATGCCGAGTTTTTGCAGTTCGGGCAGATTCACCGCAACACATTTATCAACTCGCCGAAAATTTTGAATGAGACTTTGCAAACACGGAAAAGCGCGAATTTATTTTTCGCCGGACAAATCACGGGCGTTGAAGGCTACATCGAATCGGTCGGAACAGGCTGGCTCGCGGGCTTGAACGCGGCGCGTCTGGCGCGAAACGAAAAATTAATTTCCGCGCCTTCAAAAAGCGCAATCGGCGCGTTGTGCCGATATGTTTCGGGCGCAGAGACGAAAAATTTTCAGCCCGTTAATATCACGTTCGGTCTGCTCGAAGAATTGCCGCCCGAACTTCGCAAAAAATATCGCAACAAGCGCGAGCGGCATTGTGTTCAAGTCGAACTCGCTTTAAAAGATTGGGACGAATGGCTAAATCGAATTGACAGCCGAAGCGCGGCTAACGTATTAATGGCATCGAGTTAAGAAATTAGCCGCAAAAAGGCACAAAAAGCTCAAAAATAAAAATTTCATTCCATTGGTAATTTTGTGGTTTTTGAGTTTTTTGCGGCTAATTTCTTATTCTTTCGTCTTAATACCATCGGCTAAAGTATGAAAATTTTCGTTGTCTTTTTGCAAATCGGAGAATTATTCAAAGGGCATTTTAACTGGCTCGGACTGATACAGTTGCTTGTGTTCATACTGATGGGAGCAATCGCCGTCGGCTTCGCAGGCTTTGTCGGCTATAAAGCCTTCCGGTCGAAAAAATAATTTGGAAACAGAATAGATTAAAATTGTTTTGGTGATTAAAAAATAAAAAGTCCGTGTTGCGTAACACGGACTTTTTATTTTCATCAACCGAACCACATCTTTAGAAGGGAAGCGGAAACGGAATTTGACTGCGCCAATCGCCGTTGTTGCGACGGTTGTTGCGATTGTTGTTATTGTAACTGTAAGCGTTCGCTAACATATTCAAATCCTGACGGATTCCGCTCCAATCATTTTGCAAGTTGCCGTTCAAACGGGCGCGTTGAAGTGCGCGGTCGAGTTGATTGCCTAACTGCAAAACACGCTGCGCTTCGTCGGAACTACGATTGTAATCGCGCCGGTTATCATAGCTGTCATCGAGATTTTTAGCCGCGTCTTTGAAATCTTTGGCTAATTGATTCAGGCGGTCTTCACGATTGCGCCCGTCGTAACGGCTGCGGTCGAGTTCGCGGTCGAGCCGACGCTCAAAATCTTTACTGCGATTTTTCAAATCTTTGATGGTTGACTGCAAATTGCGATTGTTGCGGTCATTGCGATACTGCGCCGAAGCAACTGCGGGCAGACTCAAAACCAAAAGTGAAAAAGACTCTCTCATCGCCTAACAAACTTTTCCACTTTTATTCTTTTATTCTTTTTCATTTTCAAAACGCTTGCGTTCCGATAAAGTCAGTTTCCGTCAAATCGCCCGACAAACTGATAAAAATCGTGTTCGGATTAAAGTTAAAGCGTTTCGCTTTGACCGTTAAAATATAACTTTCTCCGACCGCGAATAGAAAATTGCGCCCGTCGCCGAAAAACGAATTAATGTCGGCGGTGCTTTTTAATCCCGCGTCGCGCCCGAAAAATGAATTGCCTTTGATGTCTGCCGAAAAACATTTTCGTTTCCGCCCGTTTGAAAATTTGACAAGCGAATTATGTCATTTGCTTTTGAGGTTGACAAGAGAATTTTCGCGTCCGACAAAAAAAGACGGTCGCTTCGACCGCCTTTTTTGATTAAAATTTTTGAAATAAATTTAATTTTCCAATATTGCCTTCGCCGCGTTGATTCGTCCGCCGCTCTCGATTTTGCCGTTCAGCGAATCGAGTTTGTCAACCGATTTCAAAATTCTTTCCTTTAATTTCTCAACTGAAAGTTTCGGTTCGACAGATAAAATCAAAGCCGCGACTCCGGCGACATACGGCGTTGCCATTGAAGTGCCGGACGCTTCGCGGTAATCGTCGCCGAGCCAAGTTGACAAAATATCTTTGCCCGGCGCGGCGACGTGGACGGTTTTCACGCCGAAGTTTGAAAACGAAGCGAGATTATCATTGCGGTCTAAAGCCGCGACGCTGATGACATTCGGCAAATCATAGTTTGAAGGATAATGCGGGCTGCGGTCATTGCTCGAACCGTTGTTGCCAGCGGCGGCGACGAATAAAATTCCTTCTTCGCCCGCCGCGCGAATCGTGTCTTCGAGTGCTTTTGAATAAAGCGTCGAACCCCAACTCGCGTTGATGACGCGAATATTCACGCCCGCGCGTTTGCGGTCAATCGCGTAATTTATCGCTTCAATCGCGTCTTTGGTTGTGCCGAAACCGCCGCGTCCCATAAATTTGAGCGGCATAATTTGCACGTTCCAATTTATTCCGGTGATGCCTTCGTTGTTGTCGCCTTCCGCGCCGATGATGCCCGCGCAGTGCGTTCCGTGTCCGTTGTCGTCCATCGGGTCTGATTGATTATCAGTAGCGTTAAAGCCGTTGAAATCGTTGAATGTGCCGAGTTCTTCGTCTCTGTATTGCGGAATATTATCGGGACGATGCCAGATGTTTGAAACTAAATCCAGATGCTTGTAATCAACGCCGCTGTCGAGGACGGCGACGACGACATCGCTGCTGCCTTTCGTTTTCGCCCAAGCCAAAACCCCGCTGATGTCGGCTTTTGCCTTGCCGCCGTTCTGCCCGCTGTTGTTCAATGCCCATTGTTCACTAAACATCGGGTCGTTCGGCAAATCTGCATTTAGCGAGGTTTTACGTAAAGCCAAATCGGAGGCGGTAAAACTTTCGGTCGGATCATCGAGTTTGATTTGATAATTCGGTTCGGCATATAAAACCGAATCCGACATTTGCCGGTATTGCGCGGCGACCGTTTCCGCGTCTCGATTGTCGAGGTCATCAATCGCCGTTAAACCTTTGACCGATTCGATTTCATCTTCCACGCGGTCGTTGTTTTTCGCCGCGATTCGTTTGATTTCCGCCAGACTCACACCGGAGCGAAACCGGACGAGAACTTCCGGCTGACTTTCATCAATCGAACGCTTGACGGCAATCGGTTTCGACGTTGTTTTTTCCGAAGACATCTGCGGAAAAAACGGCTTCGACTGCCAATGTCTGATTTGTCCCAAAATCGCCGCAAACGTGATAATCACGACGGCGACGCAGAAATGTGTCCAAAAATTATTTCGATTCATTTTTCAAACTCCTGTCGGTAACTTATCAAAGACGTAATTCTATTTAGAATCGCGTTTTTCGTTTTCGCGCGATTTGTCGCCGGACTTTTTGCCGGACGTTTTCGCGCCGTCAATTTTATAAATCGGGTCGCCGTTTTTATCCGCGTCCGGTATCCTCGCCAATCTTTTTTTCAGTTCTTTGTCTTCCATAAATTTCCTTAAATTTCCTTTTATTTTACGATTCGACGATGTAGTTCGTTCCGTTGAATCCGCAGAGACGAAGCTGATATTTGTCGGCGCGATATTCGTAATTTTCGCCGTCGGCTTGCAAATTTATCAGCCAGCCGCTCGAAATCATCTGCGCTGCCATTTCATCTTCGACCGGCGCACCGAGCGACATGTCCGGGAAATCTTTTTCCGTGGCGGAAACTTCTTTCACGTCCGTTTCCGAAACGCCCAAACGCTCCGCCAAATCCGTTTTCGCTTTTTCGACCGCGCTGTCTTTATTGAAACTCATATTCGTTTAATTTAGTTGTCGGCTGCACTATAAATTTTGCCTGTCTTTTATCGCTTAGTCAATTAAAAAAATGTTACAAAATCGGTTTTCCGCTTGTGGAAAAACTTCATCGAATAGGTTAAATACTTTATTTCAAGAATTTATCTCTTTTCGCCCGCCGGAAATAAATTTCACGCAAAACTTGTCATTCATATAAAAGATAGATATAATAAATTTTGCTTATCAAGGGACGCACCACAAAAGCGTTTCGATGCGTCGCCAACAATTTATCAAAAATTAGTATCGAAACTAAATTAAGAAGCAAAAAGGCTGTCAGCTAGACAGCCTTTTTTCTTGTCTTTTACTCGATAAACGCTGAAAAATCTCGACCAGCGCGGGAATTATAAAAACCGCGCACGCCGCGCCTAAAATCAAGCCCGTGATAAATCTCGAAATGTGCGTGTTTTCCCAAATTCCGAAAAATCCGAGCGACCAATCTACGCCCATCGGAATCATCGCCAAAAAAAGCCAGAAGCGCGGAAACGGTTCGGTTTCTTCGATTCGGCGGAAAAAAGGATAAATGATAAATCCGAAAAGCAAACCGAAATAAATGCCGAAACACCGCGAGCAGACGGCAAACGGATAATCGTCAATGTGCAGCGAGCGCGTCGGCATTTGATGACAGATAAAACTGCAAAATTTATAAATCGGATGCGAGATGCCCGTCAAATTATTCGCTTCGGCAATCGGCGCGAGAACGAGCAGCAAAACCCAAAACGCCGCGAGCGACGCAAAAACGCTCCACACGAAAAACGCTCGCTGACGCATTTTAACGACGGCGTTTTGCGAAACATAATTTTCGATTGCTTCCGGCATACAAGAGAATTTAAAATCTAATCACCGCGTCGGGTCCGCCTTCGACGTGAACCGTGTCAACGAAGCGAATATTTTTCGTGTCTGTCGTCATCACGACCGAGTGTGTGCGTTTGCCCGCGCCGAAAAATCTCACGCCGCGCAGAAGCGCACCGTCGGTTACGCCCGTGGCGGCGAAGATAATTTTTTTGCCGGGCGCAAGATCGTTCGTGTCGTAAATTTTGTCCGCGTCTTTGATGCCCATTGATTGCAGGCGTTCTAAAACTTCTTCGCGCGGTGGAACTTTCGATTTATCAACGCCGAGACGTTCGTGGTCAAAGACGAGCTTCGCCTGAATCTCGCCGTTCAGACAGCGCATCGCGGCGGCGGTCAAAACGCCTTCGGGTGCGCCGCCGATTCCCATCAAGGCGTGAATATTCGTTCCCGCAACTGCAGCCGAAATTCCCGCCGACAAATCGCCGTCCGAGATTAAACGGATTCTCGCGCCCGCTTCGCGCACGTCGTTTATCAACTGTTTATGACGCGAACGGTCGAGCGTGATAACGGTCAAATCTTCAATGTCGCGGTTAAGCGAACGGGCAATCGCTTTCAGATTTTGCTTGACCGGCGCGTCAATATCAACCGCGCCGCGACACGATGGTCCGACGACGATTTTGTCCATATAAATGTCGGGCGCGTTTAATAATCCGCCGCGTTCCGCCGCTGCGAGAACGGCAATCGCGTTATTTGCTCCCAAAGCGCAAAGATTCGTGCCTTCGAGCGGGTCAACGGCGATGTCAATTTCGGGAAACGACGCGCGTTCCTCGTCGCTGAAATCTTTGCCGCCGAGTTCTTCGCCGATGTAGAGCATCGGTGCTTCGTCGCGCTCGCCTTCGCCAATGACGATTCGACCGCGCATCGGCACGGTGTCCATCACTTGCCGCATCGCTTCGACCGCCACGTGGTCGGAATATTTGCGGTCGCCTTGTCCCATCGTTCTGGCTGATTCAATCGCCGCCGCTTCGCACACGCGCAAAAAATCCAAAGATAGTTCGCGTTCTGATTTTAAGTTTTTCATTTTGGTTTTGTTCGTTGTCCGTCGTCCGTGGTCAGTTACAATTTGTTGCTTTCGCTTCGATATAACCGAAGCGAAAGCAACAAACCACTGACAACTGACCACTGACTATCGTTACTAATTTTTACACTTGTCTAACCCTCTTTGACAAGTTATGCTTTTCGGTATCATATTTTTATTTTGCTTTATTTATAACATTTGAGGAGATTTTTAAGAAATGACCTATATCGTAGCCGAGCCATGCATCGAATGTAAATACACCGATTGCGCGGCGGTTTGTCCGGTCGAAGCCTTTCACGAATTGCCGGACAGACTACTTATTAACCCCGACACTTGTATTGACTGCGACGCTTGCATACCCGAATGTCCGGTCGAAGCGATTTTTTCCGATATGTCAATTCCGCCGGAATATGAAGATTGGCTGGCGAAAAACGCCGAAGCCGAAAATTACCCGATTATCAGCACGAAAATTCCCGCACTGCACGGCGCAGGCTGTTCAGGTCCGCCGGAATAATCTTATCGGAACGCGAGACATATTGCCTTTAAAGATTGCCCGCGAAATACACTAAAAATACGAAATTAATTTAAAGTCTTTTTCGTATTTTTAATGTATTTCGCGGGCAGAAATTCTTTCGCGCTTTCGTTCAGTTCCATCGCACACCGACGCGCAAATTCGTCGGCGAGCTAACGGTTCTGACGGGCGTTTTGCCGACCGAATAGCGCGAGTTGAAAATGTTTTCGATACCGACGAAAACTTGCAGCTTTTCTCTTAATCTTTTCGCCGCGAAAACATCTAATTGAAAATAAGGTTCGAGCCGAGATAAATTCAAATCATCGTCAAATTGCTCGCCCGAAGCGCGACCTTGCAGCGCGACGCGCCAATCTCGATTTGCGTATCTCGTTTGAAAATTAAATTGCTGCCGCGCGGTTTGCGGCACACGCAGATTTTCCAAACTTCGATTTGCCGGAAACTCCGTAACGCGCGAATCCGAGAAAAGATAGCCGACGTTAAAAGCAAAATTTTTCCAGCGCGTTTCCGCCTCGACTTCCGCGCCGCGCGTTTGCGTTTTTCCGACGTTCTGCCGCCGTCTGGTGATTAAATTCGGCGTAGTCGTCAAAGTTAAATTCGCAATCGGATTTGAAATTTCCGTCCAGAAAAAATTTCCGCGCAGATAAAATTTATTTTTCTGGAAACTCGCGCCCGATTCGTAATTCGCCGCTCGTTCCGCCCGCAGATTTTCGTTGGCGAGCGTTACGACGCTGCCGACGCGAAAGCCTCGATAAAGCTCGTTCAAAGTCGGAGCGCGGAAACTTTTCGAGCCGAGCGCGAAGAAAGATAAATTTTTTGTCGCTTGAACGAGCAGGGAAATCTGCGGAGAAAATGCGGTTTCATTTCGATTCGGAAAAGCGATTGTGTTTGTTTGATTTCCCGTAAGCGTCCGCGTCGAATTTGAAGCCGCAAAGTTGCGCCGCGAATCGAAACGCGCACTCGCCGCCAGCACGAAACGCGAGCCGATTTTGGCAAAATCTTGAACGAAAAAGCCGAAATCTCTTTCGCGTCCGCCCGCGCCCGAAAGCGAGACGACGCGATTATTTGTCAAGCCGATTTCATCGCTCGCGCCGCGAACTTCTCTCGTTTCAAATCCGGCGACGATGGTTTGATTTTCAAAAACAACGCCCGACGCGCTCGCCAACAAACCGACGTTCTGCGACGGAACACGCTGAACACGATTTAAAGTTTCGACGCTTCTGTCCGCGCTGACGGCAGAAAACGTCTGGTCATAAACTTGAGTTCCGCCGTGAATTCTCCAATCAAACTTCAAATCCGAAATCCGAAATCCGAAATCCGAAATCGCTCTGTCGCCGCCGAGAATAAATTCCCGCAGATGCGTGCGGTTGATTTGCGCGGGCGTGCCGTTCGTTCTGGCTTCGCCGAAATACGAAGTTTTGAAAAAGACGTTTCCCGCCGTTTTGAAATTTTTGGCAATCCGCGCCGAGAGATTTAAATTCTTCGAGCCGGCGAAACCATCAACTAATCCGCGCTCGTATTTACCAACTAAAATATAACCTTCGCTCTGAAAATCCGCCGCGACAAAATCCGCCGTCCAACCTTTCTTTTTAAAGCCGAAAAACGTCGAGCCGGAAAAAGTGTTTTGCGTTCCGCCGTAAATTTCGGCGGAGAATGTAAATTTTTCACGCGCCTCTCGCGGAATTATGTTCACCGTTCCGCTTAAAGAATCATCGCCGTAAAGACTCGCCGCGCCGCCGCGAAGAACTTCGATTCGCTCAATTTCAATCGGCGAAACGCGACTCCACTCGACCCAGTCGCCGAACGAATCATTAAGCGGAACGCCGTCGAATAAAACCAGCGAACGACTCGCGCCGCTCGCGCCCGTGCCGCGCAGCGAAACGCCCTGCGCCGTCGGATTGGCGTAACGACTCCCTGTGCGCCGGAAAAGCGAAAAGCCCGCGACTTGCCGCAGCGCGTCGTCAATGGTCGGCGCGGCGGTCATATCTAATTCCGCTTTTGATACGGTAACGACGCTCGCCGGAGTTTCGCCGATGCGCGTCTCCGTTCGATTCGCCGTTACCTGAACCGTTTCGCGCACGGACGCGGGCGCGAGAGTAAAAGTTTCGTCGGTCGAAAAATCTTGCAATTTTTGGAACTTTCGGCGTAAAATAGAAAAGTCTTGCGCTTCGACGGCGAGCGTAAAGCCTTCGTTAAAATTTACTTCGCACGTGAATTTTCCCGCTTTTATCGTTTGACATAAAACGGCTGCGCCCGAATCGGGAACGATTACGATTCGGGCGTTTTCAATCGGCAGTCCGGCGACATCAACAACCGTTCCGCGCAAAATTCTTTGATTCATTTCCTGCGAAAACGCTTGATAAAAGCATATTGAAATTATGATGGTCGAGAGAATTATTTTCATCGTTTCGTTAAATCGCAAAACGGAATATAGATTGATTTAAGAATATATTATAAAAGTTTTGTTTGAAAGGTTTTCAGATTAAACGCTAAAAAATGCTGGACAATCCCGTTACAAATTCACCGTGCGCGAATGAGATTTACGAATCACCCGTTAATTCCGCGCCGAAAATTCTCGTTCTTTTCGGCACGCGCCCCGAAGCGATAAAACTCGCGCCGGTTATTTACGAACTGAAAAAAAATAATTTTCAAACGGTTGTCGTATCTTCAAGCCAGCATACGGATTTACTCGAACCTTTCTTGAAAATCTTTGATATAAAATGCGATTACGATTTGCGCGTGATGAGCGAAAATCAAACGCCGAATCGAGTCGCGGCGAAAGTCATATCTGCCTTGGACGAGATTTTAGAACGCGAAAAACCGGAAATTATTCTCGTGCAAGGCGACACGACGACGGCGTTCGCGGGCGCGTTTGCGGCGGTTAATCGAAAAATAAAAATCGGACACATCGAAGCCGGTTTGCGTTCGGGAAACATTTTGAGTCCGTTTCCCGAAGAATTAAATCGCCGACTTATTTCGCAAATTGCGACGTTTCATTTTTGCGCGACGACGGGAAACAAACGAAATCTTGCGGCTGAAAATGTGTGCGAAAAATGTATTTTCGTTTGCGGCAATACGGTCGTTGACGCGCTGCATTTTATATTGAAAAACTCGAAACCGAGCCGGAAAATAAAAAATCTGATCAAGAACACGAACGGCTTAAAGCGCGTTTTATTGACGACGCACCGGCGCGAAAGTTTCGGCGAAACGATGTCGGATAATTTGAAAACTCTGCGCGAGTTTGTCGAAAATCGGCGGGACGTTTGTTTGATTTTTCCCGTTCATCCGAATCCTAATGTGCGAGAAGCAACCGAGGAAATTCTGGCAAACCGGAAAAGAATTTACCTGCTCGAACCGCTCGATTACGTTGATTTCGTCGCGTTGATGAAAGCGGCGTGGCTGATTGCGTCTGATTCGGGCGGCGTTCAGGAAGAAGCACCGAGTCTCGGAAAACCGCTTCTCGTTTTGCGGGAAAACACCGAACGACCCGAAGCAATCGAATCGGGAATTGCGAAACTCGTCGGCGAAAATTTGAAAGAATTATTACAGGAAAATTACGCAGACGAGACTTGGATTAGCTCAATAAAACAAATCGAAAATCCTTTTGGCGACGGCACAGCGGCGAAAACGATTGCGAAAATATTAAAATTAAAGTATGAATGCGAAGTTGATAAAAATCAGTAATCCAAACCTTGTTTATTTACAGAAAACAGTAATCGTTGGTTGCGTCGTAATTGCTTTTGTTGTGTTTGGATACATTCTCTACTTAAATAATTATTTGGGTCAGCATAGTCCGAAAGAACCACAAATTGCAACCGGAGAAATAATTGAAACATATGTGAATCACGGAACACGCATTTATATCACGCAATACGAGGAAATTGAAACAAAATCTATTTTACCTTGCAGCTTTTTATTCTTACTTTTTATAGCTTTTCTATTAAACAAAAAATGGAAACATTTTAGTCCATTTAAGGATTCTTAAAATGCAAATCGCTCCTCAAAACAAGAAACATCTTTTGACCGTTTTGGTCGAAGATTATTTTCACGTCGGTGCGTTTGAAAATCTCATTCAGCAGCGTAATTGGTCGCGTTTCGAGCCGCGTTATGAGCAGAATACATATAAAACTTTAGACCTTCTCGATGAATATAAAACGAAAGCGACATTTTTCGTTCTCGGCTGGATTGCCGAACAAAATCCGCGTCTTGTCCGTGAAATCGTTTCACGCGGACACGAAGTTGCGAGTCGAGGTTTTTATCATCGCAGTTTGAAGAATTTGACGGACGAAGAATTTCGGGAAGATTTACGAAAAACCAATCGAGTTTTGGAAGACGCGAGCGGACAGAAAATCGTCGGTTATCGTTCGGCGGAAAAGTTAAATTACGAAAAAGACGCTTGGATTTTCGACGTGCTGGCGAACGAAGGTTTCGTTTATGACGCATCGTTTTTGCCCGTGCAAAAAGACGAAAAATCGAAACGCTTCGCGCACCAAGTTCACACGCAAGGGAAAGCCGTCTGGGAATTTCCTTATTCGACCAGAAATTTAGGTTTGGGATTATTCCCGATTTCCGGCGGAAATTATTTCCGGCAAATTCCATATACGCTGATGCGCCGCGCCGTGCGCGATTGGACGAATCGTTATGACGAGCCGTTCGTTTTATATTTTCACGTTTGGGAACTCGACCCCGAACAGCCGCGCATCAACGCCGCGTCGAATTACAACCGCATTCGCCATTACCGCAAACTCGATAAAATGGAGTGGATTTTAAAGGAGAATTTAGAGAAATATAATTTTGGCGGCGTGGCTGAACATCTAAACGCGGATACGGGATTGCGAATTGCGGACATTCAACATTCGATTATTTATAACTTAAATTCGCAAACTGAAAACGTAAAATCCGAAATCCGAAATCCGAAATCCGAAATCTCGATAGTTATACCTTGCTATAACGAAGAACCGACTTTGCCGTATTTGGCAAACACTCTGCGCGGCGTGGAAGCCGAATTAAGCGAAAAATATAAGCCCGAATTTATCTTCGTTGACGATGCAAGCCGCGACGGAACATTTGATAAATTAACCGAGCTTTTCGGTTCAAAAGAAAACGTAAAAATCCTGAAACACGAAACCAATCAAGGCGTAGCAGCAGGGATTTTAACCGGCTTGCAGGCGGCAAAAACGGAAATTGTCTGCTCGATGGATTGCGACTGCACATACGATCCGCACGAACTCAGTAATATGATTCCGCTTCTCGCCGACAGCGTTGATATGGTAACGGCTTCGCCGTATCACCGGAAAGGCGGCGTGCGAAACGTCCCTGAATGGCGGCTTTTTTTGTCCAAAGGCGCGTCGTTTCTTTATCGCCGCGTTTTGAACGCAAAACTCGACACCTACACGAGTTGTTTCCGCGTTTATCGCCGCTCGTCGGTGGTTGATTTGAATGTCCGGGAAAAAGGTTTTTTGGGCGTGGCGGAGCTTTTGGGAAAACTGGATTTGCGCGGCGGAAAAATCTTGGAACATCCGGCAATTTTGGAAGTTCGCCTTTTCGGATTTTCAAAAATGAAAACCGCCCGAACGATTTTCGGACATTTGAAATTGCTTTCGCGTCTCTCGACCGAGCGCATATTCGGGAAATCCGAATTGATTGAAACTTCTTTATCAAAAGAGAATCTGAAACCGCAGATTGACACAAATAGGAAAGGACTTTAAGAGTGTTTGCCCGCGAAACACACGAAATATACGAAAAATTTTATAAAAATCTTTTGTTTTTCTTTCGGATATTTCGTGTGTTTCGCGGGCAAAAATAAAAATATATGACACCAACGGCACAACCGGAAATTATAAAATTACCGTCCGATCAGGACGCTTCAGGCAGAACTTTCGGCGCGGAAGAAATCGCGGCAATTACGGAAGTTTTAAACACGGGAACTTTAATCACGACGAAAGGCAAATTCGGCAAAATGCTCGAAGAAAATTTCGCCAAACGTCTCGGCGTAAAATACGCCTACGCCTGCAATTCGGGTTCGGCGGCGGTTCACGTCGCAATCCAAGCGATAAACCCGAATCCGGGCGACGAAATCGTTACGACTTCCGTTACGGATATGGGCGCGTTGACACCGATAGTTTTTCAAGGCGCGATTCCCGTTTTCGCGGACGTTGACCCGAAAACTTTGAATGTTACAGCCGAAACTATCGAACGAGTTTTATCGCCGAAAACCAAAGCGATTATCGTAACGCACCTGTTCGGAAATCCGTGCGAGATGAAAAAGATTATGGAACTTGCCGACGCGAAAAACATTCCCGTTATCGAAGACACGGCACAAAGTTTTCTCGCCGAAGTTGACGGAAAATACGTCGGCACAATCGGAAAAATCGGCGCGTTTTCATTTCAGCAAGGCAAACAAATGACGACCGGCGAAGGCGGAATCGTTGTAACAAACGACGACGATTTAGCGCGTCGTTTATATCTCTGCATCAACAAAGCGTGGGGTTACGGCGACGCAAATCCCGACCATTATTTTATCGCTTTGAATTATCGAATGACCGAAATGCAAGCCGCGCTTGCCGTCGAGCAATTAAAAAAACTCGATTATTCGGTTGAGCAGCGGCAGCGAATGGCGAAACTTTTGGACGAAAAAATTGCCGACATTGACGGCATAGAATCTTACAAATCGGCGGACGGCGCGACGATGACTTATTGGAAATATTGTCTGCGAGTTGACGACGCGAAAATCGAAGACGGCGCGGTCGGTTTGGCGAAGGCGTTGAAAGTTTATGATGTGGCAAGTGCGCCGCGTTACGTCGTCAAACCGGCGTATAAATGTCGCGTTTTTACAGAACAAAATACATTCGGCGATTCGCATTATCCGTTCAACTTGGCGCGACCGGAAGCGGTTGATTACAACGATGATAATTTTCAGGGAACAATCAAAGGCTTGCACGACATTCTCGTTTTGCCAATCAACGAACGCTATGAAGAAAAACACATTGAATTTCTGGCTTCGTCAATCCGCGAAGCGGTTGAGCAAGTCAGAATTAAATAAGACATTGCCCACGAAACACACGAAAAATACGAAAAAGAAAAAAGATTTTGTTTTTATTTCGTTTCTTTCGTGTATTTAGTGGGCGAAATAAAATTATGAAAAAATTAAAATTTGCACTTATCGGAACGGGTGGCATCGCCCAAACTTACGCGCAGGCTTTTCAGACAAGCGACTGCTGCAAACTAGTCGCGGTTGCCGACGTTAATCAAGAATCGGCGAAGGCGTTTGCCGAACCATTCGCGGCGAAAAGTTTTTCGGATTACAAAACTTTGGCTGAAAACAGTGAGATTGACGCGGTAATAATTTCTACGCCGCCGAATACTCACCCGGAAATTGCGATGTTTTTTATGCAGAAAGGTGTCAATGTTTTGTGCGAAAAACCGCTTTGTTTGTCGGTCGCGGAAGCCAAACAGATGATTGAAACGGCGGAAAAATCGAACGTCGTGTTCACGATGGCGACGAAATTTCGTTACTGCGAAGATGTCGTCAAAGCGAAAGCGATTTTAGCGTCGGGCGTTTTGGGCGAAGTCGTCCAGTTTGAAAACGCTTTCACGGCGAAAGTTGATATGTCAAAGCGGTGGAATTCCAATTCAGAGATTTCCGGCGGCGGCGTTTTGATGGACAACGGCACGCATTCGGTTGATATTATCCGATATTTTCTCGGCGCGATTACGGACGTTTTAGCACTTGAAACGAGCGGGACGCAGAATTTATCGGTTGACGAAAATGTGAAATTGCTGGCAAAAACCGAAAACGGAATTGCCGCGAGCGTTGATTTAACGTGGGGAATTAACAAGGAACTGCCGAATTTCATCAGCGTCTACGGCACGAACGGAACGCTGCACATCGGCTGGCGCGAGTCGCTTTACAAATTAAATTCGTCGCCCGATTGGATTCAATTCGGCAAAGGCTACGACAAAGTTCAGGCTTTCCGCGCGAAATTGGAGAATTTCCGCAACGCGATTATTGACGGCGAAGAACTGCTTACAAAACCCGCAGACGCGCTCGCCTCCGTCGAAGTCATCGAAGCGGCGTATAAATCTTTGAATCAAAATCTCTGGCAAAAAGTCGTCGAAAAAAGCGAAAGCGCGAAGAATTGAAAAATATCTGCCCACGAAATACACGAAAAACACGAAATAAAGCCAAAACAAATTTTTAATTCTTTTTTCGCATTTTTCGTGTATTTCGTGGGCAAAAATCTTATGCCCAAAATTCACCCGACAGCAATCATCGAAGAAAACGTCAAAATCGGCGAAGGCACGAGCGTTTGGGACAACGTGCATATCCGGCACGCCGCGGAAATCGGCGAAGAATGTATCATTGGCGAAAAGACTTATATCGCTTACGACGTAAAAATCGGCAGCCGCGTAAAAATCAACGCGATGGTTTATATTTGCGCCGCCGTTACAATCGAAGACGGCGTGATGATTTCGGCTTCGACGACTTTTACAAATGACCGTTTTCCGCGGGCGACGTTTCCCGATTTGAAAACTTTGCGCCCGTCCGAGCCTGACGAACACACTCTGCCGACGCTCGTGCGCGAAGGCGCGACCATCGGCGCGGGCTGTATCATCGGCAACGATCTGGAAATCGGACGTTGGGCGATGGTCGGAATGGGTTC
>JBPCMK010000073.1:0-15038 GCA_051002375.1 Pyrinomonadaceae bacterium | reverse complement strand
TGTAAAAGCAAGGCGCGCGCCTTTTTCCGCGCACGCCGCCGCGCACGCCCAAGCGATTGAACGCTGATTGGCGACACCGAAAATCATTCCCGTTTTGTTTTCGAGCATAGATTTGAGATTTTAACTTAAATGCGATGAATTCACCAAAAAGGCAAAAATACTTAGCCACGAATAACACGAATTAACACGAATAGAAATCAAAAATAATTCGTGTTAATTCGTGTTATTCGCGGCTGAAATTATTGAAAATAAATTAAGCCGAGGTCGCGCGTTCAAAAGGAATTTCGTCAAAATGCGTGATGTGTTTGAATTCGCGGAAACGCTCGTTGATTTCGTCCTGCGTCAGGCGGTCAACCCGTTCCGTGCCGAATTCTTCGACGTTAAACGAAGCCATTATCGTTCCGTAAACCATCGCGCGGCGCAGAGTGTCTTCGGTAATTTCGACTTGCGAAGCGAGATAGCCCATAAAACCGCCCGCGAATGTGTCGCCCGCGCCGGTCGGATCGAAAACGGATTCGAGCGGAAACGCCGGAATCGCAAAATAATTTTCCTTCGTGTAAAGTGCCGCGCCGTATTCGCCGCGCTTGATAACCAAAGCCCGCAAACCTCCCGTTTCCATAATCTTTTTCGCGGCTTTGTGAATGTTCGGTTCGTCAGCAAGCTGACGCGCTTCTGCATCGTTGATGATGACGCAATCCACGACTTTGATGGTTTCGATCACCGCGTCCTTCATCGAATCAATCCAAAAATTCATCGTGTCCATCGCCACGAATTCCGCGTCTTTGCACTGCTCGCGCACTTCTTTTTGCAGCATCGGCAGGATATTCGCCAGAAATAAAAGCCTCGAATTTTTCGATTCTTCCGAAGGTTTCGGCTGAAAAGTTTCAAAAACATTCAACTGCGTTTCGAGCGTGTGCGCGACATTCAAATCGAATTCATATTTCCCGCGCCAGAAAAAAGTTTTGCCGTCTTTGACGACTTCGATGTCGTCGGTGTTGATATTATGCCGCCGGAAAACCGCCCATTCCGCGTCGGTAAAATCATTGCCGACAACGCCGATTACTCGAACGTCGGTGAAAAAACTCGATGATAAAGCGAAGTGCGTTCCCGCGCCGCCAAGTAGTTTGTCGCGCTTGCCGAAAGGCGTTTCCAATGCGTCAAACGCGACCGAACCTACAACCGTTAAAGACATATTTAAATTATTTTCCTTCTAGAATTGATTTTGAATTTTATGCGTAACTTCGGTTTATGATTTTACACATTGTTTGAGTAAATCGTAACTCGACTGAGATTTATTTTTGAGGTTGAATTTCCTTCAAAGTTTTTTCAGCTTCGTCTTTGAACGGGCTTTGCGGATATTTTTCGGCAATCATTGAAAGATACGCGACGGCGTTTTCGCGCAGTTTTTCGGGCGCGTATTTTTCTTTGTCCTTTTCCGATTTGGCATCTATTTTCTGTTTGCCTTTATTTTCCGAAAGATAAAAACTGCTCATTCCGGCGTAATAAAGAAACTCGTCCATTCGGGAAAAATCAGGATACGCGGCGAAGGTTTCTTCAAAACGGTCAAGCACGGCTTTGTAGGCTTTTTTCGTTTTGAAATATTGCTCGGCAACTTCCAAATTGTGTTTCGCGTCGGCTTCGAGAACCGGATCGCGCTGGATTTGCTGCTCGATTTGCTTTTGCGCGAAAACGGAACTTCCGAAAGCCGCAAAACCGAAAACTATAAATGCCAAAACTAAAAAGTTTCTTTTCATAACAAATTAAAGATGAGTTAAACACGCTAAAAGTTTTCCCGCCCATTATTTCGGCGCGTATTTTCCGATAATCGCTTCCAATCTTTTCGCCGTTTCGGGATTCCAATTTTCCGGCGCGGTGAAGATTGCATTTTTCGTCGCGCCGGCAAACGGGTTAGGCGTTTTTTTCTCGGCGACTCTTTTTACCGCTTCCTTCAAAACAAGCTGCGCGTTTCGCACGTTTTTGTGCAGATATTCAATGACCATTTCGACCGAAACCGAATCGTGCGTGTCGTGCCAGCAATCGTAATCGGTAACGAGCGCGAGCGTCGCATAAGCGATTTCGGCTTCGCGGGCGAGCTTTGCTTCCTGCAAATTCGTCATTCCGATAATGTCCATTCCCCAACTTCTATAAACATTCGATTCGGCTTTGGTCGAAAACGCCGGACCTTCCATACAAATATAAGTTCCGCCGCGATGAATTTTCAATCCTTCAACGGTTTTGCAGGACGCTTCCAAAATATCGCCGAGTTCTTCGCAAACCGGATGCGAAAACGTTATGTGTCCGACGATGCCGTCGCCGAAAAAAGTTGATTCGTGAGCGCGGGCGCGTGTGCGGTCGAAAAATTGGTCGGGAATAACAAAATCGGTCGGCGCGTATTTCTCCTGCAAAGAACCAACCGCCGAAACTGACAAAATGTAATCTACGCCGAGAAGTTTCATCGCGTAGATATTGGCGCGAAAGGGAAGTTCCGTCGGCGTTAATTTATGTCCGCGCCCGTGTCTCGGCAAAAAAGCGACCTTCACGTTCTCCAATTCGCCGACGATAAATGCGTCCGAAGGTTTGCCGAACGGCGTTTCGACTTCGATTTCTCTGACGTTTTCAAGTTCCGACATCTGGTATAAACCGCTGCCGCCGATGATTCCGATTTTTACTTGTTCCATTTTTATTTGATTTTATTACGAGTTTAATAAAACTGAAAAATTGTAGCAAAATCTTTCCGCTTCCGCATTTTCCCGAATCACTCTCGACCGTCGAAACTTGAGAATGCTCTTTGCCTTTGCCATAATTTTTTGAAAGCGGGCAAAACATTTCGCTCGTTTCCGTTTGATTTGTTTGTTAGCGCAAACGCGACTCGCGTGGTATTATTTTTGTTTTGATATTATTCAGCATTTTTCAAGGTTTTTTGTGAACGTATTTTCAAGACAACAAGTGTTTCTCCCCAAACATCAGAAACAAATGCCCAAACGAAATTTCCTTTGGCAGACATCAATCATCCTACTTTTCACATTCGTTTTGTTTTCGAGCGGCTGCGTCAGCATCGTTAAAACGAAGGATGCCCGACCGACTTTGCTCAAAACCGAAGATGCGACTGAAGCGCAGCTTCTCGAACAAATAAGCCATTTCGCAAAAGTTAATTCGATGCACGCGAAAATGGATTTGAAGTTTGAAGATAACTCTTTCGCCGAGCAAGGCATCGCGGAAAAATATAAAACGGCAGACGGCGAAGTCGTCGTTCAGCGTCCCGCCGACATTTTATTGAAAGTTCAAATTCCGATTATCAAAACCGATGTCGCGCAGATGAGTTCGGACGGCGAGAAATTTCGGGTGGCGATCCTCGAAGACGGCGGAAGCGGAAAATATAAAAAATTCGTTTCGGGAACGAACAACGCCGACTACACGGCTTTGCAGGAGCGAGTCAACAAAATGGATTTGGACGACGGCAAAACATTAAAGCAAAATGTCAACGCCTTCGCCAATCTGCGACCGCAGCATTTCACCGACGCGATGCTGATGCGTCCCGTTGATAACGAAAAATATTCTTATTTGCAAAGCACGATTCTTCAGGAAGAAGAAGATTCGACGCAGCCGAAAAAATCACCGCTCCGACGAGTTTTGCGCGGGTATTATCTGTTGGAAGAATTTCGCAAAAACACGGACGGCAGTTTGGCTATCTCGCGTCGTTTTTGGTTCGACCGCGTGGGAAAAGTGCGGTTAGCCAAACAGCAGATTTTTGACGAGCAAGGCGAAATCGAATCGGATATTATTTACGGCAAGGAAGGAAATTTGACCGCTACGGGCGAATATAACAATCTGCCTTTGCGAATCGAAGTTACGCGACCGAAGGAAAAATATAAGATGAGTTTGACTTATCAATCACCTGAAAACGTAACCATCGGCAAAACCTATAATGCGGGAGTTTTCGTGCTGGAAAATCGCTGGAATTTGGAGGAAGTTGATTTGGATAAAAAACTTCGGGAAATCAAAAACGGCAAATCGCCGGTCGGAAATCAAACGTCGCAAACCGGGAAAAAATAAAAAGGCAAAAGTTTTTGATTTGCCGCCGCCGATTATTGTTAATGAACACAATTTTAAAGACCGAAAATTTATCGAAAGTTTATAAAATCGGCAAGGTCGAAACTCACGCCTTGCGCGGCGTTTCAATCGCGGTCGAAGCGGGCGAATTTGTCGCCGTGATGGGACAATCCGGCTGCGGCAAATCTACTTTGCTGCATCTTTTGGGCGGACTGCTCTCGCCGACGAGCGGGAAAATTATCATTGACGGCGAAGATTTATCGAAGGTTTCCGACGCACAGCGAACCGACATCAGGCGGCGCAAAATCGGTTTCGTGTTTCAGAGATTTAACCTTTTCCCGACGCTGACGGCGGACGGGAATTTGAAATTAGCCGAGCGCATTCATTCGGGCAACGGCGGCAGCGCGGAGCGTCGGCGCGAGGTTTTGAGCGTTCTGAAATTGGAAAATAAAATAAATAATAAACCGCTCGAACTCTCCGGCGGCGAGCAGCAAAGAGTCGCGCTCGCCCGCGCCGTCATCAACAATCCGTCGATAATTTTGGCGGACGAACCGACCGGAAATCTCGACAGCGAAAACTCGAAAATCGTTCTCGATATGTTCAGCGAGTTGAACAAGAAGTTCAATCAAACGATTATAATGATTACGCACAACCCGGAAGCCGCCGCCAACTGCAATCGAATTATCCAAATGCGCGACGGCATAGTGGAAAATTAAAAAGGCAAAAGGCAAAAGTAGAAAACAGAAATCTCCTTCTTTACTTTTGCCTTTTGTCTTTTTAATTTATAACCTGTGGTTTAATTTTTCGGATGGTTGACTCGATAAAAAAATTCGTTCAATGGCAGCACGAGCGCGGGACTTGGCAATACGATGTGTTTTGTCTTTTAATCATCGCGTTTATCTTTCTCACGCCGAAAGCGTGGTTTGACAAAAAGGAAAGGCTTGCAACCCAAACCGCGCGTCTCATCGTCAAAGCCGAAGACTTTTCGCCGGATAAAAAGGAAATGGAAAAACGAGTCAGAGAATTAAGCGGAAACGCAAACGCCAAGATTCTGGATTGGCACGAAGAGAAAAATAACAACGGCGAAGTTTTTTACGAAATTGATATTCGGTAGGAATTTTTAATTTATGAAATCATTTTTAAGATTAAGTATCGCGGCGGTTGCCTTAACATTATTTTTCAACGCTTTTGCCGTTATGCAAACCAAAGCGCAAGGCGGCGTTTTGAATGAAATTTTGAAGCGAATGGACGAGCATAATAAATCTCTGACATCTTTGCAGGCGAGCGTCAAGATGGATAAATATAATGCACAGCTTGACGAACCCGACGTTACGGAAGGAACGGTGAAATATCTGCCTTTGAAGGGACGCGACGCGCTGGTGCGGATTGATTGGACAAAGCCGGTCGAAGAATCGTTAGCGGTTGTTGATAAACAATATATTCTTTATCGTCCGCGTTTGAAACAAGCGATTGTCGGTAAGGTTGACAACGTGAAATCGAACGGAAAAGGCGCGAATAATGCGCTGGCTTTTATCAATATGTCAAAGGAACAATTAAAAGCCAACTACAATATCAAATATCTCGGACAGGAAAATGTCAGCGGCGGAACTCAGACTTGGCATCTGGAATTAACGCCGAAAACCGCCACCAGTTATAAATCAGCCGAACTTTGGGTTGACGGAAATGGAATGCCGATTCAAGCGAAAGTTATTGAAATCAATAAAGATTCAACGACGATTTTTCTGTCGAATCTTGAAAAAAACAAAACAATTAACGCCTCGTTGTTTAAAATCATATTGCCGAAAGGAACGAGCATTGTTAAAGGCTGATTTTAATTAAAGTATGTTTTGAAAGGCTCTGGCTTTATATTCAGTCAGAGCCTTTTTATTGAGTTTGAAAAGATTCGGCTTAAAAACTATAATTTTAAGTTTGAAAGTCGCAGGAGCAAGAAGGTAATGCCAAAGGCAAGCAGTTTTAGTCGTTTCACGCGCGGAGTCCGGCACACCGTTCGCGCGTTCGCTTCGACAAAACATCCGGTTCTGGTTCACATCGTCCCGATGCGGCGATGCAATCTCGCGTGTGCTTACTGCAATGAATACGACAAAACGAGCGAACCCGTGCCGATTGACGTGATGCTCGAACGCATTGATAAACTCGCCGAATTCGGCAGTTCGGTGATTACGATTTCCGGCGGCGAGCCGATGATGCATCCCGAAATTTACGACATCATCGCCAGAATCCGGCATCACGGAATGATTGCCGGTCTTATCTCGAACGGTTATTATTTTCAGCCGGAAAAAATTAAAAAACTAAACGAAGCCGGACTCGATTATTTGCAAATCTCGATTGATAACGTCAATCCTGACGATGTATCGAAAAAGAGTTTGAAGGTTCTCGACGGCAAATTAAAAAATCTCGCGGAACACGCGAAATTCAAAGTCAACATCAATTCGGTCGTCGGCGGCGGCGTGGCAAATCCCGACGAAGCTCTGATAATCGCCAATCGCGCCATCGAACTCGGATTTTCTTCGACCGTCGGCGTGATTCACGATGAGATGGGTTTGAACAAAGGTTTGACCGAAAGAGAAAAGGAAGTTTATAAGGAAATCAAAGCCAAAGGAACGCGAAGCTACGCGCGTTGGAATTGGTTTCAAGACCGACTCGTTGACGGCGGCGAATACGAATGGCGATGTCGCGCGGGCGCGAGATATTTGTATGTTGACGAAGGTGGTATTGTAAGTTGGTGTTCGCAGCAGCGCGGCACGCCCGGCATCCCCTTGCTCGAATACACTACGGAAGATATGCGCCGCGAATACATCACCGAAAAATGGTGCGCTCCGACCTGCACGATTCAGTGCGTTCATCAAGTCGGACATCTCGACGCTTGGCGCGACCCGCAAATTTCGCTGTCGGATTACAACAAACGCGGTGGCGGCAAAGGCTTGAAAAAGGAAACCGTCGCGCAGGTTTTAAGCGCGGAATAAAGTTCGAGTCAGCCGAAAATTCATTGCATCAAATCGTAAAAGGGAATAATATGCAGACATAAAAATTTTCAGAGAGGTTACGACTATGCGTATTCGACAAATCTTTTCGGCGGGAAATTCTACGAGTTTATTTCTCGCTTTTTTCATTTTTGCGGCGGCGGCTTTCGGGCAAACGCCGACACCGATTCCGAATGACGAAACGATTCGCGTTAACACGGATTTGATTCAGACAAGCGTCAGGGTCGTTGATAAAAAAAATCGCTTTGTCGAGGGCTTGAAAAAGGAACAATTCGAGCTGCGCGTGGACGACAAACCCGTGCCGATTACCTTTTTTGATCAGGTTGTCTCTGTTAGAACGAATGTAAATTCACCGACACAATCTGATTCGCCATCGTTAGCCGCGACAGACGGTAATCCCGCGCTTCTGCGCGACCGGAAGGTGATTTTCTTCGTGGATGATTTGCATTTATCGCTCGACAGCATTAACCGAACGCGCCAGGCAATCACGCATTTTATTGACGACGAAATGATGCCGCGCGACAGCGTTTTGATAATTTCGGCGAGCGGACAAATCGGATTTTTGCAGCAATTCACCGATAATAAAGCGGTTTTACGGGCGGCGGTCGCGCGTCTGAAATTTATTCCGTTTGCAACGCGCGACACCGAACTGCCGCCGATGCCGGAATTTACCGCGCTTCGTATTCTCAACGGCGACAAGGAAGTCGCCGATTATTACGTCGAGCAGATTTTCAAAGGCTTTAACCCTAAAGGACTGGAACGCGGAATAAATTACGCCGGTGCGCTCGAAATGGTTAGAAACCGCGCCAATAATATCGTTTCCGCGCTTGTTTCGGTATCGGAAAGCTCGCTCGGCTCGCTCGAAAATCTTCTTCGGGTGCTGAATCAAACCGGCGGACGCAAACTCGTTTTTTTCGCTTCTGACGGTTTTTATCTCGGTTCAAAAAATAACAGTCCGGTTGATAATGTGCGGCTGCAGCGCGTCGTTGATTTGGCGACCCGTTCGGGCAGCGTGCTTTACACGATTGACGCACGCGGCTTGTTCACGGTCGAAGCGGACGCGACCGGCGACCGACCGATTGACGAGAAAGGACGCTTCGACCGCGGAAAGGTCAGCGAAGAAATGCTTAGTCAGGAAGCACTTTTCTCGCTCGCCGAACAGACGGGCGGCAAGTTTTTGAAAAATCAAAATTATTTCGACAAATGGGTTGATAAAACGCTCGACGAAAACGCGAATTATTACGTGCTGGCGTGGACACCGGAAAAGGAAGCGTCGGCGGATAGAAAATTTCGGCGCGTCGAAGTCAGCGTCGTCGGGCGACCCGATTTGACCGTTCGCTTGCAGCGCGGATTTCTAACCGGCGCGGACAAAATCGAAGCGAAAAACAAGGAAAATAAAAAAAGAAATTCCAATAAAAAATCCGCCGAAAGCGTCGCGCCAACGACCGTTGCGATTGCTCCGCCGCAGACCTCGGCGAAGAAACCTTTGCCGGTTAGTTTAGCTTTGAAATACTTGGACGTGCCGAATGTCGGCGGCGTTTTGACGAGTTCCGTGCAGGTCGAAACCGCCGGACTCGATTATAGCGGCAAGCAATCGGCGGCGATTGATGTCGCAGGCGTTGTCTTTAACGAGCAAGGCAAACAAGTCGCTGATTTCAAAACGGGTTTGAATATCGCGTCGCTCCAATCGGACAAAGAGCAGAGCGTTATTTACAATAACCGCACGCCGCTCGCGCCCGGTCTTTACCAAGTCAAAGTCGGAGCGCGTGAAACGAAAAGCGGGCAAACCGGAACGGCGACCGAATGGATCGAGATTCCCGATCTCGCTAAAAAACAATTAACAATCGGCAGTCTTTTGCTCGGCATCAAATCAATCAAAAAATCCGACAAGCCCGAAGACGTGCAAATTCAATTCAGCGTTGATAATCAATTTTCGCATCCATTACAGCTCGATTTTATGTCGTTCATTTACAACGCGGCGCAATCGGCAAGCGACGGAATAAATTTAACGACCAAAATAGAAATCATTGATTCGCAAGGTCGTCTGATAGTCAATACGCCGCCGCGACCGCTTATCACAAAAGGCATCGAAGATTTATCGCGCATACCGTTCACCGCGACAATTCGCCAGCAGACGAGCGTGCCGGGCAGCTATCTTCTGCGCGTTACGGTTAATGATTTGACGGCGAAAACATCTGCCGTCGGGCAAGCGGTTTTTACTATCGAATAAGTTGCTTCGCAAAAGTAAAAAGTAAAAAGGTAAAAGTGAAGAAAGCGTTTTTTTACTTTTACCTTTTGCCTTTTTACTTTTTACTTGCGAAGCATTTTCACTTACCGGCGCGGCACGTCTTCGCCGATTGTCCAGACGATAATCGAACTCGAAAGACCCAAACCCGAAAGCCGCCCAGCCATCATTACAATCGTTTCGCCTTTTGTTACAAGCGCGGCATCGAGCAGAGTTTTCTCGCCTTCTTTGAGCATTGATTCGGTCGTGTTCGTTTTTTCGTGGCACAACGGATTAACTCCCCAAATTAAAGCTAATTGGTTTCGCACGTCGTCGGAATTGGTCAGCGCGAAGGTCTGCAAACCCGAACGCACACTCGACAAACGCCGCGCCATCAAACCCGATTCGGTAAAGACGGCGACTTTATCGGTGAGAATTTCACGCGCACAAATCGCCGCTGCTTTGCAGATCGCCTGCGACGTTCTGCCGGTCGGCTTTTCGGCAAATTTGACGGGTCTTTTGAGTTTAGTTGTTTCGACGGTTTCCGCCGAATCAATGATGCGCTTCATCGTCGCTACGGCTTCGACCGGATATTGTCCGGTTGCGGTTTCCGCCGAAAGCATCACCGCGTCCGTGCCGTCCCAGACGGCGTTCGCTACGTCCGACGCTTCGGCGCGTGTCGGGCGCGGATTGATAATCATTGATTGCAGCATCTGCGTCGCGGTGATGACGAATTTGTCATTCAAAACCGCTTTTTCGATGATTTGTTTTTGATAGACGGGAACGAGCTCGACGCTGGTTTCCACACCTAAATCGCCGCGGGCGACCATCACGCCGTCTGTTTCCTTCAAAATCGCGTCGAGATTTTCAATCGCTTCCGCCTTTTCGATTTTTGCCACGAGAAGCGGTTTGCCCCATTTGCGGCGATGATTTTTTTTGATAATTTGACGAACTTCCGCGCAATCTTCGGCGCGGCGAACGAATGACAGCGCGACGTAATCAATGTTTTGCGTCAACGCCCAATCCAAATCGGCGCGATCTTTTTTGGTCAAAGACGGAATCGGCAAAGATGTATTCGGTAGATTGATGCCTTTACGTTCAGCAAGCAATCCGCCGCTGATGACTTTCGTAATAACATCAGTTTCGGTTTTATTTTCGACGACAAGTTCGATTGCGCCGTCATCGAGCAAAATTCTCGCGCCTGTTTCGACGAGTTTCGGCAAATCAACATAATTTGTCGAAACCGCTTCCGCCGTGCCTTCGATTTCACGCGAAGTGATAACGAATTTCGCGTCCGTTTCGAGAAAAACCGCCGTGCCGTCTTTAAGTTTTCCGGTGCGGATTTTCGGACCAGAAAGGTCAACCAGAACTGCCAGCGGGCGGTCGAGTTTTTCGGCGGCGGCGCGGGCGCGTTTGATTGTTTCGGCGTGTTCGGCTTGCGTTCCGTGCGACATATTTATTCGCACGGCGTTCAAGCCGACGTTCATCAGCGATTCGATTTTTTCCTGCGTGTCAGTCGCTGGTCCAAGTGTTGCTAAAATTTTCGCTCGTCTCATTCGATTGATTTTAACGCAAAGGCGCAAAGACGCGAAGGCGCAAAGTAAAAACATAAAATTTGATTTTACTTTGCGCTCTCTCGCCTCTGCGTCTTTGCGTTAAAAAATTCCTTTAATTTTTCTAAATATCGCAGCGTCGTCGCCACGAATGTCGAATGCGACCAAGTGAGCGGCGAAACGGAAACGGCTTCGCCCGTCAGCGGATTGACTTGTTCGGCGAGAACGCCCGAAGGCTGTGCGCGTTTTGTTGTCCATTCGAGAATTTCCAAAGCCTTTCGCAAATCTTCTTTCGATTGAGAAACGGCAATGTAATAATCCGCCAGCCAGAGCGTGCAGATAAACCAAGCGTTGCCGTTCGTGTCATCTGCGACACGCATATAATCATCGTTTTCAAAACGTCCGATGCCGCCGATTTCGGTTTTTATCGAAAGCGTTTCTTCGATTGCCCGCATCGTATTTTTGACCATTTCATCACGGGCGGAAAACGCGCCGAAATAAAACGCGCCAAACAGCGAAGCGTCAATCGTCGCGTCGGATTCGTAATGCTCGTCGCCGTGAAAATTCAAAGCCCGCAAAAATCTTTCGTCTTTCGGGCTGTAAAGATATTCGCGCATTGCCGCGATAATTTCATCGGCGACCGCTTCGTATTTTTCGGCTCTGGCGTGTTCGGCAAACAGCCGCGCGAAATTTGCCGCCGCCCGCAAGCCGCCGACCACGGTCGAGCAAGTAAATGTATGAATGCCGCGCTGATTTTCCCAAAGATTCCACGAAGGAAGTGGCAATCGCAACTTTTCATCGCGGAACGCGCACATAAATTCCGCCGCTTTTGTTATCAGCGAACGATAGAATTTTCTGGCGAATTCGATTTCCCGAAATTTATCGTAATGTTCCCACAAAGCCCAGATGACGAGCGCGGTTTCATCTTCCTGAATCGGCACGAGTTTTCGTTTCGCCCAAACGTCCCACGCCGCGTGCCAGCCGGAGGCGACCGTTCCGTCGGAATTATATTTTTGCAGAAAATAACCGTCGTCGTGAATAATTTTCGCGCACAAATAAAAAAATTTTCTGGTCAAAAACGAATAACCGGCAAGGTCGAGCGCATTGGCGACAAACGCGCCGTCGCGCGTCCACAAGTAACTGTAATGGTCGGTCGCGCGTATCGTAACGTCCGAATCGTTTGCCGCGAGAATCGCGCCGTCGTTGTCAATCTGTGTGCGTATAACGAGCAAGGAGCGTTTATAAAGATTGACGATTTCCGGCGACAAATCGGCGTAATCCATATCGTTTTTATTCACCCAAACGCGCCAGTAATTTTCCGTGTAATTCAAATATTGCTGCGGCGTTTGTTCGTGAATATGATTATTGAGCCGGACAATTTCTTCGTGCGACGTTCCGGCACAAATCCAATAATAAAATTCCTTCGTTTCCCGCGCTTCGAGATTTAAGAAAACTCCGACAGTCGAATCAACCGAACCTTCGGTTATCGCGCCGCCGTTCAAAAGACCGTCTTCCGCGTCGCGCCAAGTTCCTTCTTGGTCGCGGAAAGCCTTTCTGCCCGTCGAGAAACCATCGAACGCGGGCGCGGTGTTGATTAAAAAATAACGATGCTTTTTGTAGTGAACGAGCGCGGAAGTTTCAGGATCATAATAAGCCGTGTCGCTAATTTTGTTTTCGTAGATGCGAAAATCTTGATGCAGAAAAACGCGAATTTCTCTTTTCGCGTCGCGCAGATTGGAAACGGAAACGCGCCGCAAAAAAATATTCTCGTGGCTCGCCACCGTGTCGTTGCAGACGATTTCGATTCCCAGATTTTCGTTCGTCAATCGAACGTCGGTTACAAGCGTTTCCGACAGATAATTTAATCGGCGCGTCCAGCCGTCCGCGAAAATCCAAGAAAACTCGCCGTCCGCCCAAACGCCGAAGCGAAACGGAAAACCTTCCGTGTGATTTTCCTGTCCGACGTGCGGAAAATAAACGTCGCGGATTTGATATTTGTCGTCGAAGGTTACGAGCAAAGAGCCGTTGCCAACGGGAATGTCGCGCATAAATTGAAATTTTCGAGATTCGAGGGTTTCCTAAAATGTGAATTTTACACCAAATTTGTTTGAAAGGTGAATTGGCAGAAAATTTCGGCGAGATAAATTGTTATAATGAAAATTATGGCGGAAGAGAAGAAAAAGAAAATTAATTATTCCGGCGCGTGGGCGGAAGCGAAAATTTTGATTTGGAATTACCGATGGCGTTTGGTTTTCGGCTCGGTTTTGATGTTGATTAGCCGCGCCGCCGGAACGGTTTTGCCGGCTTCGACGAAATATCTGGTGGACGATGTTTTCGGGCAGAAAAATTACGGGCTGCTGAAATGGATCGCGCTGGCAGTCGGAATTTCGACTTTGGTGCAAGCCGTTACGTCGTTCACGCTCTCGCAGGTTCTCGGTGTCGCGGCGCAGCGAGCGATTACCGAAATGCGAAAAAGGGTGCAGACGCATATCGAAAGTTTGCCGACTTCGTATTTCGATTCGACGCAGACCGGACAGCTTATTTCGCGGATTATGACCGACGCGGAAGGCATTCGCAATCTGGTCGGAACGGGTGTCGGGCAAATCGCCAGCGGCATTTTGTCGGCTCTGATTTCGCTCGTCGTATTATTTTACTTAAATTGGCAGATAACTTTGATCACGCTGACGGTGCTGATTATTTTCGGCGTGGTTTTGAGTTACGCTTTCGGCAAACTGCGCCCGCTTTTTCGAGATCGCGGCAAAATTCAGGCGGAAGTTACAGGGCGTTTGAACGAAGGTTTGGGCGGCATTCGCATCGTCAAAGCCTATACCGCCGAAAAGCGCGAAGAACTTTCTTTTGCCCGCGGCGCACACAGACTTTTTCGCAACATCGCTAAATCTTTGACGGGAGTTTCGGCGACGGGCGCGTTTTCGTCGGTTATCATCGGCGCGGTGGCGATTGTGATGATTTATTTCGGCGGCAGCGCGGTCATTGCCAACATCAACAATCCGCAGTCGGGAATGACTTCGGGCGATTTTGCGATGTATATCGCCTTTACTTTGAATCTGGTTTTCCCGATTGTCGAATTAGCGAATATCGGCACACAGATAACCGAAGCATTCGCCGGACTCGACCGCATCCGCGAAATTTTTCAGATTAAAACCGAGAACGCCGAAGACGATTTGCGCGATTCTTTGCCCGCAGTTCAAGGGACGATTGATTTTGAAAATGTTTATTTTGAATACGAAGAAAACGCGCCGGTTTTGAAAGGCGTTTCGTTTCATTCGGAAGCCGGAACGACGACCGCGCTGGTCGGTTCTTCCGGTTCGGGAAAGTCAACGATTTTGAGTTTAGTTTTAAATTTTATTCAGCCGAACAAAGGAAAAATTTCGATTGACGGACGAGATTTGCAGACCATCAAATTGCGCGATTACCGCAGTCATCTCGGCGTGGTTTTGCAGGACAATTTTTTGTTTGACGGCACGATTCTGGAGAACATTCGCTTCTCGAATCCGCAAGCCGATTTTGACGATGTAAAAGAAGTCTGCCGCATCGCCAACGCCGACGAGTTTGTCGAAAAGTTTGCGGACAAATACAACACGATTGTCGGCGAGCGCGGCGTGAAATTGTCGGGCGGACAGCGACAGCGAATTGCGATTGCCCGCGCACTTTTGGCGAACCCGAAAATTTTGATTCTTGACGAAGCGACTTCCTCGCTCGATTCGGAAAGCGAGGCGTTGATTCAAGAAGGATTGCAGCGACTGCGCGAGGGAAGAACGACGTTTGTCATCGCGCACCGACTTTCGACGATTCGCTCGGCTGACCAGATTCTCGTCGTCGAAGCGGGCGAAATTTTAGAGCGCGGAACGCACGAAGAATTGATTGCGATGAACGGACGCTACAAACATCTTTACGATAAGCAATACCGATTTGAACAAAACTTGTTTGTTAATCCCGGCGAGGATTTTACAAAAAACGAAAAAGAGAAATTGAGCGTGTCGCGGTTGTAAAAAACTTAATAGTGAGCTAAAAATAATGCTTTTACCGGGGAGGGGGGGGGGGGGGGAGGGGGGGGGGGGGGGGGGGGTGGGGGGGGGGGGGGGGTGGGGGGGGGGGGGGGGGGGGGGGGGGGGGGGGGGGGGTGGTTGTGGGGGGCGGGGGGGTGGCGGTTCTTCCCCCCCGCGCCCGAACTCAAGCGCGGATGTGTGG
>JBPCMK010000072.1:0-5272 GCA_051002375.1 Pyrinomonadaceae bacterium | reverse complement strand
GGTTTCGGCATTGGCTCAAGCGAACACGACGTAATCTTCGCGCGACACGACGTAATCTTCGCGCGACACGAAGTAATCTTCGCGCGATACAAGATGAGCGAAAAACAATCTGATTTTTACGAAATTACTGCCGAATCGCTCGATGTCGGCGCGATTGCGCGGCGCGTTGTTCCGCCTGAATGCGGCGCGACCGTTACTTTAGACGGTTATGTGCGGCAATTTACCAAAGGACGCGAAACTCTCTATCTCGAATATGAAGGTTATGAACCGATGGCTTTGAAGGAAATGGAAAAGCTGATAAAACAGGCACACGCGCAATTTGAAATCGCCAATGTCGGCATCGTTCACCGTTTGGGACGATTGGAAATCGGCGAAACGAGCGTCGTCATCGCCGTCGCCGCGCCGCATCGCCGCGCCGCCTTTGAAGCCTGCGAATGGTTAATCAAAGAATTAAAACGAGTCGTGCCGATTTGGAAAAAAGAAGTCTACGCGGGCGGCGAAAATTGGGTTGAAGGCGAAAGTTCGATTTGAATCTCGCACCGTCTCTGTGTCAGAATGCCTTTATTCAATCTGTGAAAAATTACGAGGAGAAATAAAAATGACTGCTTTAAAACATTTCTATAAATTCGCATTCGCAACGCTGTTCGTGTTTTCGTGTTCCGCGCTTCAGACGGCGGCGCAAAATCCGTCGGTCAGGCTGCCGCGTCCGAGCCAGAAGGCGAGCGTGATGCAGACCGTCGGCGTTACCGACATTGCGATTACATACAGTCGTCCGGCGGTGAAGGGACGACGAATCTGGGGCGACGCGACGACTGCCGAACTCGCGGACGTGAAGGGCGCGGCGACTTTGGATAATCAGAATACCAGACCGAAGGACGCGCCGATTGTGCCGTATAATCACGTCTGGCGAACGGGCGCGAACGAAGCGACGACGTTTGCCGTAACCGACGACGTGATGATAAACGGACAAAAACTTTCCGCCGGAACTTACAGCCTGCACACGATTCCGGGCAAAGACGAATGGACGATTATCTTTAACTCGGACGCGGGACAATGGGGCAGTTTCAGTTACGACGAAACGAAAGACGTTCTGCGCGTCAAAGCGAAACCGCAAACCGTGGCGGATAATCAGGAATGGCTGGAATACAGTTTCCCGATGGCTGCGCCTAACTCGGCGCAGGTTTTGATTCGATGGGAAAAACTCGCCGTTCCGTTCACCGTCGAAGTCCCGAACGTCGAAGCCTTGATGGAGAAGAAAATCGAAGCGGCGGTGGCGGCAAGTCCGAACGATTGGAAAATTCCGCTCACCGTCGCCAACCAATATGCGGGCGAAGACAAATGGGACACGGCAATCGCTTGGGCGGACAAATCAATCAAGGTCAAAGAAACCTTTCAAAACTTAGCCGCCAAAGCGCAATATCTCTACGCTGCCGGACGCAAAGACGAAGCTCTCGCCCTCGCCGACAAAGCCGTCGCGCAAGGCAAAGCCGACAAGGTTGACACGAGCCGTTTTGAAAAACGCCTCACCGATATGAAGGCTGGAAAAATGTAAGCGCGTAAAAATCCCGACTCGCAAAGGTCGAGACGCTGAAAACAATTAACCGCGAATCAACACGAAACGACACAAACTATTTTAGTGTTCTTTCGTGTTTTTTCGCGGTTAAATAAAAACCTTGCGGTTGCGTTAAATTTCTATTTTTGAGAGATTGTAAAAATGTTGGATATTACTCAAAGACAAACAAACGACACGATGATTCTCGATTTGGCGGGAAACGTCATAATGGGCGGCGGAAGCCGTCGGCTCGGCGAAGAAGTGCGCCGTCTCGTCGAAGCCGGAAACAGCAATGTTCTGCTTAATTTCGAGAATGTGAAATATCTCGATTCGAGCGGAGTCGGCGAATTATTTTCGCTGCTCGAAACCGTCAACAAGGCGGACGGAAAATTAAAATTGTCGAACTTGCAGCCGAAGGTCGAAGAAGTCTTGACCTTGAGCGGCGTTTTGCCCGTGTTCGATATTTACGACGACGAACGCGCCGCGCTCGCACCGGAAAACCTCGACTGAATTTTGTTGGTTTATGAGGCTCTGCATTTTGTCTTTAATCGTGTGTCTTTTCGCCGCGTGCGCGGGCGGCGGCAATTCGCCGTCAACTAATTCCGCCGCGCCGGATAATGCCAAAGCCGAAAGAAAAAAACAGATTGCACTCCAAAACGAAGTTACCAATATCACGACCGCCGCGCAGAAATTTGAAAAGCTCGGCAGAGGAATGGATTTGCTGAGAAAGGTTTCCAACCCGAATAGCCAGCGCGAATGCGTCGCGCAGATGGAAGACAATCAACGGCAGGTTGCTGATTTGGAGACGAGAATAAATAATCTGCCCGACGCTTATAAAATTCAACTTTCGCCAATCACCGGCGATTTAAAGGAATGCGTCTCTTGCGAAAAAACGGCGATGGAAAGCTGCGTGAAATCGAGAGCGGCGACCAACGACGCGATACAAAAATTATTTCCGCAATAGAAAGGCGCAAACTCATAATGAGATAAGAAACTGGCTTGAAAACCCGGAAAATACCGAGAGTTGAAAGTCGAATTGTTCATTATTCACTATTAACTGTTCATTGATAAGCGTTGGAAAGCCTTTTTGATTGAAAAGAAATGAACAATCAATAATTGACAATGAATAATTATCTCTCTCTGTTACTTTATCCTTTCGACTTCCAAGACAATCTCAAAAATCTATTTCTCGATATAAGGTCGCGCCTGCACGATATAGATTTTTCCGTCCACGATTCCCCATTCAATATCCTGGTCTTTCACGCCGCCGAAAACGCGCTTGATGCGGTTGGCGACTTTGACCAATCCGCGCACGTTTTTGTCCGTTAGGATTCGGCGGTTGATTGTTTCGTTCGTTTCGGTTAAATCGCCGTTTGCGCCGAATTTCAAAACCGTTTCCTGCTGCGATAAAGTCAAAACCTGAATCGCGTTCGACTTCGGGTTGTAGAGAACTTGTTCGGGAACGAATTTGTTTCCCGTTACGCCGTCGTTGTGTCCCCACGCCGCGCTGATGTAAATCGCCCCCTTGTTTTCCGCGTCAAACGGGTCTTTGGTGAACATCACGCCGCCGCTCTCCATATCAACGCCGACCTGAATTAACGCCGACATATAAACCGAATCTTGATTCACATAATTGCGAACACGCGATTCGTATGCCTCGAAATTCCAGAGCGAAGCCCAGACGGTTTTGACGGCTTCGATAATTTTATCTTCTTCTTTGACGTTCGGAACGGATTTATAAAGTCCCGCGCCGGAGAAATTCGGCAAGTCTTCGGCGTTCGACGAACTGCGGACAAAAACGCCTTGCGAACCGAGTTCGGTTTTCCATTTCTCGATTATTTCCGCCTTTAATTTTTCGTCGAATTTTCCGTTTTGAAGTTGAGCGCGAAACTCTTCCAGCTTTTGGCGACGCACGCGCGGGTTGTGAACAAAATCGTTGTCGTCCATCAAATTGTCAATGATTTTGTCAAAACCGTTGTCGGTCATAAATTTTTTATACCAGTAAAACGGCACGGTGAAACCGTCCGGCACATTCGGAATTCCGGCGTGTATCATCTCGCCCAAATTCGCCGATTTCGAGCCGTAAATAATGCTGTCTTTTTTTCGCATCTCGCTAAGCGACGCGAGATGGGTGGCGGTCAAATCCGACGGCGCGTCGGTTTCGTCCGGGTCGGAATTCTTTTCGAGTTCCTCGATGCCGGCGCGTTTGATTTGGTAGTAAGTCAGCTTCGCATCGAGCGACATCCAGTAAGTATCGAATTCTTTGAAAAGTTTGTCCGCGTTCTTAATATAAACATTCGGAATGCCCCAGCCTTTCGCCAAAATGTTGATGTGCGAAAGCGGCGTTGACGGTTTGGTAACGATAATGCCGCGCACTTGCGGCAGAGTTTCCGGCAGTTCTTTTAAAACTAAAATCTCGTTCGATCCGATTTCAACCGTGTCGTCGAGTTTTTCGATAATGTGAATTCGCCCGACCGCCTTGCCCGTATTGAGCGCGAGATACGTTTGATTTTTTTGAATCTCGTCCGCCGAAATTCGTTTTATTCCGAGATTCTGTGAATTTTCGTCCTGCGTAATCGAATTCGGTTTGAAGGCGACTTCGGTATAAAAGGTTTTGTTTATCGTATCGTAAGCGAGCTTTATCAAATCTGGATTCGCCAGATCGCCTTCCCAAAGTTCGAACGTAAATTTTTCAACCGGCTTTTGCCACGCGATTGTGCCGACGATAAAGCGTCGGTCTTGATTGATATAAACGGGCGTGAAAACGTCTTCGCCGCGAGCGATTAAATAATTCGCCAGCAGAAAATCTTTGTGAAAACGATATTTTTGCGAGTTGACATAGTAGATTTTATTTTTGTTTTTCCGGTCAATGATAAACATCGCGTGCGGCAGAGCATACGGCGTGCCTTGATGATAAACCCGCGCCATCGAATCGAAATCCTCGCGCGAATTTATTTCATTCAAAGCGCGTTTATCCGAATCCGGTTTCTTCGACATCGCGCCGACAGGCTCGCGCGTCGGCGAAGGTTTTCGGGACATCTGCGCGAAAGCGGACGAGACAAAACACACAACGATTAAAATAAAGCTAATCTTTTTCATTACTTTTTTGTTTTCTGCCGGAAGGTAAATTCTTTTCAAATTTGAGTAATTGATTTTCGATATAAAGTTCTATTTTATCGCGGTCTAAATCTTGTCTTGCCGAAACGCGATGGATTTCCGCCGCTAAGAATCTAACTAAATCGAGTAATTGTCGGTTATCATTTCTTAGTTCCTTAATTTCCTGCTCGTGTTTCTCGACTTTTACACCGACGCTAAAAAGACTGGCAAAAGCATCAAAAAGTTTTTCCCACATTTTACAACTCCCAAAGCATCTTTCTTCCGTTCGAGTGAAGGTTTTTTATCTGCTCGACTTCTTCTTTGATTTGCGCTAAAAGAAGTTGGGATTCGACACGAAGCCTATTCATTTCTTCCTCTCTGGATTTCTCATTTTCGTTAATGCGCTTCATCGTTCTATTGAAATCATCGAAAAGAGATTCAAAACTTTTTACTTGACTGTCCGTCATTTCAAATGTAATCGTATTCGCCATTTTTCCTTTGCTCCTCGCTGCACACATCTTACTTTATTTCGCTGACAAACTCACGCTTTTTTATTTTTCCTTTTGCCGTTCGAGCATCTTCAAACGCAAATCGTTCAAGTCTTCCGAGCTGTCAATCGTAACC
>JBPCMK010000071.1:0-96585 GCA_051002375.1 Pyrinomonadaceae bacterium | reverse complement strand
GTTACAATACTAAATACAGCGACAAAGGCTTAACGATTGTCGGGGTTGAAACGCCCGAAACGGAAAGCGAGAAAAATTTTGAAAATTTAACTCAAGCGGTTAAAAAGCGCGACATAAAATATCCGGTCGTTACCGATTACGAGGGCGATACATGGCGGGCATTCGGCATCGAAGCCTGGCCTACCGTGGTGATACTCGACAAACAAGGTCGTGTTCGCTACCGGCACGTCGGCGAAGGCGCGTATGACACGCAGGAAAAAGTTATTCAAACGCTGCTTGCCGAAGATAATAAAACGGCGCAAGCGTCGGATGACGTATATAAAGGCGAAGAAATCGTGAAAACCGAAGCCGAATGGCGCAAACAATTAACGCCCGAACAATTTTACGTTTTGCGCGAGCAGGGAACGGAACGCGCCTTCACGGGCGAGCTAAATGATAATCACGAAGAAGGCGATTATTATTGCGCGGCGTGTCATTTGAAATTGTTCAGCTCGAAGGCGAAATTTGAATCCGGCACGGGCTGGCCGAGTTTTTACCAGCCGATTAACGCGGCGAATATAACCATAGCAAAAGATAACAGTTTAGGTATGACGCGCGACGAAGTGGTGTGCAGCCGTTGTCATTCGCATCTCGGTCATGTCTTCGACGATGGACCGAAACCGACCGGCTTGCGCTATTGTATGAATTCGGTCGCGCTGACGTTTGAAAAGAAAAAATAACTTGAAATGAATATAAAAATTCAGGTCGGATAAATTTTGAAAGCGAGACGCGGCAATAATGCTTTTGTCTTGGAGGAAGATATTATTATGTCAAATTACTTTTTTAGATTTTTTACCGCTCTTTTATTCGGAGTCGCGCTGCTCGCGGCAGTTGCTTGCAGCAAAGTCAATAATTCGATTGAAACCGTCGCTGCGGAAACGAAAGACAAGCCTGTAAATAATTCGCAGCCGAAGCCTTTGCCAACGCCCGCCACCACCGCCAAAGGCGAGCAAACCGCCGTTTTTGCCGGAGGTTGTTTTTGGGGACTCGAAGCCGTCTTTGAACATATCAAAGGCGTGAGCGATGTAGTCAACGGTTATTCGGGCGGCGCGGCAAAAACGGCTGATTACGAAACGGTCAGCACCGGCACGACCGGACACGCCGAATCGGTCAAAATTATTTATGACCCGTCGCAGGTTTCATACGAGCAACTGCTCAAAGTTTTCTTTTCCGTCGCGCACGACCCGACCGAACTGAACCGGCAAGGTCCCGACACCGGCACGCAGTATCGTTCGGCGATTTTTTATACAAACGACGAACAGAAACAGCTTGCCGAAAATTACATCGCTGAACTGACTAAAACAAAAACTTTTTCCAAACTGATTGTTACGCAAGTCGTTCCGCTCGAAGCCTTTTACAAAGCTGAAGATTATCATCAGAATTACCTCGATAATCATCCCGACCAACCGTATATCGTCGTCAACGATAAGCCGAAGGTGGAAAATCTGCAAAAGCAGTTTCCCGCTTTGTATGTATCAAAATAACCGCGCAAGCCGACTTTTTATAAAACTTTCTTCTTTAAAATAACGATGCGAAACCCGAAAATCAGGATTGTTCGCATCGTTATTTTACCGCGCTTACGGATTTCCGTTTGATGATTCGCGTTTTTCCGAATCTTCCGTTTCGCGCTCGTCATCAAAATCTTTTTCTTCCTGCGCTAAACCCGCCGTCATTAAATCAAAAGCCGGAAGTTTCGCCGCCAGAGGCATTTTCTCAACCTTTTTTCCGCGCACCGAAAACCAGATTATTTCGTTCAACTGCTGCGGATTCGCCATATCCTCGTGAGTTAAATCCTGCTCATCGGTCAAGCGCATAAACGCCTGCATTTCCGTTGAAGGCTTTTTCGGCGGAAACAAATTATCGAGCGCAACGTCCGGCAGAACCGCCTGAAACGGAGTCAAATCAGGCGCGTCTTGAAAAATATCAATCGGCGCGGCGGTCGCGTCGAGCAGATTCATCGGCTTGATGCCGAGCAGAATTTCAATCGTCCGAATCAAACTGACGGTGTTATGAAAATCGTGAACAAGCGTGCCTTTTCGGTTATACGCGCTGATGACGAGCGCGGGCGAACGGTGCGCGTCAACGTGGTCGGGTCCGGCTTGCGCGTCGTCTTCGACAACGAAAATCGCCGTGTTTTTCCAGAACGGACTTTTAGAAACTTCTTCGACAAGTCGCCCGACGGCGTAATCATTGTCGGCGACGTAAAATTGCGGTGTCGGCGTGCCTTGATGCAAACCGGCGGTGTGGTCATTTGAAAAACGCAAGATTGATAAATTCGGGAAATTGTCGCCGCGTCCGTTTTTCAAATCTGCAGCGAAGCCTTGAAATTCCTTTTGCCAATCGCCGAAACGTGCCGCGCCGCGAAAACGCGCGTCCTGATTTTCCGGCGTGATTGCCGCGTCAACTTTGTCGTTAATTTCTTTTGCGGCTCGATATGAATCGGTCGTCAAACTGTCGGGCGTGTCCATATCGAAATTGCGAACCGTTGCAGAAAAATGATTTTCCAGACTTTTCTTGGTCGCAAAAGCGTCAACGGTCGGCGAAATGTCCGGGTATTTTTTGGCGCGGCGCGTATTGACTTCTTTGACATCTTCGGCGGAAACGGTGGCGACGTATTCGCCGTAATTGCGATAACTCAAATTCGCACGCTGCGCCGCGTCCCACAAATAAAGCGTTTCCGGTTCGCCGATGTCGCGTGCGCCGTTCAAATACGGCACGTAGCGTTTCATAAAATTCGCAATATCGTTTTCGGTGGCGGGCAAATCGAAAACCGGCGGCAGCGCAACCGGCGGCTGATTCGCGGGCGGATTAAACGACGGCAGGCGATTGAAACCTTCGTAATCGTAACTGCGCCCGCGTCCCGAATAATTCCATCGAAAAGCCTTGTCAATATAATCGTTGGAAAACGCGGCGGTTGACCAATTATGACCGTCGGGCGAGGCTTCGGAATTGACGAAAAAGCGGTCGAGAAGTCCGAAACGCAAAGCCAGAGCGCGTTGATTCGGCGTGATATTTTGCGCCGCGCCGTTTGGCGATTTCGCTGTTTCGCCCGCGCCGAAAATCGCTAATTTCGCGTCGCCGTCGGCTTTCGTGCCGTCGCCGGACGTTTCCAAATCGCCGTAAAGCTGGTCGTATGTGCGGTTTTCTTTGATGATGTAGATGACGTGCTTGATTGGATTTTGTCCTGTAAAAAGCGCGGTTTTGCGCTTGCCGAGCAAACCGTTATTTCGCATTACGGATTGCGTGTAATCGAAAAGTCCGCGCTCCGTCGGAATCGAAATAAAACTGATATTTCCGGCGACAATCGCCACCGAATATTCGCCGCCCTGCGATTTTTCCTTCGGCGGAAAAAGCTCGTTCGGCGCGTTCGGCACGCGCCCCGAATTGTTGACAATCATTGACGAATTTTCAAAACCCGTGCCTTTGCCGTTGGCGACTAAAAGATGTGTGCCGACCACCGCCACCGCCGAAGCATATTGTCCGGTCGGAATAAAACCGAGCAATTTCGATTTGGGATTTTTTAATTCGGAAGTTTGATTTTCAGATTTCAAATCTAAAATCGAAACCACTGCGACGGCGTTGGCGTGCGCGTTGGCGACGTAAAGCGTTTTTTCGTCTTCGCTCAAAGCCAAACCTTCCGGGCTTGCGCCGATTGGCGCGTCTTCGGCGAGTTTGAGATTGATTCGTTCAATCAATTTATCGCTCGAAGTGTCAATTACTGAAACGCTGTCGGCGTTGGAATTGAGAACGAACAGACGAGTTTTCGCCTCGTTCAAAATCATCGCCGTCGGATGTCGGTCAACCGCGATATGCGAAACTTTGTTTTGATTGGCTAAATTTACGACCGCAATCGAGCCGTCGCCCCACAGGGAAACATAAACTTTCGCCGCGTTTTTTCCATCCTTCGCGGGCGTAATTTGCACGTCGTAAGGATAAACGAATTGTTTCGAGTTCGGACGCTGCAAATTGACGCGCGTAATCAAACGCGCGTCGCGCAAATCGCTGATAATTCCGAGCGTGTCGCCTAAATTATTCGCCGCAAACAGCGTCTCGCCGTCGGGACTCAGAGCGATTCCGGTCGGATAAACCGCCGCCGCGCCGTCGTTATAATTCGGCGAAGGCGCGTTCGTCGCAAATGCGCTGACATCTATAAACGGCGCGTCAACTTTCGTATTTTCGCCTTTCGCGTCCTTGCCGTCGGAGGCAGGCGAAATCGGTTTCGCGGCGGCGGGCGAAAATTTGAAAAGCCGGATTTTATTCTCAAATCCGCCGGAGACAAACAGCCGAAAATTTCCGTCCGCATCCGCGACCGGATGAAATCGCACACCGAAATTAACGCTCTGCGGTGTGGGAAAATAGACGTTTTGAACGACTTGCGGCGCAGGTTCGGCATTCAGGTCAATGACCGCGATTGACTGTTCGGCGCGATTCGATTTGCCGTCAAACTGCACGCCGAAACCGCTGTTGACTGCCAGCAGATAACGACCTTTGCCGTCCGCGCCGAGCGTGTCGGGCGAGCGGGCGAAATTCATCGTCAACGCGCCGACCGCCGGTTTTTGCGTCGCCGCGTCCAACACGAGTTCGCCCGCCGGAGTTATCGGACGACCTTCGGAAGGCGTTTGGTCGGTAAATTTTTCATCGTTCGCCAGCGATTGAAACGGCTTGTAAATAAACGCCGACAGTAAAAGAATTGCTATTGCTAAACCTGAAATTACAAACAAAGAACGCCGCCGCATCACGGAAGTTTGATAAAACATCATTGAAACTCTCCCAAATATTCGACCTAAGCCTGAAAAATTTAAAACACGGTTTCAAACTAAACTTTTGAAGTTACATTCTACCGAAGAAAAGGCGCGGAGTGTTATTCAGCTTGCGCCTTTTCTTCAAATTTATTCGTGTAACGAAAAACGAAAACCGCGCCGCAAATGAAAAACGGCGCGGATTCCTGCTGTCCGGCGGCGAGCCATTGTTATTTGAAACAGAGGCAGTTTGATTTTTGAATTCTATGAATACTTTCGAGTTTTTTGTTTTTATTTGGCAGTTAAAAGCGGCTCATATTTCTGCCGATTGACGTAAGCCAAAAATAAAATTCCGAGAAAAAGCGGAATCGCAATCGGCAAACCGCTCGGCGTATGAAGGATGTTTATCAATAAGATATTCAGCACAATAGGGAAAATTAAAACGACTGCCAGCGCGACGAACCTGCCGGAAACAAACGCCAATCCGCACAGCAGTTCAAAGACTTTTGTAACCGGCAAAATATAACCCGAAGCCGCGATGCCGTCCATAAAAATTTTGGTATTTCCCGTAAATACAGGCTGCGGCACGAGATTTAGAAAATATGCTGCTGATGAAAATAAAAATAATAACCCGATTAGTATGCGAACGATAATTACTGCGATTTTCATAATTTTTTCTACTGGAAATTTTTACTGTTTTTCCGGTCAGTTTATCCCGACACGCTTTATTTCACCAAAGCATAGCGTTCAATCAATTCCGCGCTCGCTTCCGACTGTTCGTCAAATAGATAATGCGCCGCGTTTTTCATTATCTCGATATGCGAAATTAAAGCGGCGCGAGATTTTTCGCCGCTTTAATTCCTTCTTTTTATTTTCAATTCTTATCGCAATTAACCATCCAATTAATTCCGAATTTATCGGTGAACATTCCGAAATACGCGCCCCAAAATGTATCGTCGAGCGGCATCGTTACCGTTCCACCGTCCGACAAACCGGCAAAAAGTTTTTCCGTTTCCTCGCGGCTTTCGGCGTTGATGGAAATCGAAATATTATTGCCGAACGTCATTTTTTCCGCGTATGTTTCCGGCACGTCGCTGCCCATCAAAACCGCGCCATTTTCGAGCGGCAGAGAAACGTGCATTACTTTTTCTTTCTCGGCATCGGAAATTTCGCATTCTTTGCTTGGCGGCATATCTTTCATCCGCGAAAATGTGGCAAATTCGCCGCCGAAAATTGATTTGTAAAAATTAAAAGCCTCTTCCGCTTGTCCGCTAAAATTGATGTATGGATTTATTCCTGTCATTGTTTTTCTCCTTCTATTTTTATTTATTTTTCTCGATGTTTTATAACCGCCCAAACAAGTCTATTTGCCTTTTATTTTTATTATTAATTTCTAAATAGACTCGATGCTATGAAATACTGTTTCACAGTTGAAACAGTATTTCATACTAAACAGTATGTTGTCAACAGCAAATACAAAAAATATTTTGCATCTGGTTGAATTTATCTCGCTTCTAATATACCGATTGACATATAACAATATTATGAAGACGGATTTGAAGAAAAAATCGAGAAACCCGGAAAAGACGCGGACTCATATTTTGGAGGCGGCGTTCGATGAAATTTACCGTCAAGGATTTCAAGGTGTGAGCATTGATAAAATCGTCGAGCAAACGCGCGTAACAAAAGGAGCTTTTTATCATCATTTTCCGACCAAGAATAATCTCGGTTACGCCATTGTTGACGAATCTTTAAGAGAGATGATTTTAGACAGATGGATTCGCCCGCTCGCCGCATATAAAAATCCGGTGCGGGGAATTTTGAAACGATTTAAAAAACTGACTAAAGATTGGTCGGACGAGCATCTGGCGTTTGGCTGTCCGCTGAATAATCTGACGCAGGAAATGTCGGCGATTGATCCGATGTTTCGGGAGAAACTTCAAAATGTGATGGCGATGTGGATTGACGAAACCGAGAAGTATTTGAAAAAAGCGCAAACGGACGGTCAATTGAAAAAATCGGTCAACACCCGACAGCTTGCCGAATTTATCGTCGCAGTTCAGGAATCGGCGTTCGCTATGACTAAAACGATGAACGACCGGCGAATGCTCGATTCGCTTTACAATTCTTTGAAGGATTATCTCGAATCAAAATGTGAAGACAGCTTGTCTCCGTGAGGTTTATGATGAAGATCAATCGAAGGCGGCGGACGATGTAAAAAGCTGTCGCACGCTCAAATTCATTCGGCATTTTCTTTCATTGATGGCTGATAAAATATTTATGAAGTTTGAAAGTTTTCGATAAAAATTTTCGGCGCGGCAGATTTATCGAATGGTTTCATCTTCGCGCTTGAACTTTAATTCCTTGACGAAATCCGCCTGACTCGTTACGCCTTGATTCGTTTGCATCTTGCCGTTTTGGTTGGGATTGGTCGCCGGAAGCGTTTCCGTCATTGTCAGCGTCAGCGTTTTTCCGTCTTTTGAAAGCTCCCATTTTTCGGTGTTCGTTTGCTCGACAGTTTTTCCCTGCGCCTTGCTCACTTGATATTTGTGGATAAGATTATTGCCCGCCCAAAATGCTTGCTGCGTAATGATTTCAGAACCCATCTCCGAGTCAGGCACGCGCCTGCCGTCCGTGTAATACGTCTGTTCGTCGGTTTTCTTCGCGCCTTTGAAATTGTAGATTTTAGTAACCTTCATTTCCGGCTCTTTGTGAACGACGATTAAGGTCAAATCGAAATCAACTTTTTTGCTTTTAGCGCGGTCGAGAATCCACGTGCCGCTAAAATCGGGTTTGGGTTTTTCGACGGAATTTTTATCGGTTTGCGCGAACGCGCTGAAACTGAAAATTAAAACGAAAAGTATTGAAATAAATGTTTTCATAAATCTGAAATTTAAATTGAAAAATTCTAAATACGAAGCGACACGAAAAAATTGCATTTATTTAGTGTTTGCTTCGTGTTAATTCGCGGTTTCAAAATCTCGACGACACAAATTAGGACGCTATTGAATTTTATTTAACTCTACGCTTTTTATCGCTGCGAAGCATAACGAATAATTGTATTGCCAGACGAAAATTATAACCGCTTTTATTCGAGAAAATCATTAGCCATTTCTCTCGCTTCCAATTTGTTGTGAATAATAATTCGCGCACAGCCGTTCCAGCGAAGAATCGCGTCGTCGTTTCCCGACGGGCGAATCGCTTCGGCTCGCTCGAACCAATTCATCGCTTGACGGAAAAGCTCGTAAGCCGTGTGTTCCGCGCCGGGCGTGCTTCGGCTGAGAATCGCTTTTGCCCGCCGTTCATAAATAATTCCGGTGTAATAAGCGCGTTCGTATTCGTTTTTAATTTGCGATAAAAAATCTTGAATCCGCGAATCGCCGATGGCGTAATCTTTCGCAAAGCGGTCGCTCATCGCCAAGACCAAATTAACCAGAGCGTCTTGATTGTCCGGCTCGATTTGCAAAACGTCGAGACAGATGCTTTCCGCCGCGCTCGGCTCGTTGAGCAGACGATAATGCTTCGCCTTTTCGAGCGCGGCGGGAACGGTTTCTTTGTGCAAAGATTTTAGTTCAAACATAATTCGCTCCTAATTTACAAAACGATTATTTATCTTTCCTGCGAAACAATTGCACGAGTCTTTTTATGGGGTCGTAAAATTCGTCAACGACGCGCTCTTTAAGCGGAATAATCGCGTTGTCGGTGATCGTAATATTTTCGGGACAAACCTTCGTGCAGCATTTCGTAATGTTGCAGTAACCGATATTATAATCGTTTTTCAATTCTTCCAAACGATTTTCCGTATCGAGCGGGTGCATTTCTAACGCCGCCGTATAAATCAAAAATCGCGGTCCGATAAATTCGTCGTGCAGATGATGGTCGCGCAAAACGTGGCAAACGTCCTGACACAAAAAACATTCGATACATTTGCGAAATTCCTGCACGCGGTCAACGTCCGATTGCGTCATTCGCCAAGTTCCGTCTGGCGCGTCGGGCGGACGCGGCTTGAATTTTTTGATGCGTTTTTTAACTTCGTAATTCCAAGAAACGTCCGTTACCAAATCTTTTTTCAGCGGAAACGCCTTCATCGGTTCAACCGTTATCGGCTCGTCAACCGACAGAGTGTTCATTCTGGTCATACACATCAATTTCGGATTGCCGTTTATCTCCGCCGAACACGAACCGCATTTTCCCGCCTTGCAATTCCAACGGCAAGCCAAATCTCCGGCTTGCTCGCCCTGAATCTGCAAAACCGCGTCCAAGACAACCATTCCTTCAGAAATTTCGGTGTCATAAGATTTGAATTCGCCGCCATCGCTGTTGCCGCGCCAGATTTTGAATGTTGCTTTTGCCATTTTTGATTTTATCTTTTAACTGATTTCAACAATATTTTCGCCGCGTTCCAAAAAATCTATTGCATCTTGCAAAGTTTTCGACAAGATAATTTTAAGATTTGCGTTGGAAGTATTACCGCAAGTCAGCCAAATAATTGTCGGCGGCGAATCAAATTTTTCAAGAAGCGAAACAAAATCGCTGTCTTTGGTCATTACGACGGCGTTTGCTGTTTTTGCCGCGTTAAAAATCTCTAAATCTTCCGCATCGCGCAAGCCCAAATCCCGCAATGCAAACGATTCGACATCGAAATTATTTTCAATCCAACCAGCGATTGCCGGAGAAAGTTGTGCGTCAATCCAAATCGTCATCACGCGGCAACCAAAAAAGTATGATTAAGTTTTCGAGCCGCATATTGCAGACACGCCTGCAAATCTTCGCGTTCGAGGTCGGGCATTTCTTCCAAAATTTCATCAGCCGTCAAACCTGCGGCGTATAAATCCAAAACATCAACTACGCGAATCCGCATTCCTCGAACACACGGACGACCTCCGCATTGTTTCGGATTTACTGTAATTCTTTCTGATAAATTTTGTGTCATACCTTAATTTTTACACAAGCAAAAATAAACATCAACAATTTTGCCTTTTGCCTTTTTACTTCTTTAGCCCATTTCTTCGATAATCTGTTTTAATTCCTCAGGCATTTCAGGAATCGGTATTCGGCTGATCTGCATTTCGCCTTTTTCATCTTTTTTAACGCTGAAATTAAACTTGCCGAATTCTTCGACTTTCGACGGGAAATCGTCGCGGAATTGTCCGCCGCGCGATTCTTTGCGTTCTATTGCCGCCATTGTTATCGCTTCGGAAACATTTAACAAATTGTGCAGATCGAGCGCGGTGTGCCAACTCGGATTAAAATCAATATTGCCCGTCGCGCCCGCATTTTTGCGTCTTTCTCGCAATTCTCGAACGCCGATTAAAGCGCGTTGCATTTCGTCTTCGGTGCGGACAATTCCAACCAAATCCTGCATCATTTCCTGCAATTCCGCCTGAAGCGCGAACGGATTTTCGCCGTTTTGTTTTTCAAACGGTTCTAATGACCATTTTACACGCTCTTCGATCTGCTCATCATTTATTGCGCCGAAATCATTTTCTTGGGCGAATTTCGCGGCGTATTCTCCGGCGCGTTTGCCGAAAACTAATAAATCCGACAGCGAATTTCCGCCCAGACGATTTGCGCCGTTGATTCCGGCGGCACATTCTCCAGCGGCGAAAAGTCCGGGAATTGTTGAGGCTTGCGTGTCGGCATCAACGCGGATTCCGCCCATTATATAATGCGTCGTCGGACCGACTTCCATCGGCGTTGTCGTTATATCTAAATCCGCGAGTTGCTTGAATTGATGATACATACTCGGCAGTTTTTTCTTGATATGTTCGGGCGCGTTCGGGATTTTTTCTTTGATCCACGCAATATCGAGAAAAACTCCGCCGTGCGGCGAACCGCGTCCCGCCTTTACTTCGCGGACGATGCACCGCGCAACGTGGTCGCGTGTCAAAAGTTCCGGCGGACGACGCGCATTTTTGTCGCCCGTAACATATCGCCAGCCTTCTTCGGGCGTGTCGGCGGTTTGGTCAACATAAAGCGGCGGAATGTCTTCAAACATAAACCGCTTACCTTCCGAGTTTTTCAAAATCCCGCCTTCGCCGCGCACGCCTTCGGTAACGAGAATTCCGCGCACCGACGGCGGATAAACCATTCCCGTCGGGTGAAATTGGATAAATTCCATATCAATCAATTCCGCGCCCGCATCGTAAGCCAGCGAATGACCGTCGCCCGTGCCTTCCCAACTTTTGCTCGTGATTTTATATGCGCGTCCGATTCCGCCCGTCGCCAAAATCACGGCTTTTGCTTTGAAAATTCTGAATCTTCCGTGTTCGCGTTCGTAAGCAAGTGCGCCGACAACTCTGTCGCCGTCCTTTAAAAGCGCGATCACGGTAACTTCCATATAAACTTCGATGCCTTGATGAATCCCGTGATCTTGCAAGGTGCGAATCATTTCCAAACCCGTTCTATCGCCGACGTGCGCGAGTCGCGGATATTTATGACCGCCGAAATTTCTCTGCAAAATTTTCCCGTCTTTCGTGCGATCAAAAACTGCGCCCCACGCTTCCAATTCGCGCACACGGTCAGGTGCTTCTTTAGCGTGAAGTTCCGCCATCCGCCAATTATTGACATATTGCCCGCCGCGCATCGTGTCGGTGAAATGGACTTTCCAATTATCGCGGTCGTCCACATTCCCAATCGCCGCCGCCATTCCGCCTTCCGCCATTACGGTATGCGCTTTCCCCAAAAGAGATTTGCAAACAAGCCCGACCGAAACGCCCGCCGCCGATGCTTCAATCGCTGCGCGAAGTCCCGCGCCGCCCGCGCCGATCACGAGAACATCGTGTTCATAAGTTTGGTATTCCGCCATAAAAAGTGAATTTAACCGTCCGCTCCGCGAAACATAGAACACATAGGAAATCTATTTAATTTTATTCGTGATATTTGTAACAAAAATATCTATGTTTCTTATGTTTCTATGTGGTTAAAAAATCCTAAAGTCCGTCCAAATTCCCATCGAGCAAAGCCGCACGTAAATATCCGAAAATCCGACGACGAAAAGACTGCACCAAGCCCAAATCATATGTCGGCGGTTGAGACAACTAACGCAGTCGTAAGCCTTTTGCCGAACCGGAAACTCGGAAAGCTCGTCGCACTTGCCGCCGACCAGATGGCGCAATGAATGACAGCTAAATGTGTAGCCTGCGAGAAAGACGATATTTGCCGTTAAAATAATTGTGCCGACTCCGATGCCGAAACCGTCGGCAAACCAAAACGCCTTCCAAGCGTCGTGCAGCAGAAAAATCAAAAATATCAAAGCCAGATAAAGAAAATAGCGATGAATGTTTTGCAGGATAAGCGGAAACTTTCGCTCGCCGCGATAAGAACTGCGCGGCTCGCCAACGGCGCAACTCGGCGGGTCAGCCCAAAACGCTTTGTAATATGCGCCGCGATAATAATAGCAAGTGAAACGAAATCCGGCTGGTGCCCAGAGAATCAAAAACGCGGGCGAGAAGGGAAGCCAGAGCGGAATCCAGCCCGGCTTTGCGCCGAATAAACTGTCCGTTCCGCCCAAAAGTTCCGGCGAATAAAACGGCGACAGATAATTGCCGAAACGATAATGCTCGCCCTGAAACGCCGCCCACGTCGAATAAACGACGAACGCCGACAACACTATAAAAACCAAAAGCGGATACGCCCACCACGCGCCGCGCCGCATCGTTTCGCCGAACGAGCGTTTTATCGGAAGACTTATCGAAGCCATAGAATTTTAATTAACTCTCAAAAGCAAATTATTAATTGCGTTTTAATATTTGCAGTAAATATTTTAATTATCGTCATTCGGTTTCTCGTCAATGACGAATGTAACAGTTAAGTCGGTAGCTGATACAACATCTTCTGAAACGAAAACTTTTGCATCAGCAAAGCCGCGCTTGTTTAAGTATTCTGTGATTATATGTCGCGCTTTTATTGCTCTTGCCGGTTTATAAAATTCTCCAACTTTAATCTCCGCTTTTTTCTCGCGCAACTCGGTCAGAATTTCCTCGCTTGTTATATATCGCAAGCCCTCGAAATTAAGTTTAGCGATAATCGGCAATTCCGCTATTTCAAAAATGACATTAACGCCGCCTCTTATACCTTCTTCAGTTAAAACTTTGGTATTAGTCGTATTGAATGAACCTAACTTTAGAAGTGACTGAAAATCTTCCTGCAACTTCCTTTCATCAAATTTTTGACCGGGACGGATTTTGATGTGCTTCAAAAGTTCTTCGTCGCTCAAGCGTCGGTTGCCTAAAATGTCAACAGCTTCGACAAGTTTGCTTTGTTGCGCGAAGGTACTCAGAGAAAAAATGAGCAAAGCAATCAACGATAACCAAACGAATCTCGGCTGAAATTTATAGTGCGACATTTTGTTTTCTGTTTGCTTGAAAGCAAGCAATGATACGGATTTAACTGCGACCAATTCGGTGTAGTTTTACGCAAATTTTTTTGCAAGTCAAGTTTAACAGATTCCTTCGTCGAATTACTTTCCGAAACTGCCGATGACCGTTTGAACGCTAAAGCCGAGCATCACCAAAACGACGAGCCAGCCGGCGATTTGAAGCCAGAGCGGATGGTGATAATCGCCGACGATTTTCGCCTTTCGTGAGGCGAGCAAAATCAAACTCAAGCCAATCGGCAAAATAAAACCGTTGATTGTTCCGGCTGTAACTAAAACTTTGACCGGCTGACCGACGAATAAAAATATGGCGGTTGAAAAAACTATAAAAGCGATGGTCAGATATTTGTCTTTGCCCGCTAACTTTTCGTGAAAGGTTTTGAGAAACGAAACCGATGTGTAAGCCGCGCCGACGACCGATGTGATTGCCGCCGACCAAATCACGATGCCAAAAATTTTATAACCGACAATTCCGGCGGCGTTTTGAAATACGGACGCGGGCGGATTTTTATCGTCAATCGCCAAGCCCTGCGCGATTACGCCGAACGATGCGAGAAAAAGCAGAAAGCGAATGATCGCCGTCAGAAAAATTCCCGTCGTCGCGCCGCGGTTGACTTCGGGCAAAGCGTCTCTGCCGGAAATTCCCGCGTCAATCAAGCGGTGCGCTCCGGCAAATGTGATATAGCCGCCGACCGTTCCGCCGACTAGAGTGATGATAGCGGCGGGCGAAATCGTTGCGGGAAAAACGGTGCGAAACGCGGCTTCGGCGAGCGGCGGCTGCGAAGATATGACGACGTAAATAATCAAGGCGAGCATCACAAAACCGAGCAGCTTGACGAACAAATCCAGAGCCTTGCCGAATTCTTTGAAAAGAAAAATTACGATGCCCAAACCCGCGCTGATTGCCGCGCCGATTCGCACGTCAACGCCGAATAAAACATTTAAACCGAGACCCGCGCCCGCGACATTTCCGATGTTAAACGCCAGCCCGCCGAGCGCGATTAAAATCGCCAGAACGTAACCGCTGCCTGCAAAAGTTTCATTCGCCGCGTCTTGGGCGCGTTTGCCGCTGACGACTAAAACGCGCCAGATATTTAGCTGCGCGAAAACGTCCAGAACGATTGAAAGCAAAATTACGAAGCCGAAACTTGCCGCGAGCTGTTTGGTGAAAACCGCCGTCTGCGTCAAAAATCCCGGTCCGATTGCCGAAGTCGCCATCAAAAAAGCCGCGCCGAAAACGACTGACGAAAACGAAGATTTTTTCGCAACCGAATTCATAACGGCTCGATTAGCTGGCAATCGAAAATGATTACTGAAGAATGGAAACGATATTTTCCAACGCGAAATGAACTCGTTCGAGAAAATCGCGGTTGGTAGCGAGAGTGAAAACGATTGCGGCAAATCCCGCGAGATAAATCCAGAAAGGAATTGCCGCGCCGAGAAAGCGACGCGCGGCGGGAGAAAATCTTCGCTCCGTCAATTCGAGCAGTTGGCGAACGCGCAGGCTCACGTCGGCGGTTTGTTCTTCAATCAAAAACGCGCCCGCCGGCATCGCCGGTTTCGCGCCGCGCGGCACGATCCTGGCGATTTTAACGAGCGCGGCGGCGAGATTGACCGCCGTTTGATTGCCGCCCGTCTGCGCGGCGTATTCGTCGGCGGCTGATTCGGCGATGTCCGCCCAAACGCGGTCGAGTCGTCTGCCGAACGGAAAGACGAGCAAATCGCGGCAGACGCGCAAAATCGTGCGCTTTAAGTTATCCCGCGCCGCCAGATGTCCGTGTTCGTGGCGAATCGCGGCGGCGATTTCATCTGCGTCGAGCGATGCAAAAATTTGATTCGCAATAAAAATGCGCGGTCGAAAAACGCCGACGACGGCAATCACCGGAAACTTATGTTCGATGCGGTAGACGGGAATCGAAACGGTTTCGATTTCGATTTGTTCCGCATCGGCGAGCCAATTTACAATCAGGCGGCGCGTCGCCCGATACGTGCCGAAAACGCGATAAAAGGCGGCGACGATTCCGGCAGCGGAAAGCAGCGCGAGCAAGCCTAATTTAAAAGTTACGACTTCATTCGACGAATGCGGCTCGAATAAAAGATATGAAGGAAGCAGAAAGGCGAAGACTAAAACGATTGCGCTGAGAAGCGGAAAAAAGCGCAGGGCGAAAATAATCTGCGCCCGCCGCGCGGCGGAGAAATGTTTGACAATCGGCGAAACGACGCGCCATAAAACGCTCGCCGCCAGCGAAGCGAAAACATTCAAGGCGAGCAGCAAAGCGAAAATCAAACAAATTCCGAGCGCAATATACATCTTGCGAAATTATTCCTCACTTTCGAGCATTCGTCGTTTTTCCTGCACGAGCCGTTCGAGTTCGTCGAGCAGTTCGCGGTCGCGGTCGCTGACCGCATCAACGATGCACGCCAGCACGGGTTCGATATGTTCCGTTCCCGCATCGAGCAGACCGCCGATAACGTCTTCGGCTAAACCGCGTTCGAGTTCCGCCGGAGTAAAACGCGGCGAATAGAAAAAGGCGCGTCCTTCCTTGCGGCGATTCAAAAAACCTTTTTTATAAAGCCGGTCGAGCGTCGTCATCACGGTCGTGTAAGCAATCGTTTCGTTAAAAGCCAGCGTAACCTGCCGGACGTTGACCTCCTTTTGTCGCCAGACTTCGTTCATCGTGTCGCGTTCGAGTTTTCCCATCGAAGCGACAATCGCTTCGCGCGGGCGCGTGAAACCTCGAAGCAAAAATTTGGGCATTTTCATATTTTTCGAGTATATGAAAAATTAAATCACTGTCAAGGATAAAGGTTAGCATTTACGACGGCGCGATTATATTTATTTGGTTTTCAATCAATTTTCGACGAATCGTTTGCGTGAACTGAAGCGCGTGTGCGCCGTCGCCGTGAATGCAAACGGTGTCGGCTTTGAGCGCGATTGTTTCGCCATTCACCGCTGTTACGGTCTGCGATTTTATCATCTGCAAAACCTGCGCGGCGGCTTTTTCCGTATCTTCGATTAAAGCGTTCGGCTGACTTCGCGCGGTTAAATTTCCGTCTGCCTGATAAGTTCGGTCGGCGAAAACCTCCGACGCACATTTCAAATTTAATTTTTCGGCTTCGGCAATCAAAAAGCTGTTCGACAATCCGTAAAGAATCAAATTCGCATCAATCGCTTTGACGGCTTTCGCAATGGCTTCGGCGAGCGTTTTATCATTCGCGGCTTGATTATAAAGTGCGCCGTGCGGTTTGACGTGATGCAACGTCGCGCCGTGCGCTTCGCAGATTCCTTTGAGCGCGGCGACTTGATATAAAACGATGTCGAAAATTTCTGTCGGCGACATTTTCATTTCGCGTCTGCCGAAGCCTTGCAAATCGGGAAACGAAGGATGCGCTCCGACGGCGACATTTTTTGCAATCGCGCATTCGACGGTTTTTCTAATCACGCTCGCGTCGCCCGCGTGAAAGCCGCAAGCGATATTGACGGACGAAACATAATCCATCAATTCAGCGTCCGTCCCAAGCGTCCACGCGCCGAAACTTTCGCCCATATCGCAATTTAAATCAACCGAAAACATTCTTTGAATTTACGCCGATTTTTAATAAATTCAAATCTCTTTCAAATTCAATTATTAAATTTTCCGCCTCTTGAATTGAAATTAACTCGAATCCGATTTTATCATTCGCGCCGAGTTGCGCGGCAAGCGGCAAGTCCGTTGAAACGATGTGCGCGACGCGCGGATAGCCGCCGGAAGTTTGCGCGTCCGCCATCAAAATTATCATTTGCCCGTCGGGTGTAAGCTGAATCGTGCCGACATCAACGGCGGCGGAAACGAGTTCGGTTTTATCGAGCAGATAAAGCGGCTCGCCCTTCAAGCGAAAACCCATACGGTTTGAATCGAGGCTAATCGTAAAATCATTTTTCAAAAAAACCTGCTCGCTCAAAGCCGTCAATCGTTCAAGTTCCGCGCCCGCAATAACGCGAATTGTCGGGAATGAACTGTAACGCGGAATCAAACTTTCGGAAATCTTATAAGAAAATTCGGAATTATTATTTTCAACTTTTAAGTTAAAAAAAAGTCGGTCGTTTTTCTGCAAACTTCTTCCGGCAAAGCCGCCGATTTTCGCCGTTAAATTCGTGCTTGCGCTGCCGAGCCATTCGTCAATTACAAAGCCGCCTTTGACGGCGAGATAGGCGCGATTGCCGAAAATCTTTTCGGTAAAATTCAGAGTTTGGTTTTTCTCGACGAAACAAGGTCGCCAGTTTTCGATTGCTTCGCCGTCGAGCGTCGCGCCGAAGTTTGCGCCGCCGAGCGCAATAATTGCCGCCGTTTCAAACTCGATTTGCGGCGCGGGAAAGTGCATCTCCAAAACCGCTTCCGATGCGTCGCTGCCGAGCAAAATATTTATCAAACGAACGGCGGTTGCGTCCATCGCGCCGTTCGGATTAATTCCGAAACGCCGGTAGCCGATTCTGCCCGTATCCTGAACCGTCGTCAGAAGTCCGCTTTTTTCAATGACAATGCTCATTTATAAACCAATCAACATTGGATTATTGACGAAACGGGCGCAAAAAGAAAGCACACTCAAACCGTCTACGATTGCACTTCCAACCGCGCGGATTACACTCCCAACCGCGCCAATTACTTTGCCAACCGCGCGGCTTGCACTGCTGACCGCAGCATTTACACTAACGACCGCGGCATTTACACTGACGACCGCGCGGATTACACTGACGACCGCGCGGATAACTTTGGCGACCGCGCGGATTACTTTGGCGACCGCAGAGATTACACTGGCGACTGCGAAAATTATATTGATTTGGATTTATTCGTAACGCAAACACTCAATCGGGTCGAGTTTCGCGGCTTTGCGGGCGGGCAGAACGCCGAAGATTAAACCGACGGCGGCGGAAACGGTTAAGCCTGCAATGACCGCCCACAACGGAATCGCGGCGGGCAGACTCGGAATTAAAAGCATCACGAGTTGACTGATGCCGACGGCGAGCGTTACGCCGAGAATTCCGCCGAAAAATGTCAAAGTCATCGCTTCGAGCAGAAACTGTAAAACGATTGCGCCTTTCGTCGCGCCGATTGCCTTGCGAATGCCGATTTCTTTGGTGCGTTCGGTAACGGACACGAGCATAATATTCATTACGCCGATGCCGCCGACGAGCAGACCAAGACACGAAATAGCGATGGCGGCTAAACCGACACCGCCGATAATCGAATCGAACTGCTCGATAAATTTACTCGCCGTTTTGATGTCGAAATTGTTTTCCTCGCCATACTTTACGCCGCGCCTTTGACGCAGAACGGCTTCGGAATCTTCCAGCGCGTCATTCAATCTGCCGGATTTGGCTTTGATAATTTGCAGCAGGTAATTACGCTGCGGCGCGACTTTTCTGGCGGTTCGATACGGCATAAAAATTTTGCTGTCTTCTTCGTTTTCGCCGAAAAATCCGGCTTTGCGCTTTTCCAGAACGCCGATAATTTCCCACGACGCGCCGTTCATCCGAACGACTTTGCCGATGATGCCTTGTTCTTCGCCGGGAAACAGCGCGTCGGCGGCGTTGATGCCGATGACCAAAACATTGCGCCGCTGCTGGTTGTCGGCTTCGGAAATAAATCTGCCTTCGCGCAAAGTCAGATTGGAAATTACATCGTAATTCGGCGAAACGCCGTCGGTATTCGCGCGGCGATAATTTCTGCCTTCGTAGTGCATATTGTCGTCGAAACTTTCCGCGCCGAAATTTCCGATGCCGGGCGCGACCAGCGCAATGTCTTCGACCGCGCTCGACTGCGCCAAAATTGCGTTCGCGTCGTCTTCGGTCAGCGGTTTGCGGTTGCGTTCCGAACGGTCGCCCGGTCCGAAACCCGTCGTCAGATGAAAAGCGTAAATATTATTCGTGCCGTAATCTTCGACGATTGAAACGATGCTGTTTCGCAGTCCGGTCAAAATCGAAGCGACGACAATCGCCGTCATCACGCCGACGACAATTCCCAGAATCGTCAGAAACGAACGAAATTTATTAGCGCGAATACTGTCGAGAGCCATTCGCAAAACTTCCATCGGCAATGATGTTGAAAATTTCATTTTTATTTTTGCCGCAGAGTTCACAGAGAACTCAGAGAAAAAATTAAAATCTCGCTGAGTTCTCTGTGAACTCTGCGGCTAATTTTTTAGCTCTTTGTCAACGCCACAATCGGGTCGAGCTTTGCGGCTTTGAACGCCGGATAAAGTCCGGCTAAAACTCCGATAATGCTCGAAACCGCAACGGCTAAAATAATATATGTAATCGTGATGCTCATCGTTATTCCGGCAAGCAAAGTAATCAACTGCGTAACGCCGACTGCCGTTAAAAGACCGAGAATGCCGCCGGATACGCAAAGCAGTGCCGATTCGATTAAGAATTGCAGCAAAATTTGTTTGCGTGTCGCGCCGAGTGCTTTTCGCAAACCGATTTCAAAAGTTCGCTCGGTAACGGAAACAAGCATAATATTCATCACGACGATGCCGCCGACAATTAGCGTAATCAGCGTAATCGGAATGACGACGGCGGCGATGCTGTTCGTAAATTCGTCAATTTGTCCGGCGAGGTCTTTGGTGTTGATAAGTCCGAAAGTGTCTTCCTGACTGCCGAAAAGCCCGCGTTTGTTGCGTAGTTCGAGCCGCGCTTCATCAATCGCCTTGTCAAAGTCGTCGGGATTCGCGCCTTTGCCGTGAATTTGCACGCCGTTCGCGCCGCTTCCGAAAATCTGCAAATGAAGAGTTACGGGAATGTAAATCGCGCGGTTGAACGAACTGCCCGGAAGCTGTCCGCGTTTGTCTTCGACACCGACGATTTTGAGCGGCAAGCCGCGCAGTTTTATCGTTTGCCCGACGGCTGATTTATCGCTGAAATATTTCTCGCGCACGTCGTCGGCGATAACGCAGACTTTCGCCGAGCGTTCAACTTCGTCCGGCGTGATAAAGCGACCTTCGACAATCGTTTTGTCTTCGATTTGCTCGAAATTCGCGGTTACGCCGTTGACCGTAACCGACGGCATTTCCACGCCGTTTTCGTTGAAATCCGCGCTGGCAAACATCTGCGCTCCGACTTCCGAACAATTTTTGCAGTTGGCTTTCAGATATTCGTATTCGTCCCACGTCAGTTTTTTATTGCGCCGGTTTGCTTTCTCGAATTCGTCGTCATTCATTCTGCCGGAAAAAGCCATCCGCGCAATCATAAAATGATTCGTGCCGAGAACTTTTGAAATCTGCGTGGAAACATACGAATTCAAACCGCTAATCGAAGCTCCGACGACAACCACCGAAGCGACTCCGATAATTACGCCGAGCAAAGTCAGAAACGCGCGCAGTTTATGTTCAAAGATTGATTGGAGAGCAATCCGAAAAGCGTCCGCGTAAAATGTGTAGAGTTGCCGCATAAATTTTTATCCGATTTGGCTTGCCGAAATGACAGTTAAATCGCTTACGCGAATTTTTTGAAAAATGTTCGTAAAAAGTTTGGAAGCCGAGACAGTCGGAATAAATAAAAGCAAATTGCTTCGGAATAGCTGAAAACTGAAAGCTGAAAGCTGATAATGGATAGCCGAAGACGCGCGGTTATCAGTAATCAGTTATTCGCTATTCGCTATTCCGAAAAGTAAAAGTTATCAAGTCCGAAATTGTAAAAATAATCGAGCCTCGTGTTATACTTTGGCATTGATTTAACCAACCAAATTTCATTAGGAGAAAATTGTTTTGAGCGTTTTAGTTGACGAAAACACGCGCCTGATTGTGCAGGGCATCACGGGCAAAGAGGGAACTTTTCACACCAAACAAATGGTCGAATACGGCACGAATGTCGTCGGCGGCGTAACGCCCGCGAAAGGCGGCACGACGCACGAAAACATTCCCGTTTTTAACACGGTCGCCGAAGCTGTCAAAGAAACCGGCGCGAATGTTTCGATCATTTATGTTCCGCCAGCGTTTGCGGCGGACGCGATTATGGAAGCGGCGGACGCGGATTTGCCGCTCGTCGTCTGCATCACCGAAGGCATTCCCATCGCCGATATGGTCAAGGTCAAAGAATATCTGCGCGACCGAAACACGCGCTTGATCGGACCGAATTGTCCGGGAATAATCTCGCCGGGCAAATGTAAAATCGGGATTATGCCCGGACAAATTCACAAAGAAGGACGCATCGGCGTTGTGTCGCGTTCGGGAACTTTGACTTATGAAGCCGTCGGACAATTAACCGCCATCGGTTTAGGACAATCAACCGCCATCGGCATCGGCGGCGACCCGATTATCGGCACGAATCACACCGACGCTCTAAAATTATTTCAAGCCGACGACGAAACCGACGCGATTGTGATGATCGGCGAAATCGGCGGAAGTGCCGAAGAAGACGCGGCGGCGTTTGCCAAAGACAACGTAACCAAACCGATTGTCGCCTTCATCGCCGGACAAACCGCGCCGCCGGGCAGAAGAATGGGACACGCGGGCGCGATTATCTCCGGCGGCAAAGGCACGGCGGCGGAAAAAATGAAAGCATTGCGGGAAGCGGGAATCCGCGTCGTCGAATCACCCGCCGACATCGGAAAAGCCGTGCAGGAAGTTTTAGGAACATCAGCCCACAGTTAGAATTTTCGTAAGATTTTTTGAATGAAATTTTCGCATTCGTTCCGAGTTTCCGCTGAAGACATTGACGCGCAAAATCACGTCAATAACGTCGCGTATGTCAAATGGATTCAGGATGTCGCTGTCGCCCACTGGTTTTCGGCGACCGACGAAGCGACGCGCGGAAAGTTGACGTGGATTGTAACGCGCCACGAAATTGATTATAAAAAACCGGCGTTTGAAAATGAAGAAATTACGGCGACGACTTGGGTCGGCGAACCGACGCGGGTTAGTTGGGAACGCTTCACCGAAATCCGGCGCGGCGAAGATTTACTGGTCAAAGCCCGAAGCGTCTGGTGTTTGATTGACCGCGAAACTTTGAAGCCGACGCGCATCACGACAGAGTTAAAAGAATTATTCGATTAAAAATATGAACGAAAGAATTTCAGTCAGCCCGAATATTCATTTTGGAAAACCGTGCGTCGCCGGAACTCGAATTACCGTGCAGAATGTGTTGGAATTAATCAACGAAGGTCTATCTTTTGAAGACATAAAACGCGATTATTATCCTGACTTAACGATAGAAGATTTTAGAAGTTGCCAGTTAAAGCATTTCAATTAGGTAGAAATAAATTATGATCCACAAAATAACGCTTTCTAAATATGAGGTAAGCGAAGATGGAAAAGAACATAACGAGAAATTTGACTCTTTAGAACAGGCAATTGAAAAGATGCCTAAAGGAAAAACTCTTATTGCCATATATGATATTTGGTTTAATGATAGGACAGCCGTAAATCAAAAAGAAATTTTAGAGTTTGCGGAAATTGCTAATTTGAATCAGCAAGAAATCGTTGAGTTAATCAAGCAAAAAATTGTAGATAAATATAATCAATAAATAGGAAAATAATAAATAATGAGCAATTTAACATTTGGAATTATCAAGCCCGACGCGGTGGCGAAAGGGTATTCGGGGAAGATTATTGACCGGATTTTGACGAACGGATTCAAGATTCGCGGGATGAAGTTGATTCATCAAACGAAAAAAGAAGCCGAAGGTTTTTACGCGGTTCACGCCGAGCGTCCATTTTACGGCGAGTTGACGGAATTTATGTCGAGCGGTCCGTGCGTCGTGATGGCACTTGAAAAGGAAAACGCCGTCAAAGCGTGGCGCGATTTGATGGGCGCGACCAATCCGGCGGAAGCCGCAGAGGGAACTTTGCGGAAAGATTTTGCCGCATCAATCGGCGAAAACGCCGTTCACGGTTCGGATTCGGACGAGAATGCGGCAATCGAGATTTCTTATTTCTTCAGCAAACTTGAATTAGTTTGAGCATAAGAGTATAAAAACAAGCAGAAAGTTTGAACTCCAAACTGAAATCCAATAAAGGACGGAAAAACAATGAAAAGATGCCCGACTTGCGATAAAACTTTTCCCGATTCGATGCGTTTTTGCCAGACCGACGGCACGGTTTTGGGTGAAGACGCGCCGCCCGTTGACCCGTATAAAACGGTGGTCGGCAATCAGAGCGGCATCGCTGCGGCGATACCGCCCGTTGACCCGTTCAAAACGATGGTGGCGATTCCGCCACCGAAACCGAAGGAAGAAGATATTTTGGAGTTGCCGCCCGAACCGCCCGACGCAATGAAAACACTGATCGTCTCGCAAGATAATTTAAAGGTGGAATCGAAATTCGAAGACGTGCCGAAACTCGATTTGCCGCCAACGCCGATTATCGAACCGAAGACGGGAACGCCAAGCGATGCGACCGCCGTGATGAATTCGAGTTCCGCGCCGGAGATTCCAGCCGCCGCGCCGCCGTTCGATTCAAAACCTTTGCCGAATGATTTTTCCGGCGAATCGCCATACGGCAACACGGACAATCTGCCGATTCCTTCGCCGTTTCAGCTTTCGATGCCGCCCGGCTATCAACCGCCGTCCGGCTCGCCGTTTGACGAGCCGCCGACCGTTATGCAGTCCGAGCCGGTATCCGTCGCGCAACCGCCATCTTCCGGTAACACGCCGTTCGACGAGCCTGCGCCGCAAACGCCTTTTAATCAAGCCGAATCGTCCAATCAACCGTTTCAGCAAAGCGAATGGACACCGCCGCCCGCGCCGGTTTCCGAATGGCAAAATCAAGGCTTGGGCGCGAATACGCCATTTCAGCCGCCGGTTGCGGGCGGACAGGACAAGACATTAGCGATAGTTTCATTAGTCTGCGGAATTCTAAGTATAGTTTGTTGCGGGTTACTGGCAGGAATTCCGGCTATTATCACAGGCTATATGGCAAAGAATAAAGTTGACCAAAATCCGCAGCAGTATACGGGACGTGGAATGGCAGTCGCCGGAATGATTTTGGGCGGCATTTCTATTGTCTTAACAATCGGCATTATTATTTTAGAGGTTATGCTCGGAGCGTTCAGCAGATTTTAAGCCGGACTTCGGAGAAAAGCCGAAAAAATCCGCTTCAGTTTTCATAAAGCAGACTTTTTCGGATTATAATTTAATAGAATTCTGATTTAGAAAAAACAAATGTCAATCATCAGCGACGTAATTCAATCAACCAAAGCCGTTATCAAAGGAATGGCAAGCACGCTTTCGCAACTTCCGAAACAAAGCTGGACGGTTCAATACCCGGACGTTCCGGTAACGGTTCAGCCGCGCTATCGCGGGCAGCATCTGCTTCACGTTGACGAGCAGGGAAAAGAAAAATGCGTGGCGTGTTATCTGTGCGCGGCGGCTTGTCCTTCGGACTGCATATACATCGAAGCCGAAACCGATCCGCGCCCTTACGAAGAACGCATCGGACGCGACGAACGCTACGCCCGCGTTTATAACATTGATTACGGACGCTGTATTTTCTGCGGTTTCTGCGTCGAAGCCTGTCCGAAAGATGCCATCACGCACGGCTATAATTTCGAGATTTCCGTCTATAATCGCGCCGACCTTTTGAAAACGAAAGACGATTTGCTAATTACCAAACAGAAACAGTCGAAAAATTATCGCGTCGCGCTTTCAAGCGAAGACGTTGATTCGGAATTTAAAGAAGTGTAGAGCGAGATTATGCCGACGGTTTTGAGAATCAGAGGATTCAGATTTTTCTTTTTCAGTTTAGAAGGAAGCGAGCCGCCGCACATTCACGTTGAACAAGCCGAAAGATTCGCAAAGTTTTGGTTGAATCCCGTGTCGCTGGTCAAATCGCGGGGGTTTCGGAGCGGCGAATTATCCGAGATACAGAGAATCGTCGAAGAGAACCGAGATTTTTTATTGGAGAAATGGAATGATTACTTTAGCCGTTGAAGTTGAGCCGCTTGCCGTTGAGGTCAATTGCACGGATGACAGTTTAAATGTCGTCTTGGCTGACGGGCGTGAAATTTCCGTTCCGCTTGTTTGGTTTCCGCGTCTTCAAAACGCCGCGCCTCAAGAAAGAAACGAGTGGCGATTGATTGGCGGCGGCATCGGCGTTCATTGGGAATCTGTGGATGAAGATATATCGGTTGAAAGTTTGTTGCGGTTAAAATAATTTGAAATCAAAAATAAAATGCGAGATTTTCAAAATTCATTTGGAAAATGAAAATGAAGCTCAATTGTCTCGACGGGCAAAAAAAGAGACAAGCAAAGCAATCCGCTTTACTCATCTCTCATCCTTATATCTTTTATATCACGGCTGCATAAAACCGAGATTCGTTCCCGTGGCGAGAAAGTTGTTGTAATTCGGAAAGACGCTCGACATATTCGCTTCCGGCAAGCCATACCAACGCGCTAAAGTTGCCGCGTATTGCTCGACCGAGGTCGTCGGAATCCAGCGTCCGCGGGCGTTTGTTCCGCTGTCGGCATCGTCGGGTCCGTTCGGTGTCAAGGTCGGATACGGCGTTCCGTTTGAAGTGTTGATGCCGTAGAAATTGCCGCCGTTGACCGCGCCGCCGACGACGAACAGATGGTTCGCCCAAGCGTGGTCGCTGCCGACGGTCGAGCCTGTGCCAGCCGGTGTAAAGGTGCGCGAAAAATCGGACATCGAAAACAAAGTTACGTTGTTCGCCACGCCTTGCGCGACCATTTCATCATAAAAAGAACGAACGGCTTGGCTGAACTGCGTGTGCAAATTGCCTTGTCCGGTAATCTGCGAAGTGTGCGTGTCGAAACTGCCGATTTGCACGTAGAAAATCTGCCGGTTGACGGTTAAATCGCTGCGCTTTTTAATCAATCGCGCGACTTGTTTTAATTGATAACCGACGCTCGTCGTCGGAAACGGCACGGTAACTTCGAGTTGATTCGCCAGAGCCGCGTTTGCCTGCATCGCTTGGTCGGTGATGTGGCTTGCCGCCGCAATGTAGTTCGAACTTAAATCCTGCGTCCGCAGTTGATTAAATGCCGCGAGTCTTTGCGCCGCGCCCGTTCCGTTAAATCCCGCCGGACTTAAAACCGCAGGCAGCGAAGTTCTCGAATCGGCGATTGCCATCGGCAAAGTTGACTGTCCGGCGGTGAACAACTGCGCTCCGTTTATCGAAGTTATCATCGGAACTAAACCGCCCGGATTGTCCGGCGCGGTTCGCAGATCGGAAATTCTGCCGCCCCAACCCGTGTAGGTCGTAACGTCCGAACGCCCGCCTTGATATTGCGAAACTTGGTCGGAATGCGAAAAAAGCTGAAACGGTTTTCGCACCGAGCCGTTTTGATAAGACGCTCTGGTGAGCGGCGCGACGAGCGTGCCGACGTTGTTGACAATCGCCATTTTGCCCTGCGCCCAAAGTTCGTGAATGCCGTTGTTGATAACGGTCGTTCCCTGAAGCGGCAAAACGCCCAGATTCGGATTCAAACCGTAAGTCAAATTGTTCATCCGCGGAACGCTAATCGGCAAAAGCTGATTTTGCGCTATTGCCAAACCAGCCGCGTTTCGCACACTGGCATAACTTTGATAATTGCTCAACGTCGTGTCCGAATGATTCGGAATGACCGTGTTGTTGCCGTCGTTTCCGCCCTGCATAAAGACGCAGACCAAAGCGCGATAATCCGACGGGGCTTCCATCGCGTCGTCGGTCTGCTGCGCCAGAGCCGTCATTAAACCGAAATGTCTGAACTGCGTCGCCAACGCCGCCATTCCCAAGGCGCAGCCTGATTTTTTTATAAATTCTCTTCTATTGTCTTTCATAATTCTCCTTCGGAGAGTCCAGAGAGTCTTGGGAGTCTGGAGAGTTTGGAGAGTCAAAAAAGTCAATCTGACTCACGACTCTCCGACTCTCCAGACTCTCCAGACTCTCTGGACTATCTCTGCACCTGGTATTGCGACGAAGTAGCCGTTAGATAAATTGCCGATTTCGCCCGATTGAGTGTATCGGTCGCCGCAATCGCATTAACCGCCGTCATAATCGTCGCTTTGTTCTGCGCCGTCATCGTGCCGTGCATCATTCTGGTATTCAGCGTATCGAGCAGCAGATTGCTCGTCGCATCTTGCGCGGCGAGCGACTGCATTTCCGACAGATTGATTGACGTTCCCAAAGGTGCATTCGTCGAGCCGCCGTTGATTTTGCCGTAAGTCATCGTGTTTATAAAATTGGCGCGGGCGATTGCCGTTCCGGTCGTCAGCAGAGTGAATTCCGGTCCGTTCAAACCCGTGCCGGGAACGACGTAATCCGGCGGATAATAATTGAAAACCGTCGGCGAATTAAAGACGTTTTGCGACATATTCGCGGTTTGCGGATTAACATAACCGTCGCTTTGCGTCGTGCCGTCGGCAGACTGAACACTAAACTGCCGCAGGAAATTTGTCGCCAGTTGAACCGGCTCGCGGAGCTTTCCGTAATTCGGGTCGGTCTTGATGTCGCCGCGGGCTTCGGGATCGAGCAGGATTGCTTTGACGACTTCCTTTAACTGCGTCGGGCTTGTCCGATTCGCGTTAAAAACCGACGCGACGCGCCCGACATACGCCGGTGTCGGGTCGCTCTCGACAAGTTGCTGAATCAAAAATCGGCTGACAAATGGCGCGACGTTCGGATGATTGTAGACGTTATCCAACGCCATATTCAATTCGGTCGTGCCGCTCAAACCCGCCGGAATATTTTGATTGACCGCGCCCGGATACGCGAGCAAAGTCTTGGCGGTTACGTCGTGATTGTTTTGATTGAGAAGCATCGGGTCAATATAATTGACTATTCCCGGCGGCGGATAGTTCGGACACGACGTTTGGTTATTGCAAAGTCCCCAACCCGTAAATACTTTGGTGAAATTATTGACCGTCGTTTGGTCGTAAGTCGGAATCGGATTGCCGCTCCCGTCGAGTTGCTGCGTGCCATCTTGATTGAGCATAAACAAGCCGACGTTGAAAAGCTGCAAAACCTCGCGGGCGTAGTTTTCATTCGGATTGTTCTTTGTGCTAGTCCGCATATTGAGATAATCGCCCATCGTCGGATCGAGAGTCATCTGCCCCATCAGCGTTCGGTAATTGCCGAAAGCGTTATTGCTCAAAATCTTGTGATACTCGACCATATATCTCGCTTGCTGCACATCAACGCCCGACGTTACCCACAACTGACTTAACGCCCAAGCGACGCGATGTCTAAGCTGCGCGTTGCCGTAAAAGGCTTCCTGGAAAAACCAATTTTGAACGGGATACATCGTGTAAGTATCGCGGTAACAAGTCGCCGGAACATCGTCATTATTCTTATTGTCGCAAGTAGTCGGCGGATTTGTTTGCGCTAGGGGATTATTAGGATACGGAAAGGTCGGATACGGCGCGTTGAATTGTTGTTCGAGCCAGACGTGCAAACCTTGTCGGCGAATTTGCTCGTCGAGCGCGGTCGTCGGTCCGAAGGTCGCCTGCTCCATAAAGCGCGTGCGGTCGCCAGAGTATTTGTAGCCGACGTAATCCGGTTCGGGTGCATCTTGTTTTTTTATCGGCGGGGTGTTCGGAAAAGGCGTTAAAACTGCACCAGCATCGTCTTTAATCGTGCCGCCGATTTTGCCGAAGCCTAATTTCAAACGATTGCTCGCTAAACCGCGCCACGTAACGCCGATTAAAACGTCGCCTTCGGTCGGCTTTTCTTCCCAGAAACCGAGTTCGTCGCGCAAGGAGACGGTAAGCGCGTAGACCCAATTTCGACCTTTAACCGGCGCGATGTCGGTAACGGGAAAGCGATATTGTCTGCCTTTCTCGTCTTCGACCGAAACGCGAAAAGCGTTCGCGCTCTCGTCCGACATCAAATCCAGATTCGTAACGTAAATCACGATTTGCGAATCGGGAGCGAAAGTCTGCTCATTTTCGCCCCGTGCCGAATTCAACCGTCCGACGAATCGCACGGAATTGGTCGCCAAAACGCGCAGCGCATTCGGCTCGCTGATTAAAACCGGCGGCGGCGAATTCGGGTTCGGATCGGTGTCCGCCCAAACCGCGAAAGATGCCAGAAACATTACAAAAAACGCGCTTAAAAGCTGTCCACACAGACGCGACCTTTTAAAGCTCAACATAGCCTTTCCTCCTAAAACTTCCTTTGCTAAAATCTAATCTAAAATTTTTTCAGTGAACCTTAACGACAGGCAGGCGAATCGTCGTTAAATTTTGTTTTGCATTTTTATTTATAAATTATCCGGCGAAAAAATTCAAGTTAAATTTTCGTGCATTTCAAATTAAAATTTCGTGTATTTCAAAACAGAATTGCTTCTTAGCTAAGTTAGACGAAGACATCTCGAATTTAGTCGAAAAATTATGCCGCTAAAACTTTATCTCGCCGCGCCGAAGAACTTCAGCTTTCGGCAAACCATTTACAGTCACGGCTGGAGTCAGCTTTTGCCGTTTGAAGTTGACCGTGAAAATTTGCGTTTGAATTACGTTTCCAACGATTCGGAAAAACCGCTCGCGGCGCAGATAAGCGAAACGGACGGGAAAATCCGAATCGAAATTGACGGGCGGGCGAACCGAAAAGCGCGGGAAAAAATCCTGCGCGGCGTGCGCCACATTTTGCGGTTCGACGATGATTTGCGGGAGTTTTATCGAATCACGAAATCCGAAAAACGTCTCGCGTGGATTGCGAAAAAAAACGCGGGCAGACTGCTTCGCTCGCCGACGGTTTTTGAAGATTTGGTGAAAACGATTTGCACGACGAATTGCTCGTGGGCGTTGACGAGGAAAATGACGGCGAATTTGGTCGAAAAGCTCGGCGAAAAATCCGAGAGCGGAAAAAGCGCGTTTCCGACCGCCGAGCGAATGGCGAGCGTTTCGGCGGAATTTTACCGCGACGAAATTCGCGCTGGTTATCGCGCGGCGTATTTTGCCGGACTCGCCGAAAAAGTTGCGAGCGGACGAATCAATCCCGAAAGCTGGCTCGATTCGGATTTGCCGACCGAAGAACTGAAAAGGGAAATGAAACAAATCAAAGGCGTGGGCGATTACGCGGCGGAAAATCTTCTAAAACTCGTCGGACGCTACGACGGACTCGCGCTCGATTCGTGGCTGCGGGCGCAGTTTTACAAAAAACACAACGGCGAAACGATTTGCGCCGATAAAGAGATAGAAAATTTTTATGAAAGTTTCGGCATCTGGCGCGGACTTGTTATCTGGTGCGATATGTCTAAAAGGTAGAAAGTAAAAGGGCAAAAGGCAAAAGTAGAAAACTAATTCTTTACTTGCAAAGTATTTGCTCGACTTTTTGAAAACATTGCGCGTCTTAAATACTAAATGTTTGATTCAAACGAAAATTTATCGAGCTTTCTGAAAGGCGCGGCTTTTGCCGTTTTTATCTTAATCGGCGGTTTTGTTTTTATAGCCAGCTTGACGACCGCCGCATACGTCTACAAACCTCAATCATTTCCGGCGCACGAGAGCGCGGGCGAGGCGAGCCTTAAAAATCGAGATGATATACCCGAAGCGAGTTCAAAGGAAACCGACGACGATATAAATTTTATGACAACGCCGAAAGTCTCTGTTGATAATTTTATTCCGAAGCGTCAGCCTGAGAAAACCATCGCTCCCAAATCTTTTCAAACGCCTGAACCCGAAATAAAAACGCGCCCCGAAATAGGAACGCGACCGGCATTAAAATCGTCGTTTGCCGCTCAAACAGAATCTCCGAAAACACGGGAAATAAAAATGATTCTGCCGCCGGTCGTGATAAACATACCGCGTCCGACCGAAACGAAAACTCCGCCGACTAAGACGGAAATTTCCGATAAACCGCAAAATTCAATCATCGAGCAATCCGCGCCGCGCGAAAATATTATTATGACGCGACGGCAAGAAACCACAAACCGACAATTTTTCAGAGACAGGCAAATGATGAATCGGCAAATGATAAAACGAGAAAGACGTATGAACAGATTTATGCGAATGGGACGACGCGGAAATTAGAGATTGTCTTAAAAGTCGAAAAAAAATATACCGCCGTCATTTTGACGGCGGTATATTTTTAAGACTCGAAGGCGAACCGAAATTCGCGCCGAACCAAACAGAAGTTCAGCATTTCGCGTAAAAAGCAAAACTTTGCTGGAGTTTCCCTTTTTGTCTTTTGCCTTTTGCCTTTTCACTTTTTTCCTTCTTTGCCCTTTTCCGTGTTTTTCCCTAACATAAATATATATGAACGAAATTGAAGATTTCTCTGACAAGTTAAGCGAGAGCGAATTTGGCGACCCTCAAATGAGCATTCCGCCGGAGTTGCCCGTGTTGCCTCTGCGCGACATCGTGATTTATCCGTTTATGATTGTGCCGCTTTTCGTTTCGCGCGACCGTTCGATAAAAGCGGTTGACGAAGCGTTGAGCAAAAATCGAATGATTCTGCTGGTCTCGCAAAAAGATTTGGACAAGGAAGAACCGGCGCAGGAAGATTTATACAAAGTCGGCACGGTCGCCGTTATTATGCGAATGCTGAAATTGCCCGACGGACGAATTCGCATTCTTATCCAAGGTCTTTCACGCGCCCGCGTCGAATCGGTTACGGCGGGCAAGGAATACATCAAAGGCAGGCTCGTGCCGATTCCTGAACCGCTTGCGCCGAATAATTCTCTGGAAGTCGAAGCCCTCGTCCGCAACGTCCGCGCCTTGATGGAACGCGCCGCGAACTTGGGCAAAAATATCTCGCCGGAAGTTTTGGCGATTATCGCCAATCTGGACGACGCGGGCAGACTCGCGGATTTATCAGCCTCGAATCTCGAATTAAAAGTCGAAGGCGCGCAAACCGTTTTGGATATTTTCGACCCGATTCTGCGTCTGCGCCGCGTCAACGATTTGTTGAGCAAAGAAATTGACGTGCTGATGGTGCAGCAAGAAATCAACACGCAAGCCCGCGCCGATATTGACCGCTCGCAGCGCGAATATTTTTTGCGTCAGCAGTTAAAAGCGATTCAATCGGAACTCGGCGAAGGCAACGAACTTTTCGAGGAAATCGAACAATACCGCGACAAAATTCTAAAAGCGAAAATGCCGCAGACGGCTGAGGAAGAATCGCTTCGGCAGCTTAAAAAGTTAGAGCGAATGCACCCTGACACCGCCGAAACCGCGACTTTGCGAAATTGGCTCGACATAATAACTGAATTGCCCTGGTCGAAATCCTCGAAGGACAATTTGAATCTGAAAAAAGCCGAGCGCATTTTGGACGAAGACCATTACGGACTTGAGCGCGTCAAGGAAAGAAGGGTCGAAGCACTCGCGGTGAGAAAATTGAAAGAGAAACCGAAAGGCTCGATTCTTTGCCTTGTTGGTCCGCCCGGCGTTGGAAAAACATCTCTGGGGCGTTCCGTCGCCCGCGCTTTGAATCGAAAATTCGTGCGGCTTTCTCTCGGCGGTCTTCACGACGAAGCCGAGATTCGCGGACATCGAAGAACTTACGTCGGCGCGATGCCGGGCAGAATTATTCAGGCGATTCAGCAGGCGGAGACGACGAATCCTTTAATAATGCTCGACGAGATTGATAAAGTCGGCGCGGACTTTCGCGGCGATCCGAGTTCCGCGCTTTTGGAAGTTCTCGACCCGGAGCAAAATTCGTCGTTCCGCGATAATTACTTGAACGTAACTTTTGATTTGTCGAACGTGATGTTTATGACGACGGCGAATGTTTTGGACACGATTCAGCCCGCTTTGCGCGATAGAATGGAGATTATTTTTCTGTCGGGCTACACCTAAGAAGAAAAATTGGAAATCGCCAAGCGACATCTTTTGCCGAAGCAAATTGAAGAAAACGGACTCGAGAAAGCGGACGTTAAATTCGAACGTAAGGCTTTGCAGAAAATTATCAGCGAATACACGCAGGAAGCCGGACTGCGCCAGCTCGAAAGAGAAATCGGCAAGGTTTGCCGCAAAATTGCCAGAAGAAAAGCCGAACTCGAAGGCGAGTTTGCAGAAGTAAAAGTTACGGCAAACAACCTCAAAGATTTTCTTCGCGCTCCGAAGATTTTTCCCGAAACGGCTTTGAAAAAAGACGAAATCGGAACGGTTACGGGTTTGGCTTGGACGGCGGTCGGCGGCGACATTTTATTTATCGAAGCCTTGAAAACAAAAGGCAAAGGCAAACTTCAATTAACCGGACAACTCGGCGAAGTGATGCAGGAATCGGCGCAGGCGGCGTTTTCCTACGCCAAAGCGCGGGCGGGCGAAATCGGCATCGAAGAAGACGCTTTCGAGAAATACGACATTCACGTTCATATTCCCGAAGGCGCGATTCCGAAAGACGGTCCGAGCGCGGGAATTACGATGGCGACCGCGATTGTCTCGGTTTTATCGCAGCGAGCGGTCAAAAAAGATGTGGCGATGACGGGCGAAATCACTTTAAGAGGCAACGTCCTGCCGGTCGGCGGAGTCAAAGAAAAACTTTTGGCGGCACGACGAGCGCATATCAAGACTGTAATTCTGCCCGAACCGAATAAACGCGATTTAGAAGATTTACCGCAGGAAATTCGGGACGATTTATCATTTATATTTGTAGATAACGTGCGGCAGGTTTTCCGTGATGCGTTACAGGAGAAAAAGCCGTCGGTTGAAAAGTCAAAAGTCCGCGCCGCAAAGTAGCTTCAGGTTTCAAATTTCAGGTTTTGAAATTGTCCGTTTTAGATTGATAATGCGGCAAACGAGACTTGAAACTGGAAACCGGAAACTTGAAACCAAACGCGCCGTGTGTTACTTTGGAAGGGTTTTCTATTTCGGAAAATTAAATCCAGCGACAATAAGGAAACTTTTTCTGACTGCAGGCGTTAGAATTTTTATAACTTTTTATTTACTACAATAGGTCGTTTTAGCAATTCGCCCTAACCCCGAAAATTTTTATCATAGGAGTATAGACGAACTTAATGAAAACACGCCTTTTTAAGGTTTTTAATTTAACCGCAATTGTATTTTTTATATTCAACGCTTTTGTTTTCGGACAAACCACTAATGACGTTTCGAGCGGCAGAACCAACGCAACTACGCCGCAAATCGAACAAACTGACGCGCGTTTCAATCAAATTACCGGCGACGCGGGCAAATATTTCAAACAAGGTTTGTTTAATATGCAGGACAACCGCCGTTCGCAAGCGGGCGACGATTTCGATAAATCGGTCGAAGTTTTTTTGATGTCGGGAGTCAATGTCAGCCGCAATCCGAAACTTCAAAGCTGCTACAATCAGTTAATCGAAACGGTTTATCGCATCGAATTTCCGTCAAACAGTTTGCAGCCGCAAATCCGAAGTCTTTCGGCGACGTGCGGCTGGGCGATTGACAACGATTTGGCTGATAAAGTTGCCAAACTCGTCTTGACCGTTCCGGCTGAAACCAACAGCGGAAACGACACTTTAATCGTCGCCGCCAATAACGGCAATCAGCCTGTTCCGGTGCAGGGTTTTACCGAACAGAAATTTGAAGCCTCGCCGCTCGATGAATTAGCGAAACTCGAACTCACGCCCGAAGAACAGCAGATTGACAACAATCCGGTCGCGCAACAGCAATATCAATACATTCAATACGCCGTAGCCAACAAATCGCTCGGATTCAGCTTTCAAGTGCATCCGATGATTCAGCAATTTATCAATTATTATCAGGGACGCGGACGGGCGACGATGGAAACCGGACTGTATCGTTCGGGAATGTTTATGCGGATGGCTCGCCGCATCTTCCGCGAAGAAGGCGTGCCGGATAACGTCGCGTGGCTCGGACAAGTCGAAAGCGCGTGGAAACCGCAAGCGATGTCTTGGGCGGCGGCTTAGGGTTTATGGCAGTTTATTCCGGGAACGGGAGCGCGTTTCGGGCTTCGCAAAACGGCGCAGATTGACGAGCGCAACAGTTTTGAAAAAGCGACGCATGCTTCGGCTCAATACTTGAAATTCCTCGCCAACCGCTACGGCGGAAATTGGGAATTAGCGATGGCGGCGTATAATTCGGGCGAGGGAAATGTTGACCGCGCCATTCGCAAAGCCGGCGTGGCAAATTTCTGGGTCGCCTATCCGTATCTGCCGCAGGAAACGCGCAATTACGTGCCGAATATTTTGGCGACGATTTTGATTGCCAACAATCCGAATCAATACGGCTTCGGACATATTCGTCCCGCGCCGCTTCTAACCTACGACCAGATACGCGTTCCGCCTTCGACCAATTTAAGCATTCTGGCGCAGGCTTCGGATACGACGGTCGAATATCTGCGTTATTTGAATCCAGAGCTTCGCACCAACATATCGCCGTCCGAACCGTATATCATTCGCGTTCCGATGGGCAAGGCAAACGAAGTCGCCGCATTATTCAAAAAACTGCCGAAGTCGAGTTTGAATACGGCGAGCATTACGAAAACGGCGGCTGGCGAAAATTGGCAGAATATCGCTAACCGAACCGGCGTGAGCGCGGCGGAATTGCAGGCGGCAAACGGCAACACAGCCGCGCCGAAAGGAAAGGTAATCGTGCCGACCGGAAACAACGTCCAAAGAACAAGCTACGTTCGCCCGGCAACGCCTGCGCCAACCGCGCCGACAACCGGCGGCGTGCGCGTCGTCAAAGCGAAAAGCGGCGATACGGTAATAAAGGTTGCCGCCCGTTACGGCGCGTCGGCGGTTGAAATCGCCAAATTCAACGGCTTGCTTCCGACTTCGGTTTTAGCCGCTGGACGCGAAATCAAAATTCCGTCGAGATAATCCGAAGAAAGATTCAACCACGAAAAAACACGAAGGAACACGAAAACCGATTGACAGATTTTCGTGTTCCTTCGTGTTTTTTCGTGTTTGAAAAAAATTATTTCTTTGTCAATAAAAAGTGTATTCTTTAACTTATCAAACGAATTACGGCAATGAGCGAAAAGCAAATTCAAATCACGGGAATTTTAATCGCGGCTTTTTACGCGCTTTTTATCGCGTGGCTTTACGCGGTCGAGCCGAAATCGCTCGACGAACTTCCGACCAAAGCGCAGACGACAATCGAAAACGTAACGACGAAAACGCAAGTTGCCGTCGGAACTTACGAAGTTGACAAAGCGAAATTCGATGACGGCTTAAAAGCGTTTCGCGCGGATAATTTCGTCGCGGCGCGTGATTATTTCCAAAGAGCCGACCCGGAAAACCGCGACGCGAAGACGCAGTTTTACATCGCATATAGTTTTTACCGGCAAGGTTTCGGCAAACTTTACAGCGACGACGCGCTTTTTAAACAGGGCTTGGAACAAACGAACCGCGTCATCGCACTGGACAAAAATTTCAAATCTGACGACAACGATTTAAAAATGAAAACGCCCGCCGAATTAAAAAACGAATTTGAAGAAGGCTTAAAAATTACGGCGAGCGATTTTAATCCGTTCAAAGTTTTGCGCGAAAGAAAATAATTTATGTCCGAAATTCAAAGTTCGAAATATAAATCCGTGAGTGCCGATTCGGAAGAATTGAATTTCGTTGACGGCGAATTATTGGAAATCCCGGAGGTCGAAGAATTAGAAACAGAAAAACAAACTTTAATCAAACCGAAAGCCAAAAATCAAAAATCAAAAGCCAAAAATCAGACATCGTATTTGCAATACATTTTTCTGCCTTTGATTTTTTTAACCGTCGCGCTGCTCGGCGGCTTGCGTCTTAACGCGGCGGACGGCGCGTTTATCTTTCTCAAACCCGCGCTCGTTTGTTTGATTTACGCGAGCGTTTTATTGGTTTTGTTTTTTCGCGCCGGATTGTTAAAACTCGAAGGCTGGTTTTCCGAAAGATTTTCGACGCTCAAAAACATTGCCAACGCCGTCGTTTTGCTGACCCTTTTTGCCGCCTCGACGCAAATTTTCAATTCGCTTCTGCCCGAACGCGGTTTGCCATTTTGGGTCGTAGCATTTTGTTTTTTCTGGACGCTCTGGAATAATCTGTTTGTCGAATTTCAAGGCAAGCGTCTGCTGCAAAGTTTGGGCAGCGTCTTTGGGCTGGCGTTCGTTGCAAAATATTTGCTGCTCGCTTATTTGACCGCGCCGACAGGCGATAGCTGGTGGCGCGGAATTTTGGAAAACCCGACGCAGGAAGCCTTCACCTGGCTGCTCGATTTGCCGCGCTTTTCCGCCGGAACAGGTTACATTCAATTCTTTGCGGTGATTTTTTATTTGTTGGGATTGTTTCTGCTTCCGCCCGTTTCGGTCAAAAACGAAACGCGGCTTTCCGGCAAAATTTGAGCCGTTCGATTATTCAAACCAATCGCTTTTATAAGCTATCCACCAACTCAAAACCGCAATCGGAATCGTAGCGATAATTCCCCAAACGAGCGGCAGAACTACATCGGCGAATAAACCTAACAGTATAAAACTGATCCAAAATACTTTTCTCTGCATAGAACTTCGCTGCTCGATTCTCGACAGCATATTTATTTTAACTTAAGAGTCTGTTTAAATTTTGAAAATGCCCTGTTTTTGTCGCTGAAAGCGACGTATTTAATAGCGTCGGGAGTATCCCGACGTAGAAGAAACCGAACGCCTTCGCGGCGCTGAAAGCGACGAATTTCAGCTTTGATTATTCGACACTTTCAGCGTCGGAATCAATTTTTAACAGGCACGTCGGGATACTCCCGACGCTATTAAATTTATCGCTTTCAGCGATTTTTATTGAAAATTTAAACAGACTCTAAAAGTTCATCGGCGAGCGTCTCTTCTGACAAAATTTCGTAAAGATTCGCCGCGTCGCTTTTGGCAATCTGCTTTTTGTCGGGAATGAACGCGACTTTAATCCGCGTCAAACGATTTCCGCGCTTTATCTCGATTTCGTCGCGCGGCTTAACTTCGCGCGAAGATTTGGCGGTTAAATCGTTTATTTTGATTAACCCCGCGTCGCAAAATTTCTGCGCCAAACTCCGACGCGCAATCAAACGGCTGGTTTTTAAGAATAAATCGAGACGCATAAACTAAATGAGAAATGAGAGATGAGAAATAAAAACGAATAAGATTTCTCATCTCTCATTTCTCATTTCTCATTTCTCCAAAGTTATTTCTCGCTTTTTTTGACTTCCGCTTTGCGGTCGTCGGCGAAAAGAATCGGCGAAACCATCGGGCGATAGGTGTCGTTGATTTTGATATAAGCGTCCTGCCGCAAAATTGACATAAACTTTTTGCGCTGGTCGGGCAGACGCTCGTAAGCTATCGCTTTTCTGACTTCGTTCTCGTCGAAAAACGATTCGTTGCTGGCGTTCGTGCGTTCGTCAACGCGCAAAATTTCGATGCCTTCCGGCAATTCAATCGGCTCGCTGATGCCGCCGACTTTGACGTTTTTTAGCGGTTCGGCAAATGTTTTTTCCAAATCCTTGATGTTCAAAGTTCCGACTTTGCCTTTGGTATCTTTGACGTTATCGCGTTCGGAATTCTCTAAAGCGAGTTTGGCAAAATCCGCGCCGCCCCGCGCCTGCTGAACTATCTGTTTGGCTTTTTCGCGCACCGCCGGTTCATCGCGTCCGGCAAAACTGAGAAAGATTTCGCTAATCGAAATGGTTTCCGGTTTGGTAAATTTCGCTTTGTTCGCTTCGTAATAATCCTTGATTTCCTTGCCCGACAAACCGTAATAAACCTTCGAGTCAACCTCGCGCTGCAAAACCATATCTTTGGTAATTTGCCGTCGCAGATTTTCGCGCGTAACTTGCGGATCAACACCGTTCGCCTCCATCGCTTTATACAGCGCGTCGAGCGTTTTGATGTTTTGCGATTTCATAACTTCGAGAAATTTTTGATTGATTTGCGCTTCGACTTGCGCTTCGAGACCATTAATTTCCTTGCCTTTCTGCAATAACAATTCTTCGTTGATAATGCCGGCGATAAGCTCGCCCTGTTTGCCTTCGATCAAGGCTTTTGCTTCTTCGGGCGTTTTGCCTTCTTTGACGTAAGAATCAATCGCCTCGTTCATTTCGCGTTTGATTTGCGACAATGTGATAACGCTGTCGTTGACCTGCGCGACCACTTCGTCAACAACCTTCGTGGCGGTTTCTTGGGCGAAAACGGCTGAACTCGAAAATACTAAAATTGCAATTATGAAAATTGCGGAGTTGATAAATTTCACTTGATTTACTCCTTATTAAATAAAAACTCGATTTGGAAATCTTAAACTTTAATTATTATTTTATGCAACTTGGGAATTTGATGCGCGAAAAGAATTTCGCGTTCGTTCCGAATTAAATTTCGTTATAACAATGGAATAAAAGCCGATTCGCACTTTTAAATTATTAACGGTTTCTCCGCCAAACCGTTCTTCTCGAGTCCGATGAAAAAATGAAAAAACTCTGTCCCGACTGCCGACTGATAAATTTCCCGAACGCGCCGGAGTGCGTTCGCTGCCGCCGTCAATTGATTGAAGTTTCAAACGTGCGCGGCGACGGCGCGGAAAAGTCGTCAGTAAAATCGAAAATCATTCGACGGGCGATGGTCTGTGCTTTAATCTGCGCTTTAACGCTGCTCGGCTTTTATCTTTCGATGATTTTCACGTCCAAACCTTTGAGCTACGAAGAAAAAAAACAAGTGCAAAACGCCGTTCGTGTGTTGGACGAAAAAGGATTTTCCAGAGAAGTTTTTCTGCTCGAATATCTGACGAATTTTCGCAGCAACGATAATTGGCTGAACGCTTCGACAAAATTTGAAAACGCCTACGCCGCGACTAATTTTCCGTTGGAAATAATGACGGTTTATCCAGATTTTTTTACTGATGCGAAGGACGACACCGAACGCGCCGCCATACTTCTGCACGAAGCGCAACATTTGAAGGGCGCGAACGAACGTCAAGCGTATGAATTCGTCTGGCGCAACCGCAAGCGTTTAGGCTGGACAAAAGAAGCGTATGGAAATTCGACGGTTTGGCGCAACGTCCGGCAGCAAACCAGAGAATTCGCGCCGAATTTATTTGTCTGCGGTTGGAACGAAACAGGCGACTGCACCGAATAAAAGTAAAAAGTAAAAAGGCAAAAGTAAAAAGTAAAAGAGAAGAAAGCATTTCTTAAACTTTTCAATCTTCATTTTTCACTTGCAAAAGCCAATCTCGAAAATTATCTGCGTCGTCGAAAATCATCTTGATTTCGACGACGTAACACGGCATCTCGACATTTAAATTTTTCAATTTAACCACGTCTTTCGCGGTCGTCAGCAGAATTTTCGCGCCCGTTTTTTTCGCTTTCTCCGAAAGTTTCTCGATGTCGCCGGAAGTATAAAAATGATGGTCGGGAAATTTTTCCGTCGCTGTCAAATCGTAATTTTCCTGTCGCAGTTGCTCGAAAAAATTTTCGGGATTGCCGAGCGCACAAAAGGCGAACACACTGTTCGCCGTTCGCTGCTGGCTATTCGGTGCTGTTTGAGAATGTAGTGTCGGCGCGTGAAAATCCTTTAAATCAATCAAATTTGAAATTCTGTTTTCCGAAACGAAAATCGGGCAATGCGAATTATATTTGGCAATTCGACGTTTCAAATCCGCAACATCTTTTATTAAATTTGTTCGCGTGATGACAATCGCGTCGGCGCGTTTTAAGTTTTCAAGCGGCTCGCGCAAAATGCCTGACGGAAGCGATTTTCCGTTTCCGAACGGATTCGTCGCGTCAACGCAGACAATATCCAAATCACGCTCGACACGACGATGTTGGAAAGCGTCGTCCAAAACAAAAGCCGTAATTCCAAACTTTTTACGCGCCCAATTTCCCGCCGCGACGCGGTTCGCGTCCGCCACGATAAACGCTTTGCCCGCAAGTTTTCGCGCGAGTTCAAGCGGTTCGTCGCCCGACTGTTTCGGAGTCGCCAAAATTCGTTCGCCGTCGGAAACGAGAACTCTTTGTTTGGAATTTTCGCGTCCGTAACCGCGCGTGAGTATGCAAACCGTTTCGCCCGCGTCGGCTAAAATTTCCGCGACCAGCGCGACGAGCGGCGTTTTTCCCGTGCCGCCGACGGTGATGTTTCCGATACTGACGACCGGAACGCCGAGCGAATGAGATTTAAACGCGCCTTTATCGTAAAGCGCATTCCGCGCGTTTATAATCACATTGTAGAACCAACTTAGAGGCATAGCGATTTACAAGTTACAATCGCAAATCGCAAATCGCAAATCGCAAATTACTTCTTGCTCGTCGTTTGAATCAATCTTTCCAACTTGACTTGCGCCGAACGGCTGTCAATGCTTTGCTCGGCGAGGCGGGCGGCGTGCATCGGATCATCGGTGATGCCGCCGACCAGAAGCGCGGCGGCGGCGTTGATGACGACGAGCGAACGCGCTTCGTCGCGCCGCCGGTTGTCAAGAACTTCCGAGATAATTTTCGCGCTCGCTTCGGGCGAATCGGTTTTCAGATGTTTGATTTCGGCTCGCTGCAAACCGAAATCTTCGGGCGCGATTCTGAATGTTTTCAACTTATTGCCGAAAACTTCCGCGACCAGCGTTTCACCCGCGAGAGTTAATTCGTCCAAACCGTCTTCGCCGTGAACGACCCAGGCGTTTTGCGTTCCGAGCATCGCCAATGCCTGCGCTATCGGTTCGACGAGCGACTGATGCCACACGCCGACGATTTGTTTCGGCGGATTTGCCGGATTCGACAAAATGCCCAAAAGATTAAAACCGCTGCGAATGCCGAGGTTGCTGCGAATCGTGCCGACGCGCTTTAAGGTCGGGTGAAATTTCGGCGCGAACATAAAACAAATTCCCGCGCCGTCCAGACAAGCCTGCGCGATTTCCGCTTCGCCCGACGCTTTTACGCCGAGTTTTGCCAGAACTTCCGCGCTTCCCGAATCGCTCGACACGGCGCGGCTCGCTTGTTTGGCAACCGGAAGACCCGCGCCTGCGACGACGAACGCGGCGGCGGTCGAGACGTTAAAGGTTTTCGCCGGACTCGAACCTGTCCCGGAAGTGTCAATGTAATTTTGATAGCGTGCGCGAACCGGCACGGCATTCTCGCGCAGCACGCGAGCCATTCCCGCGAGTTCCGCAAACGTCTCGCCTTTGGCGGTCAACGCGGCGAGCGCACCGGCGATTTGCTGCGGATAAGTTTCCTTGTCAATCAAAACGCGGAAAAAATCCGACGCTTCATCAAAAGATAAATCTTCGCCGCGCACGAGGCGCACGAGATATTTGTAAAGCGGTGTGTCTGCTTTCGTATTCGTCGCAGTCGTCGGCGCGGCTAAAAGCCATTCGGTTTTCGATGTCAGCATATTTTTTAAAGTAAAAAGTAAAAAGGCAAAAGGCAAAAGTAGAAAAGTGGAAAGATGAAAAAGTGAAAAGGTGAAAAAGTTGATGTCAAGAGCGAAGGCGAGTCAGTTTTCAGGATAAAAATCCGCAATCCGCAATCCGCAATCCCAAATCGAAATCGGACTCCGTCTTTAATCATCTCAAATATCGAGAAAGTTTTGCAAGAGTTTTTTGCCCGCGCTCGTCAGAATTGATTCGGGGTGAAACTGCACACCTTCGATTTTATAGCTTTTATGACGCATCGCCATAATCAATCCATCGGGCGATGTGGCGGAAATTTCCAGACAATCGGGCAAAGTTTCACGCTCGACAATCAGCGAGTGATAACGTCCGGCAGAGAAATTATTTTCCAAATCTTTGAAAATAGTTTTGCCGTCGTGATTGATTTCGACCGGCTTGCCGTGAACGGGAATGGGAGCGCGAACGACGCGCCCGCCGAACGCCTGCCCGATTGCCTGATGTCCGAGACACACGCCGAGAATCGGAATTTTACCGGCGTATTGACGCAAAACTTCCAAAGATATGCCCGCGTCGTCCGGCGTTCCCGGTCCGGGCGAAATTAAAATTCGCTCCGGCTCGATTTCCGTTTCGATTTCCGAAAGCGTAACTTCATCGTTGCGCCGCACAACCATTTCCGCGCCGAGTTCGCCCAAATACTGCACGAGGTTATATGTGAAAGAATCGTAATTATCTATGACCAACAGCATAATTTTAAATGAGAAATGAGAAATGAGAGATGAGAATTAAGAAATGACTGCCGACAATCTTTACTTTTCATTTCTCATTTCTCATTTCAATTTCATTTCTCATTTCAAAAGGTTATAATTAAATTCGTCCAAGTCTAACGCTTGGATTTTCAAGTTTTAAATTATCAGAATTTATGAGCAAACGCGATTACTACGAAATTTTAGGCATCAGCAAAACCGCGACCGAAGTGGAAATCAAAACCGCTTATCGCAAACTCGCCGTGCAGCATCACCCGGACAAAAACCCGGACGACCACACGGCGGAAGAAAAATTCAAAGAAGCGGCGGAAGCGTATTCGGTGCTGTCAGACGCGCAGAAACGCGCGGCTTACGACCGTTTCGGACATCAAGGAGTCGGCGCGGGCGCGGCGGGTGGCGCGGGTTTCGGCGGCGCGGGATTTTCCAATATCGAAGACATTTTTGATTTGTTCGGCTTCGGTGATATGTTCGGTGGACAAAGCGGTAGAACTTCCGGCAGAACATCGGCGCAGCGCGGCGCGGATTTGCGCTACGATTTGGAAATCACACTCGAAGAAGCCGCCGCCGGAAAGGAAGAAAAACTGCGTATTCCGCGACTCGAAAAATGCGACGAATGCGGCGGCAAAGGAACTGAAAAGGGAACCGAGCCGGAAACCTGTATAACCTGTAACGGAAGCGGGCAGACGCGCTATCAGCAGGGGTTTTTCTCGGTGATGCGAACTTGTCCGAACTGCGGCGGGCGCGGTCAAATCATCAAAACGCCGTGCAAAAAATGTCGCGGCGCGGGACGAATCGAAAAGGAAAAAATGCTCGAAGTGAAAATTCCGGCGGGCGTTGAAACCGGCTCGCGTCTGCGAATCAACGGCGAAGGCGAAGCCGGAACGAACGGCGGCGGAACGGGCGATTTATTCGTCGTCGTCCACGTCAAGGAACACGAAATTTTCGAGCGGCAAGACGCGAATCTTTATTCAGCCGCGCCCGTAACCTTTGCCCAAGCCGCGCTCGGCGCGGAGATAAAAGTCAAAACTTTAGACGGCGAAGAAGATTTAAAAATTCCTGCGGGAACGCAGACCGGAACGGTTTTTCGCGTTAAATCAAAAGGAATGCCCGCGCGCGGCGGGCGCGGGCGGGGCGATTTATTCGTCGCCGTAACTTTGATTACGCCGAAATCCTTAACCAAAGAACAGCGCAAATTATTAGAACAGCTTGCGGAAATCGAGGACATTGATTTTCAAGACGCGAGCTTTATGGAAAAGGTGCGGAACATTTTTGGTTAAAGGCAAGTTTAACGGCGCGTGTGAAAAACGCTCAATCCGTTTATCCTCCATTATAAATTTATGCCGCGCCGTCAGACCTTATTCATCTATTTTAAGATAGGATTTCGAGGTTTGCTTAAAAATAATCTTTTCAACAAACCTGCGGATATTTATTTCAGCGTTTGCCTTTTTCTTGTTATACTGAAATCCTATTTTGCAACTTTGCCGATTTTCGAGTCGTAGAGATTGTGCTAAAGTTCTCTTAAACAGGTAAATTTTGAGGAGCGGAAAATAATAAAATGGGATTGTGGGCGAGAATAAAACGGTTGTTTCGTGCCTCGACGGGCGCGGCGTTGGACAAAATTGAAAACCCGGAAATGGTTTTGCAGCAAACTATCCGCGAAATGCGCGACCGCGTGCCGGACTTGAATAATTCGGTGGCGCAAGTGATGGCAACCGAGCGTCTGCTGGCGAAAAGCAAGGAAAAACTCGCGGAAGAAGTCGTGGATTTGGACTCGAAAATCAGGGCTTCGGTCAAGTTGAGCCGCGACGATATTGCGACGACTTACATCGGTCAGCTTCAGCAAAAACAACTCGAACTGCAAAAAACGACCGTTCAACTCGAACAAGCCTCGGTCGCTTCCAAACAGGCTTTAAAGGCGCGGGACAATTATGTTCTGAATATGAACAAGCGCACCTCCGAAGCGATGCAGCTTATCAGCGCGTCGAAGCAGGCGAAATTACAGGAGCAGCTCGCGCAAACGATGGAAACATTTAACATCGGCGATGACGCTTCGACCTTTAATGAGATGCGCGAGAAAATTGACCGCCGCGTCGCCGCCGCCGAAGCCAAACTCCAACTCGGAACTTCGAGCGTTGATTCAAAAATGCAGGACATCGAACGCGAAGCGATGGACATTCAACTGCAAGATAAATTATTGGAATACAAGCAAAATATGGGACTGCTCGAAAGCGGTTCAAACGCCGGAAGCGGCAAGCAAATTTCCGCCGCCTCCGAAGTGCCGGACGAGGTAACGCTCGACCAAGTTTTGCTCGAAGAATCAAAAGAAAAGAAAGGTTAAAGTTCAGATTTTAAGTTTTCCGGTTATGGATTTAATCGTCGCCAAAGAAAAACGCCCGTCGGCTTTATCGCCTGTTTCAAAAAACGGCGGCAAGCAAATCTATTATCCCGAATCGGACGGAAAACCTATGGCAGAAACTGACGTTCACATAACTTTAATCGCCGACCTTTTGCAAACTCTTCGAACTTATTTTAGTCAAACCAAAGATGTCAAAGTTTTGGCTGATATTTTGTTATATTACGAAGAAGGCAATCCGCACAAATCAATCGCGCCCGACGTGATGATTGTCAGCGGAGTCGGGAAACACTTGCGCCGCACATTCAAACTTTGGGAAGAACGCCCGCCCGATGTCGTTTTCGAGATTTCTTCGCGCGGGACTTGGAAGGAAGATTTGCAGAAAAAGTTTTTTCTTTATCGAGATTTCGGCGTGAAAGAGTATTATATTTTCGACCCCGAATACGATTACTTAAAAGACGAACCGCTCGTCGCATATCATTTGAAAAACGGCGAATTCAAATCGGTAAAAATAAAGCGCGGCAGAGTTCACAGCCCGTTTTTGAATCTGGACGTTGTTGACACGGGCGCGGGTTTGCGGCTTTATAATCCCGAAACAAAAGCCTTTTTACCGCTCGCCGAAGAACTTGCAACGCGAACCGAGAAACTCGAATCAGAAGTTGAGAGATTAAAAGCGGAAGTGGCGAGATTAAAAAAACACGGATAATTTTTTATGGCGGACATCGCAAAGTATCAGCAGCAAATTACAAAATTCCAATCTTCATACGCCAAGGAAGCCGTCAAAGAGCCGGTCAATTTTTGGGGCTTGGCGGGCTTTGCGGTCGCGGCGGCTTACACGCAAAGCTGGATTCCTCTGCTCGTCGCGCTGATTTTTGAATTTGCATATTTGCTGATTGTTCCGAATCTGCCTGCATATCGGCAGCTCGTCAACCGGCGCGAAAAAGATCGTCTGCGCTCGCTCAACAAAGCGACGCGCGAAAAGTTGATAAAGTCTTTTACGCCGCGCGAGCGTGAAGCAGTCGAATATCTGCGCTGGCAGAAAGATAAAATTCAAGAAAATTATTTCAAATTCACCGGTGCGAGAGAATTGCCGAGCAATCTGCACACGCTCGACCAGCGTTGGGAAGATTTCGTTGACCTTTTGGACGTTTATCGCCGCCGCAAACAGCATCTGAAATCAATCAACCGGCAAGCGGTTCACAACCAACTCAGCCAAGCGTTTCGCGCCGCCGAAAGTTCGTCCGACGAAAAAACCAAGCGCGTTCAGCAAACAAATGTCGAGATTCTTAAACGTCGTCTCGCGTCGTTTGACGAACTTGAGAGAAGCGTCAAATTGGTTGAAGGACAACTTCAATCAATCGAAAATTTCTTCGGCTATCTGAACGACGAAATCGTTACGATGTCCACGCCCGACAAATTCTCCTTGCTCGATTTTGAACAGCTTTCCGACTCGATTGCGATGACCAAGCAAATGCTTGACGCGACATCGGACGCGATGGGTGCGCTCGACGCGCACAACCGCGCGATGGGAAACTACGAACTTTTGCCGAATTCAAATTCATAATATGCAGAACGCCGGTTTAATCGAAAAAATTCAAAAACTTCCGCCCGAAACCCGCGTTGAAGTCGAGCATTTCATTGATTTTCTAATGGGAAAACAAAACGGCTGTCAAAGTGAAACGTCAAACGGGAATAAAACGGAAGTTGTAAATTTGCGTGAATGCGGCATTAGCGAAAAGGAAGCCGCCGCGCAGCGTGCCGCGCTTGATTCTTTCGCCGAAGATTGGGAGCTATCTGAAATGGAAGTTTATGACAAATTATAAACGCGGCGATATTGTTTTGGTTTTGTTTCCTAATTCAGATTTACAAACTTTCAAAAAACGTCCTGCGCTCGTGGTTCAAGCGGATAACTTACAAACAAATCTACCGCAAGTTATCGTTGCCTTGATTACAAGTAATATGCTGCGGGCAAACCACAAAAGCCGCATAACCATTTTGTTAAATTCGCCTGAAGGAAAGCAAAGCGGCTTGCAAAACGATTCGGTTATCGTTACGGACAATCTTGCTACGGTGCGTGAAAAATTTATAGATAAAGTTATCGGAAACTTGCCGACAATGAACGCGATTGAATCCGCTTTGGCGCACACCTTCGGTTTGAAATTAGCTTAAACTTGCCTCTCTATTCTTAATCAATTAAAATCATCGTTTCAGACTAATCTGAAATTACGAGCAATAATAAACAATCAAAATTTAAAAAAGGAATTTAATAAAATTATGAAAAAAGTAGGTATTTTAACCGGTCGGGAAGTTACGTTTCCCGAATCAATTATCAGAAGCATCAACGAAAAAGGCAGCGGCGAAATCGTCGCGGAAATGGTCAACTTCGGCGGCATTCGGCTGGACGAAGCGAAAAAATATGATGTCGTGATTGACCGCATTTCGCACGAAGTTCCGTATTATCGCGCGACTTTGAAGCGAATGGCACTCGAAGGAACTTACATTATCAATAATCCGTTTTGGTGGTCGGCGGACGACAAGTTTTTTAATTTTTCTCTGGCGGCGAAGATCGGAGTGGCGATTCCGAAAACCGTTCTTCTGCCGCAGCAGGATTACATCGAAGACATCACGAGCGAGAGTTTGAGAAATCTCGAATTTCCGCTCGATTGGGAAGGCATCGTGAATTACGTCGGCTTTCCCGCATTTTTAAAACCGTTTGACGGCGGCGGCTGGAAAAACGTCTCGAAAATTCATTCGCTCGAAGAACTTTGGTATGTCTATAACCAAACCGGACGACTTTGTATGACTTTGCAAGAGGGAATCGAATTTGACCAATTTGTGCGCTGTTACTGCGTCGGGCAGGAAAAAGTTTTGATTATGCCGTATGATCCGTCGAAGCCGTATTTGTCGGGAATGCAGTATGTCAACGTCGAAAATTATCTGTCGCCGGAATTGTATGACCGCGTTGAACGCGACTGCATCACGATTTGCAAAGCGTTGGGCTATGACTTAAATACAATCGAATTTGCGATTAAAGACGGCATTCCGTATGCGATTGATTTTATGAATCCCGCGCCCGACGCTGAACTCGCTTCGGTCGGCGAACATAACCACAACTGGATTGTCAACGCGATGACCGAATTCATTTTCAAGAAATTGGAAACCGGATTTGACGCGCCCGAATATCGCTGGACTGCGATGCTCAATCCTGCCGCGAAAGCCGAAACCAAAACAGTTAAGAAAACAGCGACGACGGCAAAAGCGAAAACACCTGCCAAACCCGCAAAGAAAACGACTGAAAAAAATACGAAGTCGAAAAACGCGAGCGCGGAATAGTTTTCAAAGTAAAAAGTAAAAAGGCAAAAGTAAAAAGTGAAGAATTTTCTTCCGACCTTTTGCCTTTTACCTTTTGCCTTTTGCCTTTTCTATCGCCAGCCGTGTTCGCCGATAAGCGGCACAAACGCGCACGCGCCGAAATCTTCGGTTTGAAAATCTTTTTCCGTTCGAGTAACGCGAATCAATTTTTGCGTTTGCTGATTTTCGCCGATTGGCAAAACTAATCGTCCGCCGATTTTTAGCTGATTTAACAAAGGTTCGGGAATCGCTGGACTTCCCGCCGCAACGAGAATCGCGTCGAACGGCGCGTAAATTTTCCAGCCCAAAGTTCCGTCCGCGCAACTCAAAGTTACATTATTGATTTTTAATTTGTTTAGTTTTGCTTCGGCTTCCTTCGCCAAAATCGGAACTCGTTCGACGGCGTAAATTTTATTCGCCAACTTTGCTAAAATCGCCGTTTGATAACCCGAACCCGCGCCGATTTCCAGAACTTTCGACTGTGGATTTAGTTCAAGCAATTCCGTCATTCGCGCAACGATAAACGGCTGTGAAATTGTTTGTTTGGAAGCAATCGGCAGCGCGTTGTCTTTGTAGGCTTGCGCTTTCAGCGCGTCGGGAACGAATAAATGACGCGGAACATCAGTCATCGCCCGCAAAACATTTTCGTCCGTAATTTTATAATGCTCGCGCAGCAAATTTATCATTCGCCCGCGCGGAATTTCGTATTCGTCTTTGATATTCGAGAGTGTCGCCGTGCCGTTCATTTACCAAAATTATAAAACAAATTATCCGGCGAGAACACCGCGCCGAAGCAATAAAAATCTGCTACGGCATTTCCTCATTGATCGGCGACGGCTGAACCCACGCGGCAAATAAACCGATGTTGTTGCTTTCGTATTTAATCCACGCGAAACCGCCTTCGCCCCAATTTTTGCCCCACGAATTTTTTATCAGCCACGCTTTTTTCTCATCGTCCCAACCGATTAAAACGACGACGTGATTGATTGTGCTGCTGTGATGCGCGTTGAAAACGCCGCTTTTATAAACGTCGAAACAATGGTCAGCCTGCATCGGCATTGCCAGCGGACCGTGTTTGATGAGCGCGGCTTTCAACTGTTCGACGGACGGTATTTTGTCGAACGGCGTGTTGACGTAACCCCAAGCCAGAGCGCGGTCGGCAGCGGTTAAAAGAAAATCGGAATTCTTAGAAATGCCGCCGATTCCTTCGGGACCAATCATCGGGACGACTTGAATGCCGCCGCGCCTTACGCGCTTATTCTGTAAAGGGTCGGTGCAGATTGATTTTATGCCCGTGAATTCTTCGACCTCAATCGTTTCGTCCAAATTAAAAACGAGGCGGTCGGGAATGTGCGGAACATGGCTGTTGACCATATAGGCAAACGCATTTCCGTGCCAGCCGTCGTCGCAGTCGCCTTTGGTTTTGCCGATGCAGTTGAGCAGTTGCTGAACCGACGGACGACGTTTGAAATACGAATTTTCGGGAACGATTTGGCGCAGCACAGCGTCGCCCGTCCGCATCTGTTCGAGATTCCAACTGCTTTGATAAGCCGAAATCGCCGCGAACGCCCAACAGCTTCCGCACTTTCCCTGATTCAAAACCGCACCGACGTTAAGACCGCGCTCGCGCCAGTCGAATTTTGGCAGCGAATGCCAGTCGTCAGTGTTTTCAAGGTCTTTGAATTGTTTGTAAAGCAGAACGTCTTCCGCCAAGTATTTCGGCAGAACCGCGTTTGGAGGATATTCTTTTAGTTCCTTTCCTCGATATAATCTCCAATCTCTTTCAGTCGCTTTTCTCCGCTTCGCTCGATATTCCAAAAATTGTTTCTGAAGTTTTTCGACTTCGGGCGAACTCAAATCGTCTTTGTTAGGAACTTCCAAACTACCGAGCAACTCCGAATGTTCGGTGCTTTCAATCGCGCCGGGACTCGCGGCAACACGTCTTCTCGTCCTTGAAGATTTTTTCTGCACTACAGTCTTTCTTCCGAACGGACTTTCGCCGGTCGTGTAAGTCGGTTTTTCCGTTGCTGAATTTAGTTCGCACAAACATTTCTCCGCTTCGGTCGCGTCAGTCTTTTTATCGGCAGCCTTCAGCGTGTCGCAGTTTTCGGTTTGCTGCTTGACTTGCTGCGAGGTTACAAAAGTCGGCTTTGTCAAAAACGATACTAAGAAAAGCGAAACAATGATAAATAAAGTTTTGATTTTCATATAACTTCCTATCGAAAAATTGAACAAACAGGAAAATTTTATAGAGCGGCGACGGGTTGCCGTTCTATAAAATTTTTGGTTTTGTGCTTAATTTATTACTTACTGATGTCGCATACGGAACGCCTGTCAATGCAAGTATCTCCACAGGGTTTTTGTCCTGGTCCGCAACTGCCGCCGCCTTGTTCTTTTAGTTTGCTGACCACGCTCTTTACGCACTTCGTCTTTTTAGAAAGCGCGACGGCTTTCATAACTTGCTCTTTGCCGTCGAGCCAGCCTTCCAATGTAACTGTTCTTTTTTTGACGCTGACGTTGACGTGCCGCATCTGGTCTTTGATGTCGGAGTCTGCCGCAAATTGCTCCTGTATCGCCTTAACGATGTCAGCGTCCTTTGTCTTCGAGCAGCTAGTTTGATGTATTTTCGGTTTTCGGTTTTTTGTTTTCTTATCGCCGACTGACGCAAACGAATTAAAAGACGCAAACAAAACAAGCGCGAACACTATCGCTATAATTCGGAAAGTTGATTTTTTTAACATTTGATTCTCCTCGTTTATTTGAAATTATTAACCATCGAAAGCAGACTATATCTGGTTTGTTTCCCGAAATAAATAGTTCGATTGTCGGGCGACCAAGATAGCGCGGAAAAATAAAGTTTCGCGTCATTATTGGAAGTGATTTTTCGCGCTTCGCCGCCGTTCAGACGCATAATCCAAATGTTATCTTTGCCGTCTTTATTTGAAACGTATGCTAACATTTTTTTATCCAGAGATAAATGAATATTATAAAGATAGGCAGATTCGATCTTGGCTAGCTGATGCTGCTCGCCTGTTTCGACGTTGACTTGAATTATATTTATCTCTGTTGGAGAACCCCTTCCGGTTTTGCTGTTGATGGCAGCGAGAATTAACTCTTTATTCGACGGCAACCAGCCTAGCAATCTTTGAAATGTTTCCGTTTGAACGACGTTTTTGGCGATTTTTGTTTCGAGGTCAATGACTGACTTAATGAAATACCTTTTCCCGTCGGCAGACGCTTGATCCGTCTTTGACGAATAAGCAATGTGTTTGCCGTCTGCCGACCAGAGCGGACAAGAGAAAAGCAAATTCGCATCAGCGTTGTCGGTCAGACGAATGTGGCTCGCGTCGTCCACGTCAGCCAGCCAGATGTTATATTGTTCGCTTTCATCTGAGATATAAGCGATTTTCCGGTTGTCCGGCGACCATCCAAAACTATTTGTTTGTGTTCGGTTGTAAGGCAAAACGGTGAATTCAGGAGGCTGTAGTCCGCCGGTCGTCAATTGTTTTTCTTCGCCGCCTGCCGCTTTGATTGTCCACAGATTATACGTCTCTCCCGACACGCGCATAAAAGCCAAACGCTTGCCGTCGGGCGACCAAACAGGCAAACCGCCGTTGGCAGTTAGTTGGAAAGGCGGCGTGTCTGAATCGGTCGCCTTAGTCAAAATCGCGCCGTTGAAAATATTATCGCCTTGACTCAGATTTTTTATTGCTTGATAAGCGACGGTTTTACCATCGGGCGCGGGTGCCGCCCACATTTCGAAATTGATGTCGGAGGCAAAGGGAAATTCTTCGCCCTTATCAATGTTCGCGCCCCAAATATCCGATTCTTCTTTTGACGAGCCGTAAAGAATTTTCGCGCCGTCGGCAGATACGTCGAGTGCGAGCGCGTCTTTGTCGCCGAAGGTAATTTGCGTCGGCTTGCCGCCGCTTGAGTCCGCCGCGAAAATCTGAAAAACGTCGTTCGTCTTTGCGCTGTAAAGAATTCGTTTCCCGTCGGAATGCCAGATCGTATTTCTGATTTCGTCAGTTTGGCTGACGATTTGTTTAGGCGAACCGCCGCGCAAAGGCATTGTCCAAACTGTGTATTGTTCGTTTTCAAATGTTATATATGCGATTTGTTCTTCGTCGGGTGAGAGGCTGAAGGCATTGGAACTCACTTTTACCGAATCCAGATTTGTTATTTGCGAAGATTGACCTGATTTAATGTCGAGCGCGAAAAGATTACCCTTTGCTTCGTAATAAATCACATCATTTTTCGACCAACGCCGTAAAATCGCGCCGCCGTCTTCGGTCGTTTTGATAAAAGTCGGAGTGCCGCCGAACGAAGGAATTCGCCAGATGCTTGCTGTGCCGCCGCGCGTCGAAAAAAAAGCGATTTCATCGCCGTTCGGCGACCAGATCGGATTTTGATTGTTGAACTCATCATTGGTAATCTGCACCGCTTCGCCGCCGGAAATTTGTTTGACCCAGATGTTTTTCCTTCCCGATTTGGTCGAGCCGAAAGCAATCATTTTTCCGTCGGGCGAGAACGAACCGACGCTGTAAATTTCACCGGGCGTGCTTCGCCAATTAGCGACTTCGACCGTATTCGGAGTTGATGACTGCGACGTTGCGGTTTGAGAATTATTTCTGCTAGCGAACCACCAAACCGCGCTTATCGCCAAACCCGTAAACAGAAAAACCAAGAGCGCGTGGAGGAGAGAAAATCGGTGAACCATCGCCGTGCTTGTCGTGTGAATCGCTTGTTCGCGCGTGTGCCGCATTTCATTTCCGGCGGCGGTCGGTCTCGGATTCGTTTGAAATTCAAACGCTTTTCTAAGGCTTTTTATATCGAGCAGAAAATCCTTGCTCGTTTGATAACGCTCGTCTTTATTTTTCCTGAGTGCTTTGCCGACGATGCGTTCGAGTTCGGCAGGCGCGTTTATTCCGACTTCGGTTATGGACGGCGGATTTTCGGTGAGAATCGCGGCGATGGTATCGCCCGAAGTCGGTTTATTAAACGGCTGCTTGCCGGTCAGCATTTCATAGATGACAATTCCCGAACTGAAAACGTCGCTGCGAGCGTCAATCGTCTGCCCGCGAATTTGTTCGGGCGACATATAAGCGAGCGTTCCGATTATCAATCCCTGCTGTGTTTCGGTCGGCATCTTCGCCAGCGTTTCGCCTTCGCTATCGAGCGAATCGGCGGGCGGCGCGGCGAGTTTGGCGATGCCGAAATCGAGAACTTTGACGATGCCGTCGGCGCGAACCATTATATTTTCCGGCTTGATGTCGCGATGTATGATTCCGGCAGCGTGCGCCGCCGAAAGAGCGAAAACGGTTTGCTCGGCGATGTCGAGCGCGTCGGAAACAGAAATCTCGCCGCCGCTGATTTTCTTTCGCAAAGTTTCGCCCTCGACTAATTCGGTCGCCAAAAAATGTACGCCGCCGTCCGCGCCGAATTCGTGAACGGTCAAAATATTCGGATGATTCAAAGCCGAAGCCGCCCGCGCTTCGCGTTCAAAACGACTGAGCCGTTTACCATCGGCGGCGAAATTTTCCGGCAGAATTTTGAGCGCGACTCGGCGGCGCAAGCGCGTGTCTTCCGCCAGATAAACTTCGCCCATTCCACCTTCGCCGATAAGTTGTTTTATCTTATAATGACCAATTTTCTCATCAATGCGGCTCGTCTTTTCTTCCTTTTCGGAAAACATTTCAGCGGCGAGCGCGTCGGGCGGCGCGTCGAAAAAATCGTCGGAATGTTTTTCAAACGAGAGCAAGGATTCGACTTCGCGCCGCAGACTTTCGTCCGCGCCGCAATATTCTTTGAAAAAAGATTCACGCTCGGCGGGCGAAATTTCCAAAGCCGCGTGATAAATTTCTTCAATTTGTTTGAGTCTTTCAGCGTCCATTCGATTCACGTCCCTAACTTCGCCGTCCAAACGTGAGTGCGCGGTTTGATTCTTTACCGAAAAACTTATTCAATCCGCCTGCGCCGATTTTTGAAGAAGATTCAGTAATTTGACGGATTTGTATTTGGCAAAATCGCCTTTATTCGTTTTCCGCATTTTGCGTCAGACCAATTCTTCGCAGCAAATCTTGAAACCGCGAATCGGAACGCAAAGAATCGAGCATCGGTTCGACATTCAAAAACGGCAAAAATCCTGAACGCTCGGCGTAAGATTTTTCCAGCCATTCGAAAGTTTTGTCCAAATCGCCCAAACCCAAATAAATCATCGCCACGTTGTATGCGGAAACATATTGTTGTTTCGCGTTTTGTAAATTTGTCAAAACTTCCGTCGCTTCCGCACGCTTTTCGGCGAGACCGTAAGCGTAACCGAGATGCGATTCAAACGCTATGTTGCCGCTTGAAAAAGTTAGGGCTTTGCCGAGCGCGGCAATTGCGCGATCAAATTTTCCTTGCTGTAAATAAGCCAATCCGAGATTACGATACGCAAACGTCGAATATTTATCCAACTCAAGTGCCTTGTTGCATTCTTCAATCGCCCGTTCGTAATCACGCGCGAAATAAAAAGCGTAGCCCAAACTGATATGCGCGAACGGCGAAAGCGGGTCGAGTTTTTCGACTTGCTTGCCTTTCTCAATCGCCTCGCTGTGCCGCCCGACGGCTTTCAGATAAAATCCCAAACCGTCGTGCGCGTTCGGGTAATTCGGGCTAAGTTCGATGGCTTTTTCAAATTCGCGTTCGGCTTCGGCGAAATTCCAATCGTAAAGCAGGCGGAAAAATCCGAGCGAGCAATGCGCTTCGCCGAGCGCGTCGTCGAGTTCGAGAGCTTTGAGCGCGGCAGCTTTCGCCTTCGGATAAGCCTTGCGCGGCGACCAGCCGCCGGTTGACGACGACAGAAAACCATAAGCATCGGCGATGCCCGAATAAGCGAGCGCGTAATTCGGGTCTAAATCAATCGCTTTTTGAAAATACTCGATGCCTTTTTTAATCCATTCTTCCGTGCGTTTGGTCGTGACGAAATAGCGACCTTTGAGATAAAACTGATACGCTTCGGTATTTTCCGTGTAATGCTTTGCCAGTTGTTTCTTTTCTTCGCCAGTCAACTTTAGTCGTAATTTCTCGCCGATGTCTTCGGCAATATCGTCGAGCAAGGTGAAAATATCGGTGATCGTGCGGCGATATTGTTCACCCCAAATTTGCGATTGATTAGCGATGTCAACCAGTTCGGTTTTGACAATCAAAGTGTCGCCAATCTGCACGACGCGACCGGCGAAAATCGCCCGCACACCAAGTTCGCTGCCGATTTCCTGCAAATCCGTCTGACCTTTGTAACGAAAAGCCGTGCTGCGCGGAATGACGCGCAGTTTCGGCAATTTGGAAAGCGAATTGATAATGCACTCGGTAATTCCGTCAAGCAGATATTCGGTGTTCGGGTCGTTTTCATCGCCGACAAGTGGCAAAACGGCGAGCGAATCAATCGCCTTGCGCGTCCGTCGAATCGGTCGCGTAACCGATAAAGAATCTTTGGGAAAAATTAATGTTGCTTGCTGATTAAAACCATCTGTCGCGCCGACGGCGGAATTATTAACACGCCGCAATTCGGTTTCAAAATCCAGACGCTGCCGGAGACGCTTCAAATCATCGAGAAGATTTTTTATCGTTTGATAGCGTTCGGCGCGGTCTTTGGTTAATGCTTTGGCGATGCTCCATTCGAGTTCGGTCGGAATGTTTTTCACCGATTCGGAAAGCGGTTTCGGCTCGCTTCGCAAAATCGCCGCGATGCTGTCGGCGACGCTCGCGCCCGTAAACGGCAAACCGCCCGCGACCATTTCATAAAGCATCACGCCGAGGCTGAAAATATCGCTTCTGGCATCAACTTCCAAACCGCGAGCCTGTTCGGGCGACATATAATTAACAGTGCCGAGAATCATTCCGGGCGTTGTCGTCGCTTGAATTTTCGTCGCCGCGTCAGCATCAGTCGCTGATGGTTCGCGCTCGGTGAGTTTCGCAATTCCAAAGTCTAAAACTTTCACATAACCGTCGTCGCGGAGCATTATATTTTCCGGTTTGATGTCGCGGTGAACGATTCCTGCTGCGTGCGCCGCAGACAATGCGTTTGCCACTTGAACGGCGATGTCGAGCGCGTCCGCAAGTTTAACCGGCAAATTTTTTATCCGCTCGCGGAGCGTCTGTCCGGCAACAAATTCGGTGGCGATAAATCGAACGTCGTCATATTCGCCGATGTCATAAATCGTCAGGATATTCGGATGATTCAGCGCGGACGCGGCGTGTGCCTCGCGCATAAAACGCTCGACCGCCGCCGCATCTTTCGTCCACTGCGCGGGGAGAATTTTGATGGCGACATCGCGCCGCAAACGAGTGTCGCGGGCGCGATAAATCTCTCCCATTCCGCCTGCACCGATGGCGGAATGAATCTTATAATGTCCGAAATTTTTGCCGATGGTTAACACAATTAAGTTCGACAATTATAACATCTATTTCATCTGTGAAACAGTTTTACCGAGCGATTTTTTTGAAGTATTTAGGTGTGCAAATGTTAAAAACGATTGTTGAAATTTATCATTTAGCGGATGTTTGATTCCACGTCCGCAAAGTTTCGATTGCCTTGTAATCGGTCAAATCCGAACGCATCGGCGTAATTGAAACAAAGCCTTCGTCAATCGCTTCAAAATCCGAGCCGCCTTCGTCCGGGTGAAAACCGTTGCGCGATTCGCCGATCCAGTAATAAAATTTTCCGCGCGGGTCGGTGTGTTCGGAAATCAGCGGTTTGGCGTTTTTCAAACCTTGCTTGGTTACGCGAACGCCTTTCGGTGTTCCTTTCGGAACATTGATATTCAGCAAAGTTCCTTTCGGCAACCCTTCCTCAATCGCCTTGCGCGTCAAATCTGCGGCGACCTTCGCCGCTTCGGTAAAATCGTGATTGCGGTTGGCAACCAAACTGAATGCGATTCCCGGAACGCCTAAAATCGTCGCTTCCATCGCGCCGGCAACCGTTCCCGAATACGTCGCGTCGTCGCCCAAATTCGCGCCGTGATTTATTCCCGACGCGCAGATGTGCGGCATTTGTTCGGCAGTTAAAATTCGATTCAGCGCAAAAGTTACACAGTCGGTCGGCGTGCCGTCAATTGTCCAATGCCGCGCGTCAATTTGTCTGATTCTTAAGGGACGCGACAAAGTTAAACTGTGCGACGCGCCTGACATTTCCGATTCGGGCGCGACGACATAAACTTCGCCGATTTCCGCCAAAGCATCTTCCAAAGCCCGAATGCCTTCCGAATGAATGCCGTCGTCGTTGGTGATAAGAATGCGGATTTTATCTTCGCTCATTTAAAATAAATTGATGCGTGAAATGCCTTAGCAAAAATGCCGTCGCAGTCCACGCATCGGTGAAAATTACAAAACACTAAATTATCTGTTTTGATTGAAATTCGAGTTTTGATTCGGATTCTGATTTTGATTCGTCGGGCGCGGCGCGGACGGACGAAAACGCTTGCGGTTGCGCTTGCGAGCATTGACCGATTTGAGTTTCGCCTTTTGTCCGGGCGGCACGAAATGCGCGTGTCTCTTCAAATCCTTAATGATTTCTTCCGTGATGACTTTGCGCTTGAAACGGCGCAACGCACTCTCGATAGATTCGTTATTATTTACTGATACGTAAGCCACTTGTTCTTTATCACACTCCTTCTTGCTTGAGATTGCGACCTGCAAAGCAAACTGTAATTAAACACTTTTTCCGGCGTGTTGGCAAGTTTAGCAATTGTAAAATAAAATGATTTGAAGAGTTTAATAAATAGAAAAATGTTTCAATCAATCCATTTCAAAGCCAAACCGCGAGCGATGACGAATGCTTCAAAACCCGAAGTTGTCGAAAAATTAAAACAAATCGTCGGCGCGGAAAATGTGTTAGTCGAACCGGAAAAAGTCGAGCCTTACGGCGCGGATGCGGTGAAGGAAAAGTTTCCGCCGGAAGCGGTCGTATTTCCCGAAACGACGGCGCAAATGTCGGAGATTTTGAAACTCGCCAACGCATATTTATTTCCTGTTACGGCGAGAGGCGGCGGTGTCGGCTACACGGGCGGCGCAGTTCCGGTGGACGGCGGCATCGTTATTGGGACGGACAGAATGAATAAAATCATCGAAATTAACGCAGATGATCTTTATGTTATTTGTCAGCCCGGATTGACGACTTACGCGCTTCAGCAAGCGGTCGAAAAACACGGATTGCTTTTCCCGCCTGATCCGGCGAGTTATAAAGATTCGTTTATCGGCGGCAACATTGCGGAAAACGCGGGCGGAATGCGAACGCCGAAATACGGCGTAACGAAGCATTCGGTTCTCGGTTTGGAAGTCGTAACGGCGACCGGCGAAATTATCCGAACCGGCGGCAAAACCGTCAAAAACGTCGTCGGTTTCGATCTGACGGGTTTGATGTGCGGCAGCGAGGGAATGCTTGGCATTATCACCGAAGCGACTTTAAAATTATTACCGATGCCCGAAGCGACGGCGACCGTTCGCGCTTCATTTGTATCAATGGAGCTTGCGTGTGAAGTTCTCACGAAATTCACGCCGGAAGGCTTGCTCCCGATGGCGATGGAAGTCGTTGACAAACACTGCATCAAAGCCATCGAAGAAAATTTCGCGTTCGGATTATCCACCAAAGCCAACGCGATTTTAATCGTCGCCGTTGACGGTTTCGCCGAAGAAGTCGAGCGAAACGCGCAAATGATCGAACGCATTTTAGGCGCAAACGGCGGTTTCGACATCCTGCGTTCGCGCACCAAAGAAGAAGAAGACAAACTCTGGGACGTGCGCCGCGCCATTTCGCCAAGTTTAATGAAATACGGCACGCTCAAACTCAACGAAGATGTCGTCGTCCCGCGCTCAAAAGTTCCCGCGCTCATCAAACAAATCGAAGCCATCGGCAAAAATCACGACACCTTCGTCGCCAACTTCGGACACGCCGGCGACGGCAACATCCACGTCAATTTTATGTGCGACAAAGACGACCCCGAATCAATCGTCCGCGCCCGCCAATGCGTCAAAGAAACCTTTCAATTATCCGTCAATCTCGGCGGCTCAATCTCTGGCGAACACGGCATCGGCTACGTCAAAGCGCAATATCTCGATATGGCGATTGACGCGCCGACGCTCGAAGTGATGAAAGGCATCAAACGAGTTTTCGACCCGAACGGCATTTTGAATCCGGGTAAAATGTTTGTGTGAACGGTGTTTTATGCGATAATCGAAAAGTTATGAAAAATATTACATTGCAAATATCCGAAGAAGAATTGCGCGAGGTAACGCAGCCTTATAAAACCTTGCAGAATTTCTTGGACAAAATCGTGTCGCCCAATGAATTTTATACTGACGAATTTTTAGAAGGCTTGCGCGAAGCGCAGGCGGAAGTAAAAGACGAAAACTTTGTCGAGGTAAAAACATTTGCCGATTTCGTCCAATAAACGCCGCGCACAACGCACAAATCGTTTTGGCATAGACATTCGCCGCCTGTCGCCCGACGTTCAAAAAGAAGCCTTTCAAATTTTCAATCAGCTTGCCGCAGACATTTTCGATTCAACTTTAAACGTCAAACAATTAACCGGCTTTCACGGCATTTATCGCGTCGTGGTGTTGCGAAATTACCGGATGATATTTTCGTTCGATGATGAAAACATTTACCTCCTTCGCATCGGACACCGGCGCGAAATCTATCGAAATCTGGAAATATAAAAGAATTTTCGCTTCCGTCCATTATTTTGAATCCGGGCAGAATGTCTGGATAAGATAATTTATTGTCTTAATCATATTCATTGACTCAGCTTAATATGATTGGTTAAACTAAAAAAGTCGAAGTTAAACCACTTTGGCACAAAATCGTAAGCTGTTTCCTGACAATTTTATCTTAAAAACCCTTCAGTCTTTTTCCAATTCCCTGAAGTCGAAAAAATCCAATCATTTGCGGAGAATCCAGAATTATGAAAAAGCCATATATATTCAATGAAAGAAAAGATACTTTTTCTTTGCTCATCATTTTCTTAATTTTTATACAAACAGCCTGTATGCCCTTTGTTAGAGTTGAGAAGCGTTATGAAAATGCAAAATCTTTGCAACCCTCAGCGAATCAAAAATCTAATAAAGTATTAGCCGAAGAATTAAATTTAAAGTCTGCTTCGGGAATTATTGAACAAGATATTTACCGGCTTTTAGCGGCAAAAGACTTTAATGCGGTCGAAAAGATTGCTAATTCGGCTCGAAAGAATAAAGAGAGGCTTGTCGGCGGCTACTGGAAATTAGACGCAGTTTATACGGCGGCAGCGACTATCTATGCCGATTATCCGGGACAAGAAGTTACCGATGAAATGTGGAAGAATCGGATTGAGATTCTAAAAAATTGGAAAGAGGCTTTACCGGAATCAATAACTGCGCGGGTTGCTCTTGCTAAAGCATATATGGGATACGGTTGGTTTGCTCGCGGAGACGGGTATATTAATACCGTTTCCAAAGAAAATTACGATTTGCTGCACGAACGCCTCGAAATGGCGGAGAATGAGTTGCTTGATGCAGATAATCTGAAAGTAAAATGTCCGGGATGGTATCGAGAAATGTTATTTCTCGGAATGGTAAATGGCTGGTCGCCCGATGACTACAATCAATTATACGAAGAAGCAATTAAGTTTGAGCCGAATTATCTCCAATTTTATCTTGTTAAATCAGAGGCTCTTACTCCCAAATGGAAAGAAAATCCGGGAGATTGGCAGAAATTTGTTGACGAGCTTCCGGGCAAGTTAGCGACGCTCGGAACTGACGAGGCAGACATTATTTATTTTATCGTTGTCGTTAATAAGCTAAGAGAGCGGTCTCTCGCCATAAATTATGCAATGTTGGCGAAAGAGCGGATTAAGAACGGATTTGCCGATTTGGACAAAAAATACGGCGTGGACAATCTAAGACTAAACCAACTTGCCCTTGTATCTTGCCAGACAAATGACTTTCCTTTGGCAATGGAGGCATTTAAGCGAATAGGAAATGACTCGAATAAGGAAGTTTGGGGCGAACGGGAATTCAATGATATGAAGAAGTTTGCCGGGTTAAACGCAAACAGAGAACAAAAATAATCTGTTCTCTTTGACAGAGTAAAAAAATTTATCTCAAATTTTAACTTTACTTGCCGCGCAAAAAAATTTCTTGACATCAAATAATTAAATGTCGTAAATTATTTTTCGCGGTTTCAAAATTTTACGATTCGGAGGTGTTTTTCGATGGCAATTACGACGACGGAAATTACCGGTTTTACCAATCAGGTGATTCAGCTTTTTCAGGAAAATAAAGATGAATTGAGAACGAAAGGGTTGGATGTCGCAAACTAGATTACGGATTTGACGACGCAGAATAACGACACGATAACCAAAGACGCTGAACAGGACGAGATGAAAGCCGCGATGAAAGTGAAAACGGCTGAAGTTGACGCTTCCTCGAAACTGACTTATAGAACCGCTTCGACGCAGCCTGACGCAGTTATCGGCGTGATGGGAAAAAGCACGCCGCTTGCCAAACAAGCCGCCAAACTGCGAAGCAGTATTATTAAAAAGACTAAGAAAAAGATTGAAGATAAGCCTAAATAAAAAAAGGGTCTATGGTAGTTAAGCTAATCGGAAAACATATTTTCTTATCGAAGATTTGTGTTTTTCTTTAACAAAAATCGGCATTAGGAAAATTTACTGATTCGCTAAATCAAGTTCAAAATTTAGGAACGCATCTTATCAATATAAAATTTCTAAATACAAAAGTTTAACTCGCTTTTAGAATCGCTTTACTACCATAGACCCTAAAAAGATTATAAAATTATTGTCGCAGTTTGAAATTAATTTGAATCACAAGAAAAAGACTTTAGCAATGTTGCTAAAGTCTTTTTTAATTATGAAAATTATTTCGGCAACGGTGAATAATATTTTTTCACCCGTGAAAATAATTTATTCAACAATAGAAAATCTTCCGGCGAGCGTTCCGAAATTATTGGCGACGGTGAAAAACATTCGACAACGCTGGTATTATAAAAACCGTTTGAGATTAATTTTATGAAAATGCTCGTTTCACTTTTATTATACGGATTTCTTTTCACTTTTTCCGCTTCAAATCTTTTCGCGCAATACAAAAAGCTGACGGTTATTTTACTGCGCCACGCGGAAAAGGATGTTTCCGAAGAAGCTGATTCGATGAACCCGGAACTTTCGGCGGCGGGAAAAGCGCGGGCGCAAAAGTTGATTGACGCGATAAATAAATACGAGCCGGACGCGATTTATTCGACGCAGTATATTCGGACGATGGAAACGGCGCGACCGCTGGCGCGAAAACGTCGAGAGATGATTCAGCTTTACGACGAGCGAAATCTCGAAGAAATGAAAAATTTAATTTTGTCGGGAAAGATAAAACGTCTGGTCGTTGTCGGACACAACAACACAACGCCCGCGCTCGTTAATGCGCTGCTCGGACAAGACAAATATAAAAAACTCGGCGACGGCGAATACGACAAAATCTGGATTGTGAAAATCAGAAGATACAAAAGAAAGCCCGCGAAGGTCAGAGAGAAGATTATCGTCTATTAGCGTTTATTCAACCGGTTGCCAGAGTTCGATTTTGTTGCCTTCCGGGTCGAGAATCCAACCGAATTTTCCGTAATCGCCGTCTTCGGTTTCGTCGAAAACGCGCACGCCTTCCGCGTGCAGAGCTTTCAATAATTCTTCGAGATTTTCCACACGCAGATTTAACATAAATTCCTTTGCCGAAGGGTCGAAGTATTGCGTGTCCTGCTTGAAAAGCGAAAATGCCGTCGAACCCTTTTCCTTCTCTTGAAACTGAAAAGCAGAATAAGTTTTGCCGCCGAAATCAATACCGAGATGCGTTTGATACCACGCGGCTAATTCCGTCGGGTTTTGTGATTTGAAAAATATGCCGCCGATGCCGATTACTCTTTTCATAATTTTATTCTACTACAGAGAAAGCGAAATAACACAAAAAAATTAACAGGGATAAAGAAGATAAAGGAGATTTTTAAAGGATTTGTTTTGTCCCAGCTCATCTCCTTTATCCCTGTTAATTTTTTCTTTCGCGTTTTTTCAAAGCGGAAATTTTGTAAAATAAATCTATGCGAAAACGATTTGTCATTCACGAACATCACGCAACCAGACTGCATTTCGATTTGCGTCTGGAAATCGGCGGCGTTTTGAAAAGTTGGGCTGTGCCGAAAGGGGTTTCGATGAACCCTTCGGAGAAAAGATTAGCCGTTCACGTTCCAGACCATTCGCTCGGTTATATTGATTTTGAAGGAACGCTCGCCGAAGGAACTTACGGCGCGGGCGAAGTCCGCATTTGGGACAAAGGCGAGTTTGAAACTGATAAAGACGCGGAAGAAAAGTTGCGAAAAGGAAAGTTGATTTTTACTTTTTACGGCAGTAAATTGCGCGGCGAATTTACGCTCGTGAAAATGTGGAATCAAGAAAAAAATTGGTTGATTATCAAAGCGAAAGACGAGTTTGCCGACGCGAATTGGAAACTCGAAACGGTTCTCAAACCAAAGAAATAATCAGCCACAAAAAGGTACAAAAGGCGCAAAAGAAAACAGAAGAATTTTTGGTTTTTTTTGGTGCCTTTTCGTGGCTAAATCTCTTACGCTAAAACTCGCGCACGTTCCATCTTCGCAAAATAGACGGCGATGAAAATCGCGACAATCATAATCGCCGCCGCCGTCCAGAAGGTTCGCTGAATCGTCGCACCGTCAACTTGATTAAGCGCGTTGTTGAGCAAAACGCCGCCGAGCGCAGGTCCGATTGCCCGCGCCAAACTCGCGCCCGACTGCATCACGCCTAACGCTCTGCCTTGCTCGCCCTGCTCGGAAAATTTCGACGCGAGACTTGTCAGCGCGGGCGAAGCCATCGAATTTCCGATTGCCAAAAATGCGGTAACGGCGAGCAATCCGGTTAATCCGCCGACGTTCGGGCTGACGTATGGAATGATGAAAAAACTCGTCGCCATCATCGCGCAGCCGATTATCACCAACGGATTTTCGCCGAATTTATGGGCGAGTTTTCCGAAAAGTCCGCCTTGAAAAATGACTGCCAAAACGCCGATAAATGCGAAGATGTAGCCGTTCTGTTCGGCGGTGTAGCCGAAGCGGTTTATCGTGTAAAGCACGAAGGCATAAGTCATAATCGAGAACGACATAACGAGAAAAAAATAAACGGCGGTGAGCGTTCCGAATTGCGGATTGCCGAGCGATTCGATGAGTTCGGCGAAACGATTTTTGCGGATTTTAGTCGCGTCAAACGAACCTTTTTTCACCGATTCGGGCAAGATAAAATAAAGCAGGATCGCATTGGCAAACGACAGTGCGGCGGCGAAAAGAAACGGGACGTTGATTCCGTAACGGCTCAAAATTCCGCCGATTGCCGGACCGAAAATAAATCCGAGACCGAACGCCGCGCCGAAAAGTCCCATTCCTTTGGCGCGATTTTTTTTAGTCGTAACGTCGGCGATGTAGGCTTGCGCGGTCGAGATGTTTCCGCCGGTGATTCCCGCAATAATTCTGCCAACGAAAACCATCCAGAGCGCGAACGCGAAACCGATAAAAAGATAACCGACTGCCGAGCCGATAATCGAAAAAAACAAAATCGGGCGGCGACCAACGCGGTCGGACAAACTTCCCAGAATCGGCGAAAAAATAAACTGCATCAAACTGTATGACGCAAACAAAAGACCGATTTCAAACGGCGTGGCTTTGAACGCATCGCTTTCGACATAAAACGGCAAAGCGGGAATGACGATTCCGAAACCGACGAGATCAATGAAAACCGTAATGAAAATAATCATCAACGGTCGTGTGAAAAACTTTTCGGTTTCCGTGTCCGTAATTTTTTCGGCGAGCGGTTCTTGATTCATTCGGATTTTAACTTTTCGTCGTTACTGCTCGAACTTTTAATTTATAGTAGAATAACAAAAATAAACGATAGCACTTTGACGGAGTTTGGAAAAGAAATGCCCAAAATAATAAATATAAAAGTTTTTATAATTTTAATCAGCACGCTGATTTTTTCTATGTATCAAGAAACGCCTGCTCAAAAAACCAAAAAGACGAATAAAAAACCGGCGACGGTCGAAGTTAAAACCGTTGCGCCGACGATTAGTTATACGGTTTCGATGTCGAAACCGTGGACGCATCTGCTCGAAGTCGAGATGCGGCTCGGTTGGGAATCAATGCCGGAAAAAACCGAATTGAAAATGCCGGTTTGGACTCCGGGCAGTTATTTGATTCGAGAATACGCGCGGCACGTCGAAAGTTTTTCGGCGAAAGACGCGGGCGGAAACGATTTGACTTGGCAAAAGACAAATAAGAATACTTGGCAGATTGACACGAAGGGCGCGAAGGAAATCGTCGTCCGCTACAACGTCTATGCGAACGAATTGACCGTCCGCACGAACGAACTCAACGCCGACCACGCATTTTTTAATAACGCGGCGACGCTGATGTTTCCGAAAGATAATTTGAACGCCGCTTCGACGGTTACAATCAAGCCGTTTGGCGATTGGAAAATTGCGACGGGTTTGCCGCCGGTCGAAGGACAGGCGAATACTTTTCGCGCTCCGAATTACGATATTCTTTACGATTCGCCGTTTGAAATCGGCGATTACAAAGAGATTTCTTTTGAAGTCGAAGGCAAGCCGCATCGCTTTATTATCGAAGGCGAAGGCAATTACGATTTGCAGAAAATCGCCCGCGATGTGTCGAAAATCATTGAGCAGGATTACAAACTTTTCGGCGAACTGCCGTATCACGATTACACATTTATTTTGAACACACGCGGCGGCGGCGGTCTCGAACATTTAAATTCGACCACGCTGCAATTCGACCGTTTCGGATTTACGACTAAATACACGAATTTTTTGACGCTCGTCTCGCACGAATATTTTCACCTTTGGAACGTCAAGCGAATTCGACCGGACGCGCTCGGACCGTTCGATTATGAAAACGAAAACTACACGAAATTGCTCTGGGTTGCCGAAGGCGGAACGGCTTATTACGAAGGTTTGCAAGTCGAGCGTGCCGGTTTGATTTCCGATGAAGAATTTCTCGACGGCAAAGCAAAGGCGATTCAATCTCTGCAAAATCGTCCGGGAAGATTTGAAACGAGTCTCGAAGACGCGAGCTTTAACGCCTGGATAAAGTATTACCGGCAGGATGAAAATTCGATCAACAATCAAATTTCGTATTACGACAAAGGCGAAATCGTCAACTTTCTGCTCGACATCGAAATCAGAAAATCGAGCGGCGGCGCGAAATCGCTGGACGATGTGATGCGCTATCTTTACAACGAATTTTTCAAGAAAAATAAAAACTACACGCCCGAAGATTATCAAAAAACCGCCGAGATGATGGCGGGAAAATCTCTTGATGATTTTTTCTCGAAATACGTTCGCGGAACGGCGGAGATTGATTACAATTCGATTCTCGGCGGCATCGGCTTGCGGCTTTCGACCGGCGAATCCGCAAAACAGACGGCTTATTTGGGCGCGAATTTAAAGCAGGACGGCGACAAATTAACCGTAACTTCCGTGCCGAAAGACACGCCCGCTTACGAGCAAGGTTTAAACGCGAACGACCAAATCGTGGCGGTTGACGGCAGTCGCGCGTCGCAGACTTTTTTAGCCAGCTATCTTGGCGAAAAACGCCCGAACGATAAAATTAAATTAACCGTTTTTCGCTTTGACCAACTGCGCGATATAGAAATCGTTTTGGGCGGACGCGCCAAGCAGGATTTTAAAATCGAAGCGGTTGAAAATCTGACCGACGAGCAGAAGCGACTTTACCAAGAATATCTCGGCGCGGAATTAAAAAAGGGAGAAAAGTAACCGCAGATGAACGCAGATAAACGCAGATTGAATTTCAAACGCATCAGTTTTGTCGGTAAGTTTCTCTTCTTCGTCAGCCTTATAGTTTTTGTCGGCTGTCAGAAAAACGGCGTTCAATCGCAGACGGCAAATGCGCCGACCGCACTGCGCGAAGTTCCCGCGCTTCGGCTTAATTACAGATTTGAACCGGATGTTCCCGCGCCGACGGTTAATCAGCCCGCGCAAACCGACGAAAGAAACGCCGCCGTTCAAAACGATTTTGACCAAAATCGGGCGGAAGAAATTCTCGACAAAACTTTGACCGCGCCCGACAAACAAAGAGTTTTGGCGGTGTATCATCGAACGGCGGATTTGCCGTCGGAGTTTCGTCTGGATATGTATTCGGCGGACGGGAAACTTTTGCGGAAAATCACATACGACGGAATGGCAGTTCATTTTGCCGATACGATTGTCTGGTCGCCCGATTCGGCGACGGTCGCTTTCGTGGCGATGATTCGCGCCAATCAACCGAACCCCGAACCGGCGCAGACGGGAAATCAGATTAACGCAAATCAAAATTCAGAGGCGAACGCGGCGGGCGAAAATACAAACGCCGACGCTGGAAATGCCAACATCGCGCCGGTGCAAACTCCCGCCGTCGAAGCCCCGAAAGCCGTTCTGACTTTTCGCACCGAGCAGATTTATATCTGCAATCGAGACGGAGCGGAGTTAAAGCCGGTTACGCAAAACGAAGGCTTGATTTATTTTTATTTTCATTGGTCGCCGGACAGTTCCGCTCTCGTCGCGCTGGCGGCGATGTATCAGGAATGGAATTTTTTGCAGGCGCAGGCTGACGGCAAAGGCGAGCTTTTCACGCCGCAGGGCAGACCACGCCTTGTCGAAAAAACCGGCAGAGAACGACGGCTCGATGATAATTTGACCGCCGTGCGTCCGGTTTGGTCGCCCGATTCGGCGAAAATCGCCGCCGCTTTTGACAAGCAAGTCAGAATCTACGACGCAATCGGCGACCAGCCGACGCAAGCCGCGATTCCTTTGCGAAATCAATTATTGATTTCATCGAAAGCCTTTGACGACAATTTGCGGCGACAGGAACAAGGCGAAAACGCAAACGTGCCGGAGGCGAATCAAACGACGGCGACTCTGCCCGACGAAAATTCGCTCGTCTCGTTTAATCCGATAATCAGTCTCGAATGGACGGCGGACGATTTGCTTTATTTGCAGACGGGTTACATCAAACAAATGAAAAACGAAGCCGACAGCGCGAGAAGTTATTTAAGATGGCATCGGCTCGTGTTTAGCCCGCAGGCAGGAGTGAGAGATGAGAAATGAGAAATGAGAAATAGTTTTGTTTTCATTTCTCATTTATAAAAATTATGAACAACCAAAAAATCAGCGACATTTATGCCGCGAACGACAAAATCCGCGAGCGGACGAAACAAATTGTCGCGCAATTAAACGACGAACAAACAGCGCATTTGCCTGACGGTGAAAAATGGACGATTGCACATATCATTGAGCATATAGCGATTGTTCAAGAAGGAATGACAAAGATTTCCGCTAAACTTTTAAGCGAAGCGAAAGCCGCCGGAAAAACTTCGGACGGCGCGGCGCGGCTCTCGGAAAACTTTGCGTCGAAAGCCTCCGAAGCGCAGCAATTAAAATTTGAAGCACCCGACCGCGTGCGTCCGACGGGCAATCAAACCGTTGCGGAATCTCTGGCGAAAATGGAAGAAAATCAAAAAAGGCTGGAAGATTTGCGACCGCTTTTCGAGTCGGTCGAATCGGCGGATTTTAAGTTTTCGCATCCGTTTATGGGCGATTTGACGGCGACCGAATGGCTCGCTCTGGTTGGCGGACACGAAGCAAGACATTTGCGGCAAATTGAAAAGATGTTGGAGGCGAGGACTGAAAACTGAAATCGAAAATAGTTTCCGGTCGAGACGATTCAGAGTTCATAGTTCAAAGTTCACGAGTGAAAATAAACTCTAAGCGATAAACTCTAAATCATCTCCGCAATAAAAACCGTTTTGTCCGTAGAGCCGAACCGGGTTTTTATTGCGTAAAAAATGCCGCAATCGCGGAGGGAATGCAACTGCGGCTGACATTCAAGCAATAGCTTCCGAAGTGTATGAATAAATGCTACAAAATTTCGGAAGCGTTGCTATGATGGAAATTTACACAAGCAAGTTGTCTCTAAATTTTCGACGGTCGGTCGGTCAAGCGGATTCAAAAATTCGCGTTTCAATTTTCGATTCGGGTGAATCCCAAATCCCGAATCTCTAATTTTCAATTATGAATCCCGAATTCCGAAAAACGACCGCCGACCGCCGAAGTCCCGACAATTCTCTTTAACGAACAGGTGGAGGAACATCACCGTTTTGTCCGAATTGCCGGTAATCGAATGTTCCGTCAACGCTTCTCCAGATATACCAGATGCCGTTTGACGGACGGAACACCGCGATGTCCGTTTTATTGTCGCCGTCGAAATCGCCCGCGACCGGAACGTCGTCGCCCAAACCGAATCGGCGGAAATCAAATGTGCCGTCGGACGAGCGTTGGATATACCAAGTGCCGTCGGACGGACGGAAAACGCTCAAGTCGGCTCGACCGTCCCCGTCGAAATCGCCCGCGATTGGAATGTCGCCCGCTTGTCCGAACGCCGCGGCGCGGATTGCGCCGTTGCTGCTGTTAATCGAATACCACGCGCCGTTTGACGGGCGGAAAACCGCGATGTCGTCTCGACCGTCGCCGTCGAAATCAGCCGGAACGGGTTTATCGTTTGCGTCGCCGAACTGCACGCCGACGAAACCGGAATTATCGCTCTTTTGAATAAACCAAGTTCCGCCGCGATAGACGGCTAAGTCGCTGCGACCGTCGCCGTCGAAGTCGCCGCGCACCGGTTTATCGGAAGCAAACCCGAATTGCGCGGTTGTCGTTCCGCCGTCCGAGCTTCGCCGGATTGACCAAACGCCCGCGCCGTTCACATTTTGGAAAACCGCCGCGTCCGTTTTGCCGTCGCCGTCGTAATCGCCGGAAACGAGTTTATCGTCTGCGCCGCCCAAAACCGTTGCGCTGATGCCTTGACTGTTTTCCGAATACCAAGTTCCGCTCGACGGACGGAACACCGAAACGTCGTTACGACCGTCGCCGTCAAAATCGTTCCGGTCGTTGTGCGTCCGCAGTTGTCCGCGAATCTCGCCGTTCGGATTATTGACGCTCGTGATAACCGCCGACCACAATCCGGCGCGAAGCTGCGCGACTTGAGCCGCCGTAACCGGAATCGTCGCGCTTGGAAATTCGCCGTTTCTTCCGCCGATGACCGGAAAATTAAATGCGATAGTCGTCGTTCCGATTAACGCTTCGATTTTTGCGCCGGTCTGTGCGCTCGAAAGATTATGAAATTCGCCCGTAACGGTAGCTTGTGTTTCGGCTTGATTTAAGAAAACCTTGACTTCGCCCGTCGCGTTCGTCGCAACCGGCGGCACGACTTGACCGCCCGTCAAATGCGCTTCAAAAAATCTGCCTCGATTCGGTGTCGGGCTGACTGTCGGGCTTGGGCTGGGAGTTGCGCCGCCGCCGGAAAACGCTCCCGAAAGAATCGTCGTCGCGCCATTTTTAATTGCGACGGTCGAGCCTGCCGTAACGACCGGAACAAATTGCCCGTCGTCGCTGCGAAGCCGTAATCTGCCTTCGCCGCCGTTTTCCAAAATCAAATTTCCGACCGATGCGTTATTAACAAAAACCGAAAGCTGTGTACCGCCCGGCAGATTGACTTGGCGGACGCGGATTTCCAATTCCGTGCGGCTGCTGTGATTTTCGTATTGCGCGAAGCCGCCCGGCAGCACGCCATTCAAAGTCGCGCCCGTCAAAGCCGCAAATAAATCTCCGCCGTTCGGCGACGGTGAAGGAGACGGCGAAGCGGTCGGACTTGGCGAAGGCGAGCCGGTCGGTGAAACCGTCGGTGTCGGCGTTGAATTGTCGCCGCCGAACACGCCATTTAGAATTATTACGGTGCCGTTTTTCACTTGCACCGTCGAGCCGTTATTGATTGTCGGCACGTTTTGTCCTCTTTCGGTTTCGAGCTTGAGTTTTGCCTTTTGACTTAAAAGAGCCGCTTGCCCGACCGGATTGCCGTCAACAAAAAAACTCAAAACCACGCCGTTCGCCGCATTCACGTCTTCGGCTTCGATTTCAATCTCGCGCCCTCCGTTTTGATAAACTTCATACGTCGCAACGCCGTGCGGATTAACGCTGCCCGTCGGCGAAGTTAAATTTGCCGTTCGGGTCAAAACCGGAACGTCGTCCGACGCGCTGACCAACATCGAAATTGGCAAAACGGATAAAACCATCACGGCAAATACCGCGACCGCTATATTCAAAACACGCCCATACTTGAATTTACTTTTTTCTAGTTTCATTATTTTCACCTTCCTAATTTTTTCGTTTCTCTTGAATTTTTTTGAAACCGTTTCGCTTCAAAATTTATTCGTTCAGTTTTACAGTGTGCGAGGATTTGCGAAAAAGACAGAAGATTAAAATTTTCACGCAAAAAATTAAGACAATTTACCGGGAGCGCAGACGGAAGCGTCCGCCGTTGAGCGCGGGAGCGCGAATAAAAGTTTAAGTAAAATCAATCTGGAATTTTACTCGCGCACTTTTACATCGCTAACGCGATGTTTGCGGACACTTCCGTCCGCGCTCCCGGTTAGTCGAAATAAAAAAGCCAACGCGAATTTACGTTGGCTTTTCAGGATAGATTTGCAATCGAATTACTTTATATCGAACAATTCAAAACCCGCATTATTCGCCGGAACGGGACAACCGAAATTATTCGTTACGGCACATAAAGCGTCAACCCGATGAAGTCTTATATCTCCGTTGTTGTATCTTTTGTCAACGGACGTTTCTTTGATTTGCTCGACCAGCAAAGCCGGACTGATATTCGGATTTTTCGCTTTTATCAAAGCGGCAATTCCCGAAACAATCGGCGCAGCCATCGAAGTTCCGCTCCACATTCCGTAGCGTCCGCCGGGCAACGCGCTGACGATATTTTCGCCCGGCGCGGTAACTTCTACCCAATGCCGGTCGTAAGTCGAAAAACCTGCCAGCAAATCGCTGCGGGTGCTTGCGCCGACGGCTAACAAGCCGTCCAAAGTTTCCGCCGCCGGAAAAATCGGCGCGGTGTCTCCGCCGTTTCCCGCGCCCGCCGCGACCATCAATCTGTGCGTGCCGATTTCGGGAAAATGTTTCCCGTCGCCGGTTGCTCCGTCTTCGCAATCGTCAATTAAATTTTTCAAAACCTCCACATCCTGAGGATAACCGAAGCTCATATTAACAATCACCGCATTGTGCTGCGCCGCCCAAATGACCGCCGCCGTAATTCGCCAAAGGTCGCCTTCGCCGTTTGAATCTAAAATGCGAATCGGCATAATCTTCGCGTCCGGCGCGACTCGCGCGATGATTCCCGCGACGTGCGTTCCGTGTCCGAACACGCCTTGCCGAAACGCGCCGACTTCGCTTGGGTCGTTGTCGTTGTCAACAAAGTCGTAGCCGGCGACTAATTTTCCCGCGAAAGCCGGATGCGTCAAATCAATTCCCGTATCGAGAACCGCAATCGTTACGCCCGCGCCGCGCGTTCCGCCTTGCGCGAAGGCTTCGGTAAGGCGAATTTTATCGGGAAACCATTGCCGATTATAACCCTTCGCGCTGCCGCCGACTGCCCAAGAATGTCCTACTGCCCAAGAATGCCCAATCGTCCACGGCAAACCTTCGCGCTCCGCCGCCGACAATTTTCGGTTGACTTCCGTTTTGGTGATTCGCGCGTCGCCAGCCATTGCGCTGACCACTTGCGGCGGCGTTTGTCCGTTCGTGATTTGCATTCGGTAAGTCGGCGGCGTTCCGACTTGTCCGAGCGGTGTCGGGTTAAGTCCGTATGCGGCGGCAACCGCCGGTAAATTTGACGGATTGACGAGTTCAAAAATTACTTCGTTCAGCACGCAATCACAGTTATTCGCTTGCGCGAAAGTTTTTTGTCCGAAACTTCCCGACAGTAAAAGAAGGAAAATTATCAACCACGTTCTAAACGAATTGTTTCCAATAAATTTATTCATATTGCTTCTCGCTTCTAAATTTTGCTTTTAGCCGATTATACAGTGCCGCTGAATTTCCCGAAAAGACATTTGTAAAGTGAAAAGGTGAAAAAGGTGGAAAAGTAATTTGGCGGATGACAACCTGCCTTTTCACTTTTTCACCTTTTTCACCTTTTCACTTTTTCACTTTTTATCTTCCAATCAACGCAAACGGAGACCAGAAATACGGATGCGTTTTTTTCTTGATAAATCTGCATTGAGCGATTCTCAGCGATTCGGAAATCGTTTTTCCTTCCTCCAAACATTCGTAAAAGCCCTTCATCAATTTTGCGGTCGCCGCGTCGTTGACCGTCCACAAACTCAAAATCAGCGAACTCGCTCCAGCCGAAAGAAAACCTCGCGCCAAGCCTAAAATCTCGTCGCCCGCGTAAATTTTATTCAAACCCGTTTCGCACGCGCTCAAAATTACAAGGTCGGCGTTTAATTTCTGCGAGCAAATATCGCGCACCGTCAGCCAGCCGTCCGCTAAATGAAGGCTCGAAAACATCGGGTTTTCGGGACGAAATTGCCCGTGGCAAGCCAGATGCAGAATATCAAAATGCGGCGCGTTTTTCATAAAAGCCGCGACGCTCGCCCGTTTGCCCGTGCAGCTTTTCGACGGGCGAAAAATCTTTTTCAAAGATTCTATTTCCCGCGCGACCAGCGGAACGCGCTCGTCGGCGTATCCGATTAACAATGCGTTTTCGTGTTTGCGTCGCGGTTTAGACGCTAAAAACTGCCAAACGGTTGCGCTCGGCGCATAAATCGTTTCGCGCGTTTCAATCAAATATCTCGCGCCGTCAAAGAGAGCGTGAAACGGAACGTAATGCGTCGCGCCGACCGGCACAATTGTCAAAGCGCGGTCTTCGATGTATTTTTCAAGCGGCGCGACGAGTTTTTCGTAAAGTTTCCGCAAATAAAAATCGGCGCGTGTTTTTAATTCGTTGATAAATCCGCCGAGATTTTCCGCGCCGTAACGCAATGCTCCGAATTGAAACCGCAAACTTTCGAGCAGCGACAAAATCTCCGTTTCTTTCGCCAAGCCCGCAGCGTAATAAATTTTCTCATCGGTTACGACGAACGCCGAAAGAACGCCGTCGAAATTGACGTATTCGATTAAGGCTTTTCGTTTGCCGAGAAGATTTTGCAGACTTTTGAAAGTTTCCGATTCGCTTGTAGAAGTTTGTCCGCTAAAGTTAGCGCGTCTCGCGCTAACTTTAGCGTCGCTCGGTCGCGTGCTTTCGATTTGCCGCATCACGTCGGCGATTTCCTTTTCGCGCCGCGCCGCTTCGGTTTGCAAGTTTTCGATTTCAGATTCTTCGGCGCGATTCAAACGGCTGTAAAACCAATTTAATTCTTCGCGCAGATTTTTCAGCTTCTTTTGAAGATTCGCCGGAATTTCCTTTGAATCAACTCGATTAAAATTACCGCCCAAGTTTTCCGCCAAGACACGCGCCCGCGCCTTTTCAACCATCGAAAACGCTTTTTGCAATTTGTTTTCAGCCAGATAAATTTTTGCCAAATTTTCAAACGGCGCGAGCTTATTTGCCAGAAAAGCCATCCGAAATTCTTCCGCCGCGAGCGGCGAGCGAAGCGTTTCAATCAATGCAATCGCTCGTTTAAAATGTCGTTCGGCGCGGCGGTAATTTCGCCGCTCAAGCGCGATTTCGCCGAGCGCGATTTGCGCCGATTGTGCCGTCAACGGCTGCTCGTGCCGGATTGAATCGGCGAAAACCTGCGCGAGCAGATTTTCGGCTTTCGTATCTTCACCCGATTTTCGCAGGGCTTCGGCGCGAAGCCATCGCGCCGTAAGTTTATACCGCAGATTTTCCGACGCGGAAAGAAGTTTTTCGGCTTCTTCTACGATTGACAATGCGGTTTTATAATCTCCGCGAATGAGTTCGAGGTTTGCCTGTGTGAGTTTGACAGCCGCCGCGCCCGTTTTATTTTTTTCCAATGCATACAGCCGCGCCGATTTTTTTAATTGCCGCCGCGCGGCTGCCGTTTCGTTTCTCAAAATCGCCACGCGCCCAAAGTTTGCCCGCGCCCGCGCTTCTTCGCCCTGCATTTTTAATTTGCCGAGTTTTTTCGTAACTTGTTCATAAATCGAAAAGGCTTCTTCCGTCAAATTTAATTCGAGATAAATATCGGCTATTTCAAGTTCGGCGGTTGCGGTTTGATGCGGCATCCGCAAAATTTCATATTTCCGGCGCGAGAGTTCGAGATATTTTAACGCTTCGTCCAACCTGCCGCGAAAGAGCGCGAGATTTCCCATACTCGCTTCGATTTCCGCTTCCGTTACAAACATTTTCGCTTCTCTTGCGCGGCTTAATGCTTGCGCGTAAAATTTTTCAGCCGTGCGGAAATCATTAAACGCCGAGTAAGTAATCGCCAAACCGTTTTCACACATTGTCAGCCAGCCGATTTCATTTAATGCGAGAAAGCGATTGTGCGCCGAATGATAAAACTTGCCGGCTTGATAATGAAGTTCGTTTCTGGAAACGATGTTTCCGAGATTCATCTCGATCTTTCCAGCCGCAAGGTTATCGTCATATTTTTCAAAAATTTTCAGAGCGTTCGCGCCGCATTCTATCGCTTCGTCATACTTTCCCAATAGTGCCAGCGCGTAAAGTTTGCCGACCTGAGTTTGCGCGGATTCATATTCTTTGTTGATTGCTTGAAAAATTTCAGCGGATTTATCGAGATTTTCGACCGCTAAAAAGAGTTTTCCTTCCGTTAAGGCAGCTATTCCCGAAACCCAAAACGATAAGGCTGTTATTTCTCCGGTCGGGTTAAGTTTAGCCAAACTTTTAAGCACCTGCGCCGCTTTTTGAATTCTCTTCGGTTCATTTGTCCAAGATTCGTAATAAGTATCTCTAAGAGCCTGAGCAAGTTTAAGAAAGTTCGCTTCGGAAACGCTTTTAAGTAAAAATTTACGTGCGGATTCGGTCTTAGCTTCGATAAGTTTTTCAGTTATCTGCTGGAAATTCATAAATTGTTTTTCTGCGAATGCAAAAGAAAAGGCGAGCAATACTCGCCGAGAAATTCACAACCATCTCGCAGTTAAATGCCGCTATAACTGCTTACTTCAATTCTAAATTTTCAACGGCGATTTCCTTCGCGTCTTTTTGTAAATGTAAATCGTATTTTCCGCCCGAAACTTCCGACAATTTAAATTCGCCGAGTTCGTTTGCCGTCGTTTCAAATTCGCCGAGTTTTACCGCGCAGCCGGCGAAACCTTCGCCCAGAATTTGCCCGTGCAAATCAAAACCTTTTTTCGTTTGCCGGACGCGAATGTCCAGAGCATTTTCGCCTGCGCGGAAAAACATCTGTCTGGCTTGCGCGGCAGACGCGGAACGCTCGCCGAAAGCCGCGCGGTTCGGCGACAAATCTATCTGTAAGACCGCCAGAACTTTTTCAATCGCAGATTTTTTCGGCTCGGCTGTTCGACCGCGAAAGATGTTTTTCGACCATTGAATCGCGTCCGCCGGCGCGTCGAATGATTCGTCGTGCTGCATCAGACGAATTATTTTTTCGATTGTTTGGTCATTCGGTTTGCTCATCGAGTTCATCACTTTTCCGCCTCTCAAGCTAACAGTGCAAGCGGGTAGATTAAAAAGACACTTTCAAAGTAAAAAGTAAAAAGGCAAAAGTAAAAAGTTAAGTAAAGCAAGCGCAATTTAGGTTTTAATTTTTACTTGCGAAGCAATTTCGCCAGCTTCTTCAAGCACCTCGCCCGAAGCGGACTGATGCTCGTTTCTCCCACGCCGATTTCTTTTGCTACTTCAGCATACGAAGCCGCAGCATCGCGCAGATAAATCATCGAAAGAATAGTTTGGCATCGCTCTTCCAATTTCTTCAAAGCCGTCCTGATTAAATGCTGCTCTTCGAGTTCTACCAAACGCGCGTCGGCAAGCGGCGCGTCGTCGGGTAGATTCGCCATTTCCGCTTCCATTTCTTCGTCCGACGCAGGCGAATAAAAACTCTTCGCGCCGCGCGCCGCGCTCCACGTTTTAAATTTCGCGGTCGTTACAATCCACGAGCGAATTTTTTCCGGCTGCTCGATGTTATCTAATTTTTCAAACAGCGTGAGAAAAACCTCCTGCAAAATATCGGCGGCTTGTTCTTCGGAAAGACCTGCGCGGCGCGGAATTGTGATAATCAAACGCTGATAGCGGTCAACGAGTTCGTTCCACGCCGACTCGTCGCCGCGCCGACATCGCTTTATCAATTCGGCATCGCTCTTTTCCAAACTTCGCGCCGAAAATTCGCCTTCCGATTTTTTTGAAACGGCTTCATTCACCAAAATTGATTATTAAATAATTTGCATTATTTCCTCAAGCGGTTTTCTTTTGATGTCGGGAACACGCGCTTCTTTTGCCGGATAACCGACTGGAATCACCACAAACGGAATTTCCGTTTTAGGGCGTTTTAAGATTTCCTGCAAAAATTTCATCGGCGAAGGCGTGTGGGTCAAGGTTGCAAGTCCGGCGTTATGCAGCGCGGCGAGCAGCATTCCGACGGCGATGCCGACCGATTCCTGCGAATAATAAGTCGGCTCGGTTTCGCCGTTTTCCGTGATTGAATTGATGCGAAAAACGACGATCAAATACGGCGCGATTTCGAGAAAAGGTTTGTGTTCGTCAGTTCCGAGTTGTGCGAGTCGGCGCAGCCACTTTTCGGACATTCGTCCGTGATAGCTTTCGTATTCTTCGCGTTCCGCGGCGATGCGAATATCGCGTTTGATGTTTTTATCCTTAACGACGACGAAACGCCACGGCTGCATATTCGCACCCGATGGCGCAGTTCCGGCGGTTAAAATCGCTCGCTCGACAATTTCAAATGGCACGTCTTCGTCGGAAAAATCGCGTACCGTTCGCCGCTGACTTAAATTCTCATAAAATTCTTCGGCGCGTTCGATTTGTTTGGATTTTTCGATTCTTTGAAAGTCTAACGATATGAATGGATATTCGCTCATCTTAATTTCAATGCAAATTTTCGCTCGATTTATTCCTTAAATTCCGCCACGACCGGCGTGTGATCTGACGGTCTCTCTGCGCCGCGCGGCTTGTGGTCAATCCAGCAGCCGACGCATTTTTCCGACAGACTTTTTGAAGTCCAAATATGGTCAATTCGCAAACCTTGATTTTTGAAAAACGCGCCTTCGCGGTAATTCCACCACGAGTATTTTTTCTCGTCGCCGTTTATTTGACGAAAAACGTCGGTGAATCCCCATTGCTTGACGTGATGAAGCGCGGCGCGTTCGGGCTTTGTAAAATGCAGTTTGCCTTCCCAAAAAGCCGCGTTCCAAACATCGCGTTCGTCGGGCGCAACATTAAAATCGCCGCACAATAAAACATCTGAATCAGTCGGGCAAGTCGCGTCGCAAAACTTTCGCAAGCGTTGCAGCCAATCCAATTTAAAGGTGAATTTATCAGTCCAAAGTTCCGTGCCGTTCGGGATGTATGTGTTGACGATGCGAATGCCGCCGATGGTTGCGGCGATCAGACGTTTTGGCGCGTCCACGTCGTCATCGGGAAAATTTTTCTGCACGTCTTTTATTTCGCGGTTCGATAAAATCGCCACGCCGTTATAAGATTTTTGCCCGACAAAAGCGACGTTGTAACCGGCGTTATTGATCGCTTCGACGGGAAATTTTTCGTCAATGGTTTTCGTTTCCTGCAAACACAAAACATCGGTTTGCGTATTTTTCAGCCAAGCTAAAACTTGTTCGAGTCGAATCGTGATTGAATTGACGTTCCACGTTGCGATTTTCATCTTCAATTAAAATTTACCACAGAGCCGTTAAGAATAAAGGGAAGAGAAATTCAGTCGTTTATTTTTTACTTTTCGCCTGACTGTTTCTTTCCCAAAAAACTCCGTCCGCAAAGCCTTGAATCGTTTTATCCGTCTCAGTCAAAGCAAGCCGCTTTTCCGCCAGCAGACAAAAATTTTCGTCTCGTTCGATGCCGACAAAATTGCGGTTCAGCTTTTTTGCAGCGACGGCGGTCGTGCCGCTTCCGGCGAACGGGTCGAGAATCAAATCCGTTTCGCGCGTCGAAGCCAAAATTATTTTCGCCAAAAGTTTTTCCGGTTTCTGCGTCGGGTGCGCGGTGTTTTCCGGCATAGACCAAAACGGCACGGTCAAATCCGTCCATAAATTCGACGGCGCGGTTAAGCGATAATTTCCCTCAACGCTCTTTTCCCAGTCTTTCGGCTGCCCGTTTTCCGTGTATGGAGCGATAACTTTCCGTTTTATTTTTACGGCATCGGCATTGAAAAAATAATCGTCCGAGACGGTAAAAAACCAAATATCTTCCGAAGCGTTTTTCCAATTTTTATTTGCTCCGCGCCCTTTCTCTCGTTCCCATGTAATACGATTTCGCAGCCGAAAATATTTCATTCCGATTCTTTGAATCGCCGAAGACGAACGCCAATCGCCGCAGACGTAAATCGAAGCCGTCGGCTTTAATAATCGGATTGTTTTGGAAAGCCACGAGTCGAGCCACACTTCATAATCTTCGACGGAAGTTTGCCGAAAAGAATTACCTCCGAAATTTTTCGTCAAATTATACGGCGGATCGGCAAACAATAAATCGAAGCTCGTTTCGGGTAGTTTTTCCAAAATTTCAAAAGCATCGCCGCAAATTATTCTATTGAGAAAATCCGTCAAATCGTCATCCGAATAAGAAAGACACTTTCGATAAATTTCGATTTCCTGTTCGGTGAGTTCAATAGTGCGGTTACGCGGAGCGCGCAGTTTTTCGTCTTGAAAAATCATTTTAGTTTGCGAGCAGAAGTGACGCAATCAAAGCGGCGCGGCGCGGCACATCATCAACGAAAATAAATTCTTCGAGCGTGTGCGCTCCGCCGCCCGCAACGCCCAAACCATCCAGAACAGGAATGCCCAACGCCGCGACGAAATTCCCGTCGGACGCGCCGCCGACCTTGGTTTCGCGCAACTCGTAATCGAATTGCAAAGCGATTTTTCGGGCTTTTTCGTAAAGACCGGCGACCGCTTCGGTGCGTTCGAGCGGCGGACGATTTATCTCGCCTGAAATTGCAATCGAAACTTTTTCATCGTCGCTTTTTAGATTTTTTATTTCGTCTTCGATGCGTCTCGCTTCAGCCATCGAAGCAAAACGCACATCAATCGAACAAGTCGCAAATTCGGGAATGACGTTAGAAGCCGTGCCGCCGTTTATTGTGCAAACATTAACAGTCGTGCCTTTTGCAGAATCGTTAAGCGCGTGAAGTCGTTCGATTTGACGGGAAATTTCCAAAATCGCCGACGCGCCTTTTTCGGGTTCGAGTCCGGCGTGAGCGGGAACTCCGCGCACTGTTAAAATATAATTCGCCGTGCCTTTGCGTCCCGTCTTGACCGCGCCGTTTGCCGAAGGCTCGCACACTAAACAGAATTCCGACTTTTCCGCTTCGCGCTCGACTAATTCTCGTCCGGTCGGTGAGCCGATTTCTTCGTCGCAAGTCAATAAAACCGTGATTGGTTTTTTCGGCTGCAGATTTAATTCGTCGAATGCTTTAAGAACTTCCAACGCAATCACGCAGTTCGCCTTCATATCGAAAATGCCGCCGCCATAAAATTTTTCGCCCTCGACGCGCGTTGGATTTTTCGCCTTCGCGCCAAACGGGTGAACCGTGTCGCTGTGTCCGAGAATCAGAATCGGTTTTTCGTCGGAAGGAAAAGCGCGAAGAATAAAATGCTCGCCGTAATTTTCCGCAAAAATTCTTTCGACGCTGATATCGAGCGATAATTTCCGCGCTTCGTTTTCGAGAAAATCAACGACTGAACGATTGCCCTCGACATGGCGCGACGGCGATTCGATTTCGACGAGTTGGCGAATCGAATCCGAAATATTAGTTTGATTTGCTAGAAAATAATCGAGCAGAGATTTCATAATGAAAGAAAAAAGTGCAGACGATAAGTTTCAATATTTTCCCCGTCCACTAAAAACACTAATTAAAAACAGCACGAAAATTAGTGTTTTTAGTGGATAATGATTTTCTTAAAAACTTAATTTACAGACGTAACCATTCACCGAATAAAAGCATTGGGCGCGGGTTTGTCGCCTGCCGTGCCGAACGACACGCCAGTAAATCCGCTCGTCGAACGCTGCAGATACCATGCTCCCGTCGAAGGACGAAACACCGCGACATCAGCTTTCCCGTCGCCGTCATAATCTGCCGGAACAGGTAAATCGCCGTTTGCGCCGAACTGCACCGCGCCGTAGTTAATTTGCGGATTGGTCGAAGTGAACCACGTTCCGGTTGACGGTCGAAAGACAGCAATATTCGCACTTCCGTCGCCGTCATAATCTGCTGGAACGGGAATGTCCGTTGTTAATCCGAAAGAAGTTTGAATCACTTGATTGTTTGAACTCTTCAAGATATACCAAGTTGCTGTTGATGGTCGAAACACTGCCGCATCTAATTTACCATCGCCGTCGAAATCTCCGACGAGAGGTTTGTCGCCTGTGCCGCCCCAAGCTATCGAACGAAAATCCGCTCCCGGAACGGAACTCGGACGATAATAGAAATAACTCTGCCCACTCGTTAAAGAGCCATCTCTGTAAACGGCTAAATCGGCTTTCCCGTCGCCGTCCCAATCGCCCGAGACAGGCACGTCGCCGGTCGCGCCGAACTGCACGGGACGGAAAGAATTATCCGAACTATTCGTAATATAAAAATAAGCAAAATTGCCTGCGCCCGGAACAGTATCGCGGAAAACAGCAATATCGGTGCGCCCGTCGCCATCGTAATCGGCGGGCGCGATTTTATCACTCGACGCTCCGAATTGAAGCGCATAGAAAGAAGAATTCTGACTTCTCAATTCATACCAAAAACCCGTTAATGGACGAAAAACGGAAATATCCGCGCGACCGTCGCCGTCAAAGTCAAATTGTGTCCGTCGCGCTGCCGCGTTATTCAGTAAACGCGCGATTCCGATGGCTGATATTCCGTTGAGGCGAGTAAATTCTCCGCCGACTAAAATTTTGTTGTTCGGCTGAAGTGTAATATCGCGGATAATATCGTTCACTCCATTTCCCGTAAATGAGTTATCTAAAGTACCGTCGGCGTTCAGCCGCGCCAGACCATTGCGCGTTACACCGTTAATTTGAGTAAAAAGACCGGCGACGAGAATTTTGTCGTCCGGCTGTCTTTCGAGAACCTGAACCGAATTGTTTGCCGTCGTCGTGAAGCTGTTATCGAAAGTGCCATCGGACAGTATCCGAGCCAGATATGGGCGAGTACCGATTGCGCCGCCATTGACTGCCAGAAAGTTGCCACCGATGACGATACTGCCGTTTGACTGAATCGCCAAATTGTTAATCGTATCATTTGCGCCGAGCGCGGTGTTGAAGGTTGTGTCCAAAGTTCCGTCAGCATTTAATCGGGCAATCCTGCCGCGATTCGCGCCGTTGACGGTGGTGAATGTGCCGACAATAATTATTTTTCCGTCTGACTGAATTTTCAAATCTGTGATAGGCGTGTAACCACCCGCGTTGCCGCTGCCGCCGACCATCGTTCCGAGAAACGTGGTATCAATTGCGCCGGTCATCGTCAGACGCGCGACCTGCACGTTTGTGCCGTTCGCCGCGCCGAGAGTTCCGGCAACGATTATCTTCCCATCTGCCAGAACAGCGATCTCCTGTATCCAGATTACGAAATTCCCGTAGGAAAGCTGTGAATTAAAAGTCGTGTCGAGCGAACCATCTACATTCAGCCGCACTAATTTGTTATTGCCGAACGCAGTACTGCCGACCAGAATTTTGCCATCTCCCTGTAGGCTTATTGCAGTTACGCCGCCGTTGGCAACACTACTGGCGACAAAACTCATATCAACGCTGCCATCCTGATTCAGTCTTGCTAAATTTGCGTGTGCCGTGCCGTTGATTTTTGCGAATAAGCCGCCCACGAGAATTTTTCCGTCGGGCTGTGCCAGTATTTCATAAATCGCGCCGCGATGATAAACTGTTCCGGTAAAAGTCGTATCAAGCGTTCCGTCGGTATTGATTCGCGCTATTTTTTCACGCAAACCATACGGGTCTGTGAGTGCGCGAATGATTTTGCCGTCACCTAGCGATTGAACATCGTTAACGGTAACAGATTCGGGTGCTGATCCTCCCAGAACATTGTTATAACTTGTGTCGAGTGTGCCATCCGCGTTCAGTCGCGCGGTTTTGCTGCGTATCTGAGTCCCATAGTAATCAAAAGTTCCGCCGATAGCGATTTTTCCGTCGGGTAAAATGGCGATGCCGTTGATTCTGCTGATGTTTTGTACCGCGCTCGTTCCCGCAGAGTTGAATGCGGGATCAATCGAACCGTTGGTATTCAAGCGAGTGATATTTTTTACCTGAAAACCGTTAGCAGAGGTAAACGAGCCGCCAACCAGAATTTTGCCGTCCGGCTGCAAAACGACGCGGTTGATGGCGAAACCGCCTTGGGTGCTTGGTGGGGTGGCGAATTGAACGTCGGGAAATGAAGCGTCAATTGTTCCGTCAAGATTGGCTCGGCGCACAAAGCCGTTCGTTGCGTTGGACGCGGCAAAAACCGTCTTGCCGTCTGGCTGAATGACCAAACTGACAATCGGATTGGATGTAATCGCCTGTCCGAACGAAACGTCAAGCGAGCCGTCGCTATTCAAGCGGGCGATTTCGCTACGAGACGTTCCGCTTTGAATAATGGAAAAATTGCCGCCGATTATAATTTTGCCGTCGGTTTGAATTTTAATATCGTAGATTGTATTTGTATCCGGCTGTAAATCGTTGGTAAGAGCAGTTGTAAACGTCGAATCGAGCGAACCGTCTGCGTTGAGCCGCGCCAATCTCGGCTGCAGCGTATTATTTACGCCTGAAAAATTGCCGCCGACGAGAATTTTGCCGTCTGGCTGCACAGCGACGGCGCGGATATAGACATCAGTCAAAGTTCGTAGATACCCGAAAGAAAGTTTATAAAAATCCGGCGGGTTAAATGTCGTGTCAACTGTGCCGTCGGCATTCAGCCGCGCGATATTACTTCGCGCGGTATTGTCGGCAACGGTAAAGTTGCCGACGACAAGCAGTTTGCCGTCCGCCTGCACGAGTATTTTTTCAACCGAGCCAGTCGTCGTTATTTGCACAGCAACATTAAAAGTCGGATCAACTTCGCCTGCCGCGTAAATCGCCGAAGACACAAGCAACAAAGCAAATAGAATTTGCAAAGAGTTACAAATGCGCTTAAGAAATATTTGAGATGTTTTCATTTTATTTTTCCTCGCAACTTTCAGCTTGTCGCCAAAGCCAAATAACCAAATTGCCAATTGAATATATTTTTTGGCTATCTTATCTGATTTCAATTTACCTCTAAAGACATTTCCGAATGTCGGGCGGCAAAATGTAAAATCCGTTGTCTAAAAGGGCTTGCGTATCGGTAATAATACACTATACGGGCGATTTTTTGAAGATATTTCGCGTTACTGTAAATTAAGATAATCGCCGGATATGTAAAGTTGTCCGTAAATCCGAGTGATTTTCAATCGTAGTCTGCTTGATTTATAAGGAATGCGGACGAATGGAATCGAACCATCACGATGTCGCCATCACAGGCTTCTGAGACCTGCGCGTCTACCAGTTCCGCCACGTCCGCGCGAAAAAAGGTGAAAGCAAATGATAACATTTTAGCGGGGAAGTTCAAGAACGCCGCTTTGTTTTGATATATTAAAGCTTATGCAAAATGGTTTGCGCGAAAATCTTTTGGCGGTCGAAAAACGAATCGAACAAGCGGCGCGGCGAGTCGGCAGAAATCCGAGCGAAATAAAACTCATCGCCGTCAGCAAAACGCATCCGGCGAAAGTCGTGCGCGAAGCGATTGCGGCGGGCGTGGTGGTTTTCGGCGAAAACAAAGTTCAGGAAGCCGAAGAAAAAATTACGAAAATTGGACGGGAAAAAGCGGAATGGCATCTCATCGGACATCTGCAAAAAAACAAAGCGCGGCGAGTCGTGCAGCTTTTCGACGTTGTTCACACGCTCGATTCCGTCGAACTCGCCGAAAGATTAGAGCGCATTTGCGTTGAAGAAAATCGGGCGAGTTTGCGAATTTTGATTCAAGTTGATTTGGCGGACGAGGCGACGAAAAACGGCGCGGATGAAAAGGATTTGCCTTCGCTGATCGAGTTTTTGAAGACCTGCGAGCGTTTGAAATTTGACGGCTTGATGATAATTCCGCCGTTCTTTGAGGACGCGGAAAAGGTTCGCCCGTATTTCAAAAAACTGCGCGAAATCCGCGACCGCGTTTTGCCGAACGGCGAGCTTTCGATGGGAATGAGCCACGATTTTGAGATTGCGATTGAAGAAGGCGCGACGCTCGTTCGCGTTGGCACGGCGATTTTCGGCGAACGTCAATCCAGAGTCTAAAGCCCAAAGCGGCAATTTTGACTGTAAACTTTAGAGGCTATTTTAAAATTCAAACGAGAATAATTTGGACGGCGGCTGTTCGTTATTCGCTATTGACTGTTCGCTGTCTTTTGGTAAATTTTATTTTTTTTCTCTGAAAATTAGTAAATAGCGGATAATGAATAGCGAACGGCAATCGCATTATTTTCTTGAATCCAAATTCCCAAACGGACTTATACTTAATTTATGCTTTCGACAATTTATTCGATAATCAGTTTGACTTTTATTATCGCCGCTTCAGTTTTTGTCGCGTTGCTTCTGCTGCGCTTGATTTTCAATTATTCCGACCCGAATCCATTCGGCAAAGTCGGCAGATTTTCATATTATCTGAAAAAATACACCGACCGTTTCGTTTATCCGGCGGCGAGATTGCTGGCTGGTTTTCGCGTTGACACGCGGCTCGCGCCGCTCGTTACGATTTTTATTGCGGTTATCTTGGTATTTTTCGCGCTGCAAATTATCGGCAATACGTTTTTTATCATTGACGGTTTAGGCAAAGGTTTGGCGGCTGGAAACGTGAAATGGATTATCGGTTTCGTGCTTTATGCGGTTATCAGCATTTACATTTTGTTTATTTTTATACGCTTTATTTCGGCGTGGTTTGTCTTTTCGCGCAGCACATTTCTCGGCTTTGTTCAGCGCGTAACCGACCCGATTTTAATTCCGGCGCGGCGCATTATTCCGACCGTCGGAATGTTTGATTTCTCGGCGATGATTGTTTTGCTTCTGCTCGGATTTTTGCAGAATATCGTGCTTCGAGTGTTTGTTTATTAGTGATTCGATTTATTGAAAAAGACGATTCGATAATTTTCAGCGTCCGCGTCGTGCCGCGAGCGTCGAAAAGCGAAATCGTCGGCGAGATGAATGGCGCGTTGAAAATTAAAATAAATGCGCCGCCTGTTGACGGCGCGGCGAATGCGGAATTGATAAAAGTTCTGTCGAAAAAATTCAACGTGCCGAAAAGCGCGATTGAAATTCTCAAAGGGCAAACTTCCAAAACAAAACAGATAAAAATTATCGGCAGCAAAACAATCAATTTTGCCGACCTTCTCAAGGCGTGATATATTGCCTTTTTCAATAAATTAAAAAACAGGAAAAACGAAAAATGTCTGGACATTCCAAGTGGCACACAATCAAACATAAAAAAGGCGCGTTGGACGCAAAGCGCGGCAAGATTTTCACGAAACTGATCAAAGAAATCACCGTCGCCGCCAGAACCGGCGGAAGCGGCGATGTTGACGCAAACGCGCGGCTTCGGAAAGCCGTCAACGACGCGAAGGCGCAAAATATGCCGAACGACACGATTGACCGCGCGATAAAACGCGGCACGGGCGAACTCGAAGGCGTGAATTACGAAGAGATAACTTACGAAGGCTATGGCATCGGCGGCGTTGCCGTGATGGTCGAAACGATGACCGACAATCGTAATCGAACGGTCGCCGAACTGCGCCATCTGTTTTCAAAAAACGGCGGCAACTTGGGCGAATCCGGTTCGGTCGCGTGGATATTCGAGCGCAAAGGTTTGATAATCGTTGACAAGGCGGCAAAGTCGGAAGACGAACTTTTTGAAATCGCCATCGAAGCCGGCGCGGACGACGTAGCGGACGAAGGCGAAGTTTATGAAATCTACGCCGCGCCGGAAAATTACGAAGCCGTTGACGAAGCACTCAAAGCGGCAGGCATCGAACCGCAATCATCGGAAATCTCACAGATTCCGCAAAACTACATCAAACTGACGGGCGCGGACGCAAAAGCAATGATGAAACTTTACGAAGCGATTGACGACAACGACGACGTGCAGAACGTCCATGCAAATTTCGATATTGACGAATCGGAAATGGAATAATAAACAAAACGGTTGAAATCAATTTCGGCGGCGAGTTTTCTTTTTGCTGGATTTATTTGCGGGGGCAATGAATTTCTCATCAACAGTTGGAGTCGGCTTCGGCGGTTCAGTCCCTTCAGGCGCAATCCACAAATCAACCGTATTATCTTCACGATAACCGCCTCTGATAATTGTTGCTCGGCTTGGGTCATATTTGCGAAAGGCAAAGATTCTTTTAACGCTGGCAATAGACCTTTCCATTTCTTTAGTTCCTGTGCTGCGATTCGCATAAACGATGATATAGCCTTTTAGCGTCGGATTATTATTCAATTCAACCATAAAAGAATCTACCAGTGCCGATAAATAAGAGTAGTTATAACCAACCATTTTTTCTATTAAATATGCTTTCCTGCCAACCTCGATTGTTGCAAATCCAACTTTCCCACACGGATAAGGCAATCCGCCGACTTCGACAAACGCCGTAACTCGCTTTATGCCAGAGTCGTTTAATTTAACTGTAATTGCTTTCGTGCCTTGTCCTTCGGCAATTTCGCCTGCGGAAACTTTCCACGTCAGAGAATAATTCTTTATTGATTTCAAGTTATCGGTTGAAACGGAAAATCCGACAATTTTAGCATCGTCAAATGAAGGAACGGGACTATAAACGCTAATTCTTGGGCAAAGAAATGTTTCCGATTTATCAAACTCCGGCGTTGGTTTCGGCGGGTCGGCGTTTTTCGGCACAATCCAAAACTCAATCGTGTTTTTCTCCCTGTATCCGCCGTCAACTATTACGACATCTTCAGCTTTAATCCGGTCGTCATACATAATCTGGTTTTTAATGTCGTTTGCCCGATTTACAAAGTTCCATCCAAAATTCTCATAAACGATTCGGGCTTGATAATAAATTACATAAACCTTTATTCCGTGTTCCTTTTCCAATTGTTTGGAGAATCGTTTGACGCGTTGCGAAAATGTGAGTTCGTCGCGTTCAGAATAAAATTGGTTAGCGATGACATCATCGAATTCATCAAATTTTATCGCTCGCGGTTTTTCCTGCGCGAAAATCGCCAAATTAAAAATCAAAAGGCAAAGGAATAGAAAAAAGGTTTTTGCGGTGATTTGAATTTTCATAGAAACTCGATAAGTTATCTTTGGCGTAGATATTATAAATCACATTTCTTCTGTAAGGTAAGACAAAAATAAAATGCCCCGCAACTGCGGGGCATTTTATTTTTGTGAACCCGGAACTAAAATTAAGATTATTTCCAAGTTGCCCAAGGTTTGCCGTTTTTATATGAAATCGTAATGTCGCTGATGGTCGAGAGGTCGAATTTCGTCCAGATGCTGCTTTTGCCGTCGCTAAACGTAACCTGCAAATCGTAGTTGTTGACTTTGTTGCGGCGGTTGAAAACAATATCTACATCCTCGCCGTCGCCGAGCGTGTCGTCCGCGCCTAAAACATCGTCGCCCCAATCGTTCGAAGCCGTCGGCGCGACATAGACCTCTTTAATTGTTTTGCCCGTTTCATTGTGCAATGTAAAATCCTGCGTCGCCTGCGCGAATGAAGAAGCCGTAAAAAGCAAAAGCAAGAACGCGCTTGCCGCCATCAGACCGAAATATCTGTTGTATTTTTTCATTTGTTTTTGTTAGTAGTAAATTTTTCTTCTAAACTTTATCAGAATCGGGGAGTCGCTAGTAATCTTCGCTTAAAAGGTTTTACAAAGTCAATGAAAACTTCGTATCTTTGTCGAAAAATTACAAATTAATTTACGACACGACTCTTTAAGCCTTCGGGTGCGCGCGGTCATAAACTTCAATCAATTTCTCCATCGAAACGTGCGTGTAAATCTGCGTCGTCGAAAGGCGGGCGTGTCCCAATAATTCTTGAATGTCGCGCAAGTCCGCGCCGGAATCTAACAGATGTGTGGCGAAGGAATGCCGCAAAGAATGCGGCGAGATGTCGCGGTTGATTTCGGCGCAGATTTTGATATATTTATCAACCATTCGACCGACGCTGCGCGTGGTGATGCGCGTGCCTTGATAATTTAAAAATACGGCTTGGTCGTCTCGCTCCGACGGCGGACAGTTGGCGAGAAATTCCGCGCGGGCTTCGTTCAGATAAAACATTAATGCCCGCAAAGACGGTTCGCCGAAGGGAAGTATGCGCTGCTTTTTCCGCTTGCCGGTTACGCGAACTAATTTCTCGCGGAAATCAATATCCTTCAAATTCAAATTGACAAGTTCGCCGACGCGCATTCCAGTGGCGTAGAGAAATTCGAGAATCGCGCGGTCGCGTCTGCCCAAATCCGTTTCCAAATCCGGCGTTTCGATAAAGCGCACGGCATCTTCCATCGAAAGATGCGTCGGAAGTTTGCGTTCTACTTTCGGCGTGGCGACGAGTTTTGCGGGATTGTTATCGAGAATGCCTTCGCGGATTAGGAATTGAAAAAATGTTCTTAACGATGCGAGTTTTCGGGCAATCGAAGTTTTCTTTTTATTCAGCCCGTGAAGCTGTGCCATCCATTCACGAATCGTTAAATGGTCAATGTCTTTGACGGGAATGTCGCTGCGCTTGTCAATTTTGAAAAGATGCTCGCGGAATTGTTCGAGGTCGCTCGAATAATTTCGCAAAGTGTGCGCGCTGACGTTGCGTTCGTAACGCAGGTGTTCGAGAAATTGTCGTAGATATTCTTCAAGCATAACCAAACAAATTTACGGGTAATTGTTCGGATTTTCAACTGCCAAACCTTCGGCGGTCGCCGCGGCGTTCAAATCGTTGTCGGCGGAAACGAAAATAATCGGCGAGAGATTCAAAAAAATTCGGCGTTGACGAATCTGCAAAGCGGCGGCGAATTGAACGGCATCATAGCCGCGCAGTTTGTAATTTTTAATTAAATTTCTCGCCCTCGTCAAAAGCGGTTCGTTCACATCAATAAAAACATAACGTCCGCGCAAACTTCGTTCAAACCGGCTGACCGCTTTGTCTAATTCGATTGAAGAAAGATTACCGGCGCGACTTTTTCGCATCAAACCGGAGACGACCTCGACGGAAGTAATTCTGGCGGTGTAAATAAGATTAGCGTTTGAAGGTCGGAATAATTTTAAAACCCAAACCGTTCCCGCTTCTCTCGAAAATCGCTTGACGATAGAACTGCTGTCTAAATAAAAAGCGTTCATCAGCGTCTTTCCTTGATGATTATTTCCGAAACAGGCTCGCCTTCGATTTCTATCGGTTCAAAATCGTCGTCTTGGTCCGTATAATTCTCGAAATCGGGAATTTCGCTAATCACGCCTTCAGCTAAAAGTATTCGTAAAAATTCTTCTTCGGTAACCGAAGGTTTATTCATCGCATTGGAAAAAGAATCGAAAACTTCTTTTTTCTGCACGGGCGGCAGTTTCCGAATTTCGTTGATTATTTCCTCCGGTGTCATAGCTTTTTCACCTTACCTTTTATTAACGTAATAACCTTTTCGCGTGCGGACTGTCAAACCTTTTCTGTTTTTGACATTAAGAGAAATCGCGCGAAAGTCGCCGCTTTTGCCTGCTTCTTCGGGGTAATAATTCAAGATGTAGGAAGAAGAAAGTTCGGCGGAGATTTGCGTAAAGGCTTGGTCGAGTTCGCGCTCGTCAATCGGCGAATAAACCGCGCCGCCGGTCTGCACGGCGAGTTCCTGCATCCGGCGTTCGGCGGCGAGTTGGCGAATGTTGGCGTTGCCGCCGCGCCCGCCGGTGCGTTTGTAGTTTTCAAAATCCGTCGTTTTGACCACGTAGATTTGGCAGTTCGCGGCTTGCGCGGTGCGGACGGTTTCCTCGAAAGTCGCATCGGAAATCGTGTCGTCGCCGTCCGAGACAATGACGATAACGCGCCGCCCGTCGCTCGCGTCTCGCAAATAATTCGCCGCTTTGATAATTCCGTCGAGCAGCGCGGTCGCGCCTTCGGGATTCGGAAAATTTTCGATTGCGCCGGTTAGCTGCGAGACATTTTTCGTCAGCGGCTGTTCGAGGCGCGTTCCGGTCGCCACCGAATAAAGCGCGGCTAAATCTTTTTCGGGACGAATGACGCGCTTGAAAAACTTGACGGCGGCTTTTTTTTCAAAATCACGCGCCACCGTTACGCTCGAACTATTGTCGAACAAAAGCGCGAGACGAACCGGCGTTTCCGAGCGCGAAATCTCGCTGATTTCCGCCGCTTTGCCGTCAATCAAAAGTTCAAAGTCTTCGAGTTTAAGGTCGGTAATCGCTTTGCCCGTTTGGTCAACGACCGAAACGGGAATCGGCACGAGCGTCGAATCAACGCGAATTATATCGCCTTCGTCTTCGTCAGTTTTCTTCGACTTCGGAGTCGGCGCGATTTGCGGTTTCGGGTTCTCGGATTTCGATTCGGTCGGAATATAAACGACGCGCGGATGCGGCGCGGGTGTCGGCGTTTCGGTCGGCTTGATGCGCCCCGACTGCGCGAAAAGAGAAGGCGCGAAAATTAAAATTAAAATTGTGAGCGCGATTCTACAAGTCATAATTCAACGACCGAAGTAGCGACTTGGGCGCGAGCCGCTTGCTTGTGCTCCAGTCAAAAATTATCTTTGCGGTTCGGGTTTCTTAAAATCCGACACCTTTTCCGGTTCGCAGGCTTCGACGGTTTTGCTCGCTGTTTTGTCGGTTTTCATTTCTTCGGCGGGCAAGCCTAATTGCTGGCGGATGAATTTATCAACGTCAGCTTCAATCAATTCGCCATTGACGACGAAGGCTTTTTTTGTCAGCACGTCGCCTTTTTTCTCTAAGGTTTGCGGTTCGAGAAAGATGTTCCACGGCGAACCCCAGTTGCGCGTGTCGCCGGTTTCCTTTCGATAATCGTAATGCGTAGTTTTTTGTTTATCGTCGCGCGATTCGGATTCATAGACGACGGGAAACGTGATTTTCTTCGCGTCCAAATCGGTCTTCATCGCCGCCACCGTATCGTATTCGCCGACTCCGATAACGTCTAAACCATTTGCTTTATATTTCTCGTAAAGTTTTTCGGCGAGCGGCGATTCGTTGCGCCAGTTCGGACACCACGGCGCGAAATAAACGACCATCAAGAGTTTTTTATTTTTCGCAAAATCGCGCAGATTGATGTTCGCGTCGTCGCGCACCGATTTGTATGTCCAATCTTTATATTTAACTTCCTTTTCCTGAAGCGGTGCTTGTTCGCCGGTTTGCGCCAACGCAAACGCGAAACTCGAAAGCAGAATCGCAAATGCCAAAATTAATTTCATATTTTAGTTACTCCTGATAGAAAAAGACTAACTTTTCAGATGCCGAAAAACAAGCAAAAGATAGCATCGAAGTTCAAAACGCGATTTTGAATTGTCAATCGAACGCGGACAATTAACATTTCCCCGCGCCGAATTGATAGTAGCTCGCTCGCTATTATCAATTTCCGGCGAGTAATTGCTAATTTCCGGCGGGCAAATGCCAATAGCACGCTCGCTATTGGCATTTGCCCGCGTGCTATTGATAATAGCTCGCGCGTTATTAGCAATTACTCGCGTCCGATTGATAATAACGCGCGGCACTTTATTAAATAGACGGCGTTTCAAATTTATGCCGTGAGATATTTCCTCGAAGCCGTCTCGAAAATATGAAGCGAGTTTTATTTCTGCTTCCTATTTTTGAAACGGCTTCTCATAAAAATGTCATTCGCAGCGTCTTTACAGCTTGCCGTTTTGCGTTGATTTTACAATGCGTGTAACTTATTACAAGAAACATTTCAGGAGATTTTATAAAAACAATGGCAGAGCAAGTAACCGTTTCAGATATATTTCGCCGCGCTTTGGAAATGAGAAAAGCGAATCCGAACGCCGATTATAAAAGCGTCCAATCGCAAATCGTCAGCGAATTTTCGGGCGAACCGTTTCCGAAAACGGCGTATTTGACGATTCCCGAATACGACAACATCGCGCCCGAAGAAGATTGGACGGCAGGATTGCCGGTCGTTTTGCGCGGCATTCAAACCGAAGATTGGGCGGAAATCGCGCACGGCATTATTATCTCGCTCGAACAGGTCGAAAATTATCCGAAAGAATCTCTGCGCGAAGACGCGCCCGAAAAAGAATGGCGCAACCGCAACAAAGGCATCGCCGAAGCCGAACAGAAAAACTTCGATAAATGGATGCCCGAAGATTTGATGAATCTCGCGCGGCGCAGCGTGAAAAACCAAGAATAATTATCCACGAAATAACACGAAGCAAACGAAAATAATTTTTCTTACTTTGTGCTGCTTCGTGTTATTTCGTGGTTCGATTTTTAAAATATGAAATCAAAGGCGATTGTTGTTTTAACGACTGTTCCGAACGCCGAAGAAGCCGAAACGCTGGCGCGGAAAATCGTCGAAGCGAAACTCGCCGTCTGCGTGCAGATTTTGCCCGCGATGAAATCAATTTACGTTTGGGAAAATGAAATTCGGACGGACGCGGAAAATCTACTTTTAATCAAAACTCTCCGCGAAAAATACGTCGAACTCGAAAAGTTTATCCAAATAAATCACAGCTACGATGTGCCGGAAATCGTTGCGCTTTCGGCGGAAGATGTTTCTGAAAATTATCTTGGCTGGCTGAGAAATTATCTCGCTTAACTTTCCTTTCCGCTGCCGGTTTTGGGCTGCGACTCTTGAAAGGTTTTGATGATAAATTCGACCGCTTCCTTTGGCGAATCGGTCAAATGAATCAAACCCAAATCTTCGGAGTTGATGTTTTTCTCGTTGAGCATCGTCGAAGTGATCCACGCTAAAAGCCCGCGCCAATACTGCGAACCGAACATCACGACGGGAAAGTTGCGAATCTTGCGCGTCTGAATCAAAGTCAAAGCCTCGAAAAGCTCGTCCATCGTGCCGAAACCGCCGGGAAAAATCACGTAAGCATTTGAGTATTTGATGAAAACGGTTTTGCGGACGAAGAAATATTTGAACGTCAGCGATTTTGTTAAATAAGGATTGGCGGATTGTTCAAAGGGAAGTTCGATGTTGCAGCCGACGGAAACTTTTTTCGCGTCAGACGCGCCGCGATTCGCCGCTTCCATAATTCCGGGTCCGCCGCCGGTGATGATTTCAAATCCGGCTTCGGCTAATAATTTCGCGGTTTCACGCGCCGCGTTGTAATACACATTGGCTTCGTCGGTTCGCGCGGAACCGAAAATCGAAACGCCGCGCGTAATGGTCGCCATCGAATCGAAACCGTTGACGAATTCGCCCATTATGCGAAAAACGCGCCACGAATCAGAAGTTTTATAATCGTCTTCCGGGTTCGGCGAACGCAGCAGAACTTCGTCGTCGGTCAAATGCCAGTAACCGCTTTTTTCTGCTTCGAGCTGTTTCGCTTCGGCAACCGTTTTCGGCTCAATCGCGCCGGCTTTGGTTTTGGTGATTTTCTTGGTCACTTTTTTTGTAGTTTTCTTTTTCTTTTCCGCCATCTCTTAAATGCGGAATGCGGAATGCGGGGTGCGGAACGGCGTGTTTTTATTCCGCATTCCGCACTCCGCATTCCGCACTCGCTCAAACTCCTATGATATTAAATCCGCAGTCAACGTAAATCGTTTCGCCCGTGATTGCCGACGCTAAATCGCTGACTAAAAAAAGCGCGGTGTTGCCGACTTCGCGGGCTTCGACGTTTCTTCGCAAAGGTGATTTCTCTGCGATATGTTTGAGCATCGCGCCCATATTTTTCACGCCGCGAGCCGATAAAGTATTAATCGGTCCCGCGCTGATCGCGTTGACGCGGATGTTCTGCTTGCCCAAATCTTCGGCTAAATATCGTACGCTCGATTCGAGCGCGGCTTTGGCAACGCCCATCACGTTGTAATTCTGCACGACCTTTTCCGCGCCGTAATACGTCATCGTAACGATGCTGCCGCCGTCTTTCATCAACGGCACGGCGGTTCTGGCTAATTGCGAAAGCGAATACGCGCTGATTTCGAGCGCGGTCGAAAACGCTTCGCGCGAAGTCATCATAAATTCGCCTTCGAGTGCTTCTTTCGGCGCGAAGGCGATTGAGTGAATCAGAAAATCGAGCTTGCCGAATTCTCGTTCGACCGTCGCAAAAGCCGCGTCAACTTCCTGCTGATTCGTTACATCACACGGCACGACCAGCGCGTCGTCCATATCCTTCGTCAATTTCTCGACGTTTTCCTTCAGCCGTTCGCCCTGATATGTAAAAGCGAGCCGCGCGCCTTTTTCCGCGCACGCCGACGCGCACGCCCAAGCGATTGAACGCTGATTGGCGACACCGAAAATCATTCCCGTTTTGTTTTCGAGCATAGGGTTGAAATTTTAACTTAAATGCGATGAATTCACCAAAAAGGCAAAAATACTTAGCCACGAATAACACGAATGAACTCGAATTATTTTTGATTTTCATTCGAGTTCATTCGTGTTATTCGTGGCTGAAATTATTGAAAATAAATTAAGCCGATGTTGCTTGTTTAAAAGGAATTTCGTCAAAATGCGTGATGTGTTTGAATTCGCGGAAACGCTCGTTGATTTCGTCCTGCGTCAGGCGGTCAACCCGTTC